>JAAUQT010000143.1 GCA_012033495.1 Cyanobacteria bacterium RM1_2_2 | reverse complement strand
TTCCTAGAAATCTCCTAAGAAGTGGGGAATGAAATCAGTTCGATAGCAGGGGCGGGGTTTTGCGGTCAAATCGATTGCCGGATGCCCCATTTGATTTGCTCAACCCGCCCGTCCAGTCAAGGGATTGATTCAATCTACGATCCTTAGGGGGATCTCAGTCGGTTTGCCGCTCCCAGTCGGACGTAGAAGCAGAGCGGCGGCTCTCCAACAAAAAAGGCGCTTGTCGATTGCGCCCAGGAATTTTATTAGATTAAAAAGAATCGAAAATTTTGTAACTTATCTGAAACCCACTGACGCTTGCCAAACAAACGCTAGCAGCAAGAAAAACACCGGAATCACCGGCAGGACATCAACCAGGGGATCAAAAATTGCGTAAGCTTCGGGCAGTTTTGCCAGCAATAGCGCCACTTCCATGACTTCGATTACCTCTCCAACACAATCAGAATTGCCATAGATCGTAACATGGTTGGGTCAGTTGTGTTGATGAAGCTGACTCAATTCAGCACAGAACTGCATCTCAATCTATTAATCTACTCAATCTAGTTCTGATGATTTTTCATGCAGTCAAAGTACAATCCGTCAATCCGTTCCTACCCAGTCATGCCCAATCTATGCTCAAATCAGTTGCCCTTTTGCTAGTCTCTAACGTTTTCATGACTTTTGCTTGGTATGGGCATCTCAGAGATCTCAAGGCTGCCCCACTCTGGATTGCGATTGCGCTAAGTTGGTCGATTGCTTTCTTTGAATATTGCTTTCAGGTTCCAGCAAACCGAATTGGGGCAGCATATTTCAGCCTGCCTCAACTCAAAGTGATGCAGGAAGTGATCACCATGCTGGTGTTTGCAGGGTTTAGCGTCACCTACATGAAAGTGCCAATTACTCGCAATTACTTCTTCGCTGCTATGCTACTAGCCGGAGCAGCCTATTTGATTTTCAGCGAAAAGCCACGGTGAGAAAGGCTGATCACACTTCTACGCCAAATTCCCGGATTCTTGGAGAATTGGGGGATCTAACACAGCTATTTCTCATCACTTACAGAGGACTGCTATATCTAGCCCATTTCATAATTTATAGATTTTCGACTAGGCTTAGATTATCTCTATTCGTACACGCAGCGATTCAACAAACTCTGAGATAGTAATTATTTCAATATATTCTTAAGCCTATTCTATAGACAATCTTCAAGGATTCACTGATACTGATGCAACAGAAGCTTAGAAAGCATTTGATCATGACCTGCAATTAATTTAGGCACATCTTCCGGTAACGCTACCCAAAACAACTCGAATAGAATTGGGTAACGCTTGCCGCCACTGGTTTCGTAATGTTGCCATGAATGAATAGGCTCGCCTTCCCTTTCTACAGGCTCCCACTCTAAATGGAAAAAATGCCGCTGCTGAGATGCAGGGCCGCCCCATGGAGACATATCGTAAGTGCAACTGCCAAGATAGCCGATCAGTTTTAACTTCAATAAACCTGTTTCTTCGTAAGCCTCCCGCAATATAGCCGCTTGGAGCGTTTCACCTGGCTCTACTGTTCCGGCAGGCACCTGAATTCCCGCCGCCGAACAATCAGGATGACTAAATACCAACAGGCGATTTTGATGGGTAATGTAGGCGAAAACTTTGGCAGGTGAATCAGAAGTAGATGAATCAGAGGTAGATGAATTAAAAACAGGCGCATCAGACATTGGCTTCTAACCTGCATTTCCTAATCTCGACATCGCTGCAATTAAGGCTACATTCTCATACGGATGTTGTTGCGCCCCGAATGGTTTAGAGTGATCCCAACTGGTGAAGGGTCTCCGTTTGCGATCAAGGCTTGATAGGATCAATTAAGGGTGCTTTACTATCCAGTATTCTGAATGAGTCACTGCAATCATCAAACTAATATTACACGAGTCGCAAATCGCAAACCGCAAGCGCGTCCTCCTTGGTTTTGGCTTTTTCTAGCTGGGGGGTCGATTCTGTTGCATCTCATTCTAGTTGGTCTGGTAGAAGCTGCATCCCATCGTTCTCCCTCTCACGGTGCTTCTCAGGCAGTGCTTCCGGTTGATTTTATTGAACTGCCTGCCTCATCTAGTGCTGATCCAGAACCTGCTGCTATCTCGGATGCTACTTTAACGAGCGAGGCAGTTTTAGCACCGGACAATTCAACTCAAGCTGCCGAAGCTGGCTTAGAAGCTGACTTAATGGACGGTGTAATGGCTGATGTGAATGACAGCGCTGCAATCGTCTCGTTACCTGTCCAGGCGGTTGGGTTTGAGCAGATCCATTCTGATGTAGCTGCCGCCGATGTAGCGCAGCCTGCGTCTGAACTAAAGGCGGAATCTCAACCCGAAGCTCAAGCAGAATCTCAACATGAGCCAGTTGTTGCGCCTACCACACGCGCAGTGAGTGAGTCGCCTTCGCCCAGTCTGGCTCCCTCTCCTGAAGCCGAACAACCTTCAAGGCAATTTCCAGCTCTCCAGTCCGAACAGCCTGAACAGCTTGAACTTGAACAGCCCGAACTTGAACAGCTTGAACAGCTTGAACAGCCCGAACAGCCCGAACTTGAACAGCTTGAACAGCCGACCGGAAAGCAACGTCCGGTTTTGCCGAATCCTTCCCCGCTGATTGCGACTGAAGCCATTGATGTGCCTGTGCCTGATGTCACGGATACGCTGCCTCTGGAAGCCGTTGAGCAACCGGAAACTGTCACCGCCCAAGTCCCGATTCCCAGTGAACTGACTGCCAGTTTGACCACCGCCCCACTGGAAACGAGCGATCCACCGCTCGATGAAGCCGCCTACCCGAAACAAGAAGTGCAGACGTTTGCCGCCAATTCTGTGGGTTCTCCCTGCGTGATGTCGCCAGAAGCAGTGCCGTTTTTAGGCGAAACGGTGGCAATGGAGGTGATGACCGATGAGGCGGGGCAAGTGGTTGAGACGGTGACACAAGAATCGAGCCAGAGCACAGCTTACGATGCACTCGCCGTCTGTTTGGTTAAAAATTGGGACTTTGAACCCGCGATTGCTCAAGGTGAACCGATTGCCACTGATGGGCTAGTTGTGTGGATCACCATTGAAGCAGAGGGTTGAGTGAGGAGATTTCTCAGCGTTGGGGTAGGTTTTGCCCAAGCCTTTGCATTAAGCTCACCACTCAATTGCCCAACCTCTCTACACAGGCAGTTTGGTTTCCAGAAATCTCAAACCAGTTCGCCTAGTTCGCCTAACCAGTGTGGGACGAAGCGCGCTAGCCAGTGGCTAACAGACATACCGTAGCGGTCGTGGTTTTGCAACTGCTCTTGGCGAGACTGAGCGCCTTTAAGCGTTAGCTGATCGGCAGCGTCGGTTGTCCAGCGTTCAATCATGGACTGGGTAATTTCAGGATGAAACTGTAAGCCGTAGGCAGCTCGATATTGAAAGGCTTGGTTGGCAAATCGTTGACCAGTGGCGAGCAAAGTGGCATCTTGCGGCAGTCGGAAGCCTTCTTGATGCCAGTGGTAAACGTGGCTGAGACCGTTAAGCAACTGCCCCTCTGGAGTCGGCTGGATCGGCTCATAGCCAATTTCTCGCCAGCTTTCTGGATGGGGTACAACTTCGGCTCCGAGCACTCGTGCCAATAGCTGAGCGCCCAAACAAATTCCCAGAAACGGCTTCTGCGCCTCTAACACAGCCGGAATCCAGTCTAGTTCTGCCCGAATGAACGGTAAGGTGGTGTCATCATTGGCGCTCATCGGGGCGCCGAACACCACAACGCCATCGTAATGGTCGAGCGTGTTGGGTAGCATCGCTCCTGTGGCAGGACAGCACATTTCTAGCTGGCAGCCTTGCGACAAAAGCACTTCACCCACCATGCCTGCCTCAGAAGTGGCTTGGTGAGTCACCACTAAAATTTTTTTCACCGTATGCAGCCTTCCTTCAATTGCTGTGATTACTGTGATCGCAGTTTAGCGAGGTTTTCTGCAAACAACAGAAGCAAATATAGCATTTCGGAAAGGATGGCAATGAAGGGATGGCAACCTGAGGGGCTATTGGGCTAGCTCATTCATTTTGGTGGCTAGCTTTACATCCAAATCAGTGATGCCGCCTGCATCGTGGGTCGTGAGATCAACCGTAACGCGATTGTAAACGTTGAACCATTCGGGGTGATGCCCCATGGATTCAGCCACCAGCGCGGCGCTAGACATGAAGCCGAAAGCTTCCACAAAGGACGGAAACTGGAACTGACGGTGCAGCTTGCCCTTTTCAATACTCCAGCCTGGAAGTTCAGCGAGAGCTGTGTTGATTGTGTCGGTGGATAGGGGGGTGGAAGCCATAATTGCAGCCTGCGCCGTTTTACTAGGAAGGAAGAGAGTTTGAATTGGGGCTGATTGAATTTGCGTTGATTCAACCTGCGCCGCTACGGAGTGAGATCCGAGCAGCAGTCCCAGTGCTAATGCTACAACAGCCAGGAAAGGGCGCGATAGCGTTTGGCGTACCCAACTGAAAGTTTTTTGAGGGGGCATAGGATAGAAAAAGGACAATGGATAAGGTGAGTCGATCTTATGCTGGATTAACGGCGGTTAGGGCAAGTTTCGCCAATCCTCTTGATGGCAAATTGATGGCAAACTGAGAAAATATTGGCAAGAGCTATCCTGACAAATAGCCGTACCTCTATTTTCCGATGCAGAAGCGGCTGAAAATCCGATCGAGCACTGATTCTGTTACTTCTTCACCTGTAATCTCGCCGAGGGCTTGAATTGCTGCCCGCAGGTCAATTGTCCAGAAGTCGAGCGGCAGTTGATGAGTGATAGTTTCCTGCACCTGCTGAAGGGCAGTTTGGGCGCGAGTCAGGGCGGCAGCTTGGCGTTGGTTGATTGCCCAATCGAGATTCGCAGCCTGCAACGAGTCAATCTGCACTTTGGCTAAAATCGCCTGCTCTAGGGCTGCGATGCCTTGATGTTGGGCTGCTGCGGTTTGCACAATCGGCGTGATGTCGGGTAGGAGCGGCTGAGTTTGAACTAAATCAATTTTGTTGAGCACCAGAATGATCGGTCGGTGGCTTACCTGCTGATAAATTTGCTGATCGGCATCCGTCCAACCGCTGGCGGCATCGATGGTGAGCAACACCAGATCGGCAGACTGGGCCGCCTGGCGCGACCGTTCGACGCCAATTTGCTCCACTTGGTCGGTAGCGTCTCGAATGCCGGCCGTGTCGAGTACTTGCACTGGAATGCCGCCAACCACCAGCCGCGATTCCACGACATCACGAGTTGTACCTGGCAGCGGGGTGACAATGGCCCGATCGCTGCGGCTCCAGGCATTCAGCAAACTCGACTTACCGACATTCGGGCGACCGACAATCGCGACTTTTAAGCCGGTTCGCAGCAGTTCGCCCCGATCTGCTGTAAGCAAAATTTGATTCACCTGAGCCGAAACTTGCGTAAGCTGCTGTTGAATTTCGGCTTCGTTTAGCGGCGGCAAGTCCTCTTCAAAATCAATGCGGGCTTCCACTTCCGCCAAAATGTCGAGACAGGTGGATCGCAGTTGCCGGATCGGGTGCGCCAGTTTGCCTTGCAGTCCGGCGAGGGCAGTTTGGGCGGCTTGCGGAGACTCTGCCCCCACTAAATCCGCCACACTTTCGGCTTGGGTTAAATCTAACCGGCCGTTCAGGAAGGCACGCAGGGTAAATTCTCCAGGCTGGGCGAGGCGTGCGCCTTGCTCTAGGCATAGCTGCAACACTTGCTGCACCGCCATGATGCCGCCATGACAGTGAAACTCCACCACATCCTCGCGGGTGTAGGAACGCGGAGCCAACATCAGCAGCAGCAAGGCTTCATCGATGGTTTGCTGAGTTGCTGGATGCCGCACATTGCCATAGAGAATGCGGTGGCTCTCCCAGACTTGCCGCCCTGCCGCTCGAAACAATGTCCGCGCAATTGAAACTGCCTCCCCTCCCGACAGCCGCACAATCCCGACGCTGCCTTGCTGGGGCACAATTGCAGTGGCAATGGCGGCAATCGTATCTTGGCGGAAGGCTTCCATCATCGACCTGAAATTACAGGCACACAGCGTTCACACAACAGCGGATGCTCAGCCGATTCGCCGACCTGGATCGAGTAGTTCCAGCAGCGGTCGCACTTTTTGCCGTCCGCATGGTCAACTCCTACCCCTAGCGCATCTGACTGAGACTGATACTTCAAGCCTGACAATGCCTTTGCTGAGTCGAGCACTTCGACCTGAGAGGCAAGGAAGAGATAGCGCAGTTCATCGACGCCGTTCCCGCTGCCGTCCGTGGGGTTCATGTCCTGAAGCCGCTGTTTCAGATCGAGATCGCTAACGTAAAGCAGGATTTTTGCCTCCAGCGAGGAGCCGACTTCTTTGGCAGCGCGGGCTTTTTCCAGCACTTTGTTGACTTCATCGCGGATCTGGCGAAGCTGCTCCCAGGATGCCAACTCTGGTTTGTGCCAATTTTGCTCTGACTTCACCCAACCCGCTTCAAACACCGACTGGTAGGGCGTTTTGTAGGGTAAATACTGCCAGATGTCTTCGGCTAAGTGAGACAACACCGGCGCAATCGAGCGGGCCAAATTCTCGACGGCCACCGCCAGCACCGTCTGACAGCTTCGACGCCGCGCATCGTCTGGCGCACTGATGTACAGCCGATCTTTGGCAATATCGAGATAAAAGTTTGATAAATCCACCACGCAGAAATTTTGCACTGCCTGGAAGAAATGGAAAAACTGATACGTCTCGAATGCCTGCGTCACGTCTGCGAATACTTCCGTCATTCGGTGCAGCATGTAGCGATCCAGTTCGGGCAGTTCGTTGTAGGGAACAGAATGCTTCGCCGGGTCAAAATCATGCAGGTTGCCCAACAGGAACCGCGCCGTATTGCGGATTTTGCGATACACATCCGAAAGCTGCTTCAGGATGTTTTTGCCCAGCGGCACGTCCGACGAATAATCCACCGACGACACCCACAGCCGCAGCACATCCGCGCCGTAAGCTGGCTCCTGCTGCTGATTTTTGCCGCCTTCGATCACAATTGCCGGATCGATCACGTTGCCCAGCGATTTACTTTGCTTGCGGCCTTGCTCATCTAGCGCGAAACCGTGAGTCAGCACCGCTTTGTAAGGCGCATGACCGTTCACCGCCACGCTAGTCAGCAAACTCGACTGAAACCAGCCCCGATGCTGATCCGAGCCTTCCAGATACAAGTCGGCAGGGTAGCGCATTCCGGCTCTCTGTGCCACAACCGCCGCCCAAGAAGAGCCAGAGTCGAACCAGACATCCATCGTGTCGGTGCCTTTGCGGTAGGTGCGGCCGTCGTTGCGGTATGGTTCCGGCAGCAGTTCTTCGACCGACAGTTCCCACCAAGCGTCGGAGCCTTTCTCAGCGAAAATTTGCTCGATATGGCTGATGGTGGCTTCGTTCAGCAGCGGCTCGTTAGTGGCTTCGTCGTAAAATACTGGAATCGGCACACCCCAACTGCGCTGCCGCGAGATGCACCAATCCGAGCGTTCCGACACCATTGCCGTGATCCGGTTTTCGCCCTGCGCCGGAATCCATTTCACTTCGGAAATCGCCTGCAATGCTGCATCCCGAAATCCTTCTACGGAAGCAAACCACTGCTCGGTAGCGCGGTAGATTACAGGCTTTTTGGTACGCCAATCATACGGGTAGCGGTGGGCGTAGGGTTCTTCCTTCAGCAAAGATTTTTGCTCGATCAACGCCTGCACAATCGCTTCGTTGGCATCTTTGAGGACGTTCAACCCCGCAAATTGTCCGGCATCTGCGGTGAAGTTGCCCTCATCATCGACCGGAGATAACACCGGCAAACCGTAGCGCTGACCCACCATAAAGTCGTCTACACCATGACCAGGAGCCGTATGCACCAAGCCTGTTCCCGACTCAGTGGTGACATAATCGCCGCCGATCACAATCGGGCTTTCCCGGTCGAATAGCGGATGGCGATAGGTGGCATGTTCCAGCGCTGCGCCCTGCAGTTCTGCCTTCACCGTAAGTTCTATGCCCAGCGTTGCCGACAGCCGCTCGACCAACTCTTTCGCCACGATTAGATACTTAAACGCCGCCAAATCGCCCTGCCCTTCCACCACGGCATAGACAAGCTGCGGATTGACTGCCACAGCGAGGTTTGCCGGAATCGTCCAAGGGGTGGTCGTCCAAATCGCTACGCCCAACTCAGGTAAGTAAGGCTGCAACGAAGCGGCTTGCTCCGACAGGCTGACCATCGGGAACGCGGCGTACAAACTGCGTGAGGTGTGCCCATCGGGATACTCTAGCTCCGCTTCTGCCAGTGCCGTGCGGGAACTCGGACTCCAATACACCGGCTTCAAGCCCCGATAGATGTAGCCCTTCAGCACCATTTGCCCAAACACATGGATTTGGGCCGCCTCATATTCCGGCAACAGCGTTAGATAAGGATGTTCCCAGTCTCCCCACACGCCATAGCGCATAAAGCTTTTGCACTGCTGTTCCTGCTGCTGCAAAGCCCAAACTTTGGCGCGTTTGCGGAGTTCGATCGGCGTTAGGTTAGCTCGCTCTTCCGGCTTCATCTCTTGCAGCACTTTCAGTTCAATCGGCAGCCCGTGGCAGTCCCAGCCCGGCACATAGTGAACTTTTCGCCCCTGCAAAAGCTGATATTTGTTGATCGTATCTTTGAGGATCTTATTCATCGCATGACCAATGTGCAGCGCCCCATTGGCGTAGGGCGGCCCGTCATGCAGAATAAACGGCTCTCCCGGATTCGTTTCTGACAGCTTTTCATAAATTTGGTGATCTGCCCAAAAATGTTGCAATTCTGGCTCACGCTTCACAGCATTAGCTCGCATGTCAAATTTGGTTTGGGGCAGATTGACCGTATCTTTATAGCTTCCAGGTTCTGTTAACGTCACGAGAGGGTACCGAAAAATTGAGGACAGTTAAGAATCTTATCGAACCATTATGAGCTACAACCCACAAATCCTTCAACTTTTATGCAGTAGCGATTGAGAAGGCAGATGCAAAAGTCCTCAACATATTTTCTGGCAACAAAGTTTTAGATAACGAAAAGTATTGCTTGAGGCTCCAACTTCAGCGCTTCAATAACGCCTCAATCATTACTAGCCTCTAACCTCCAACTGCTGCAACTTTCGGCTTGCCAAAAAGCCGGAGAAAGTTTATAGAAGAAATGGTAAAGATGCAATTATTCAAATAACTTAACGGCTTACTCATAATATTAACGTTAAGATCAAAACACTTGAAAAGAGTCATGAATTGCTTGGTTTTAACTTGCTTAACGTGACTTTTAAAGGCTCCTGTCCTGCCAATGTTTTGCAAAGAGGAAATGTATATGTTTACTACAGATACCTACAACATTGAAGTAGTCTCTGGAACGCGCAATCACAAAGGTTTTTTTGTTCAGGATGAGATTTATAGATTGGTGGGAATTGACCAATATGGTTGGGCATTGATTTGTCATGATCAAGCAACCTGCCATTACGTTGATCCAGACTCTTTGCGGGAAGTTCCTGAATAAAACGAGGTCTCATCCTCTATTGACTATGAAGTATCGAGATTGGTTGAAGTCCCAACAATTCCGTATCTGGTCGATTATTCTGAACTGGATACCCAAAAAGATCGAGCTTTTAAGTAAAGCAAATAGCAGCCTTCTAGATCATCTAAAGGGCTGCTATTATTTTGTTAAATAAATGGACAAGAATAACTATCAGATGCGTTCCTCCTCCGCTCAACGCGCCATCCTTCAGCATTCGTTTGTGAAGTTCATTAGTTAGATTCAGCGCCTTTAGTTAATGAGTCATTCATTACGAGTCATTAATTAATAACGTATGGACAACTTTGTAATTTCCCCTAATTTTCTCACTGCTGCATAGAAGCAAGTTGCATCTCCTGCCCCTGCTCCTTTAGCGGGCAACTGGGTACGCATAGCAAAGCTCGAATAGCTCAGAGAATGTTTTAAAGGGTCACAAATAAAAGGTCACAAAACGTTGTCGATCCCCCTGAACCGTCGCCAAGGGAGATTTTGAGTTCAGTTCCCCCCTTTTGAAGCTACCGTAATAGACACCAGTTGAGATTCGCTTCGTTGCAGATTTCGCCCCCTGAATCCCCCATTCTGAGGGACTTCTCCGAGCCGATTGTCTCTTCAAAGTCACCCACTGGTGGGGGATCAACCGCCTTCCAAAGTCACAAATATCCTCTCATCCTCCTGCCTCTCCCGCATAATCCTTTTGCGAGAAATTCTGCTGATTCGATATAGTGGTCTGTTGATAACCAGGGATGAGATAACTCCCCCAGAAACTCTCTAAAATTGAGGAGCTTAGCAGCCCGCTCTGAGAGTGCGCAGCCGTTGTGAAGGAGGTAAAACAGAGCCGTGAGTATTTCTGAGCTATTTGCCAGTGGCGGCCCCGCCATGATTCCCTTGCTCTTTCTGTCATTTTTGGCATTGAGCACCATTATTGAACGGGCCTGGTTCTGGTCGAAGATTCTCACCCACGAGCGAGAGATTGCAGGTCGGGTGATTGAGGCAGCCCGTCGAGACTGGGATGCTGCCACCGAAATTGCCAGAAAATCGAGTAATCAACCGATTGGGCGGTTCCTCTATTCGGCGTTGGCACTCGAAGAACCTGATCCAGAGGTGTTTCAGTTGGCGCTACAAGCCACCGCAGACGAAGAAATTGCCACCATGCGTCGCGGAGAAAAGGTGCTGGAGTCTACAATTGCGCTGGCTCCCCTGCTAGGGCTGTTGGGAACCGTTTTGGGACTCATCCGGTCGCTAAGAGATATTCGGATTGGGGATTTGGGCACCGATGCCACCTCTGGCGTGACGGTGGGGATTTCCGAATCGCTGATTAGTACGGCAACAGGTTTGATTGTGGCCATTGCGGCGCTGGCATTTTATCGGCTGTTTCAGAGCTTTGTGAGCGGTCAAGCCAAGCTGTTCCGGCAGTCAGGGAATGAGTTGGAGTTGCTCTATCGCAGCGGTTGGTCGCGGCGGCAGCGAGCCGAGCGGGGTAAGGTATCAGACTTTTTGCCACCGCAACCTGAAGCCTGAAGCTAGGGTTGAGATGTATTGGGGAAATTGTGATGAAAATTGATTTAGATTCCACTGAGCCGGATGTGCGGATCGAGATTGTGCCGCTGATTGATGTGATTTTTTGCATTTTTAACGTTCTTTATTCTGGCGGCAGTCACCCTGACTCGTCAGGCAGCCATTAACGTTGATCTGCCTCGTGCGACGAGTGGCACAACGCAAATGCGGCAAATTTTGATTGTCAGCGTTGATCCAATTGGGCAAGCCTATGTTGAAAAACTGCCCGTTTCAAGAGACCAACTTTATCAGGCGATTATCAATTTTCGGCAGCAGAATCCAGATGGCATGATGGTGCTGTATGCGTCTCGTGCGGCTAGCTATAACGATGTCGTGCAGGTGCTCGATTTGTTGCGTTCGGCAGGCGGCGATCGGGTAGCTCTGGCAACGTTGCCTGGAGACGGCGGTGATCCAACGGCTCCCTTTAGCCCGCCCTCTGGAGACTTGATCAATCCGGGTAATCCGCTGAATCCGGGTACTAATCCGTTTGCGCCTTCTAATGCACCAGGTTCAGCGAATCCATCTCCTGGCACCGATGATTTGTTTGATCTCAGTCCAACCCCGCAGCCTGGGTTGAACCCATCTCCTCGGTCTGGCAGCCCTGCCACGCCCTAGGGCGCGTCATCTATTCAGGGTCAACCTGTTACTGCCCGATCGCGCCTGCCCTCAAAACCAGGCTGGCGGCTGTCGAGTTGCCACCGTTAGGGTTCTCGCTGAAATGGATGACAGCCCCTAGTACTTCCGTAATTTTCTCTATATCATTTCTTTGGGTGCTTAATACAGTTCATTCAATACTTTCCATTCAACGCTCTCTATCCAACAAGACATGCTTGCGAAAATTTGTGCTCTTAGCTGGTTTTGTTAGTGAAGGCAGAAGTAGGGTTGATAGGGTTTGAAGGAGTTGGGTTTGTTTAATTTGAGTTGATTCAGTTCGAGTTAATTGATCGCAATATAGCCCGACAGGAGAAATGGCTTGCGCTATCGTGGAGAGTTAGTACTGCGATGGATTGAGCATATGAGCAAGCTGTTTCTAGTCGGGCTGTTTTTTGTGGGTCTCATCTGGGCAGTTTTGAGTTATTCAGGTGCAGCACGCGGCAGCTATGAATCTATTGTGCTGGACTTTCGAGAAGACCTGACGACGGCTCAAATTGAACAGCGACTCGCCAGCCTATCGCAGCAGTATGACGTGACGCCTCACCTGAATAGCGCTTTTTCTCAGGCTGATCACCTTTACGTTCTAGAAGGGGATGCTCAACTGCTGAAAGCTTTACGCAAATCGGATCTGCGCAAGGACGTTGAAGCGATTGATCCGAACTATATCTATCAAGCTTTTGGCATTCCAAATGATCCGGAATATAGCAAACAGTGGAATTTACGCAATATTAATATTGAATCGGCTTGGGATGAGACAAAGGGGGCAGGTGTAACCGTCGCGGTGATTGATACAGGAATTACTCAAGTTCCTGATTTGAAAAGTACGAAATTTATTGCAGGCTACGATTTTGTCAACGACCGTGAGGAAGTAGCAGACGATAACGGACATGGTACACATATTGCAGGTACTATTGCTCAGTCTACAAATAATGACTACGGCGTTGCTGGAATTGCCTACGAAGCCAACCTAATGCCGCTGAAGGTGCTGAGTGATGCTGGAGGAGGAACGGTTGCTGACATTGCTGAAGCGATTCGGTTTGCCGCAGATCATAGCGCTGATGTGATCAATATGAGTTTAGGCGGCTTTGGTGAAACCCATGTAATGAAGGAAGCCATCGACTATGCGCATCAGAAAGGCGTGGTGATGGTGGCGGCAGCGGGGAACGCGAACACGAATGCGGCGGCTTTCCCGGCTCGTTATCCCAATGTAATCGCGGTGGCTGCCCTTGATGCGACTGGAGCCAAAGCGCCCTACTCTAACTTTGGAGCCGGAGTTGATATTTCTGCACCGGGCGGCGCTGGCAGCAACGAAACGCCTACAGGCGGCATTTTGCAGGAAACCCTCAATCCGGAAACGGGCGAATCGCTGTTTGTGGCGCTGCAAGGGACGAGCATGGCGGCTCCGCATGTGGCAGGGGTAGCAGCTTTGATTCAGTCGGTGGGTGTTAAGCAACCGGATGCGGTGGCGGCAGTTTTGCAGCAGTCTGCCCGAACGGTGAAAGACGACGCTTTGAATCACTTTGGAGCCGGACAGCTAGACGCCAATGCTGCCGTGAAGTTAGCCCAACGCGAAAACTTAGATGTCAAACACTTCTTCCGCTGGCTAAAAGACAACGGCTATCTCAATCTCCGCTTCTGGATCGATGGCGGCGTCACGGCGCTGCTGCCGAAATTGGGCATGGTGTTGGGTTCCTATTTGCTGGCGTGGTTTTTACGTAACTACCTCCCGATGGGCAGTTTCGCCTTGGGCAGCGGGCTGGTGATGGGTAGTACGGGACTGTTTTTTCTGCGCGGCTTCTACATTTTTGACCTGCCGCAGTTTCCCTTCCGTATTTTGGGTAGCTCAATTCCTGAACTGGGAGGCGCGATTTCCGGTAGCCCATTGCTGAATCCGGTTTTTGCTAGCGTGCTGATTCCGTTTGCCCTGATTGC
>JAAUQT010000142.1 GCA_012033495.1 Cyanobacteria bacterium RM1_2_2 | reverse complement strand
TGAAACCGCGCAGACAATACGGTGAGGTCAAAAACAAGTTAAGACTTAAAGGTCGTCCGTTACCTGAAAATAATATCTGGATTGCAGCCCTTGCACTACAACACGCTCTGATCCTCATAACACGCGATGCTCATTTTCAAGAGGTAGAAAACTTGCAAACAGTAGCGTGGTAAGTAAAGCCGCCGCATAACATAAGCCCTGATTGGAGCGGACTGCCGAAAATCCCTGGTGTAGATGCAAAGGTTACTGGCAACCGCTCAACCGGAACGTTGGGCTGCTGATCTGCAAATGCTGCCTCTATGCTGTTTTCTACGTCGTTATCTTACGCAGAAATCTACGGAACCAGCATGATGTCATGAGCGCCACGAGTGACATTCAGTTTAAAGCCTGTTCGTTCCAGTCGTGGACGATTATCTGTAATCACGTTCCAGAATTCAATCGCGCCCGTTTTTGGATTAACTTCACGGTAGTTGTAAATCACTACAGCCAAGAATTTTCCAGTTTTATCAAACGTGAGTTGTTCGGGCAAAAGTCCGTCAAAGCCGTACTCGTCAATGGTTGTCAGTTGCCCAGAAGTGCGATCGAACTTGACTAACGACAACGAACTGTAGGATTTGCCGCGCCAGAACGGGGGCAAATCGCTGAGATAGGTGCGGCGCAGGTTTACGGTGGCAATAAGCCCATTATCGGGACTCAGCGCAAATCCCTCAGCGCCAAGTCCTACTTCGGCTTTAGAAACGATGGTTGGCGATGTACCAGTTTCAGGCTCAAAGCCAATTGCTATCATTTCGCTTCTTGGATTTAATAAATAGTTCAACGCTCGCAGTCCATACATCCGCCATTTCAGGTCTGGTACTAGAAAAAAGCGCCCATCTGCGCTGAAACGACCATTACTGAGATGATTTCCCGCTGCCAGAGGTTGATCGTAAAGTTTCAACCGAATGGCGTTGTTCTCCTGAATCACGCTATAGAAAGCAACGAAAGAAATGTATGAACCTTCAGAACCATCATTCATTGTAGTAACTGCTAAAAAGCGTCCAGAAGGATGCCAAACAACTGATCCTGGAACTGCTGATCGAGCAAAATCTCGGTCGATTGCAAAACTATAGCGTTGTCCCAGAGTTCCATCAGGTTGAATCTGGAAAATGGTTAGCTCATGATCGGCTGTTTCTGAAACCACTGCCAAAAATTTACCATCAGGACTGATGCTTAGAGTCTTTGGGTTTCGACCGACAACTACGGTTTGCAAAACTTGCGGTTGACGCAAATTAGCAATACTCACAACGGTAATCTGTTCACCCGCTGGCATCTCGTCAATGGATTCCAATTCTTGAACTCCGTCGGCAGGACGCGATCGCACTTCTGATATATATGCCCGCTCACCAGTGGGGGAAACCGCAATATTCTGAGGCCACGACATGACTGAGTTAGAAACCTGAACAGAGGTAATGATCGGTTCTGTCGTATTAAGCGGCAGTTCTACGAGCGTGAGCGTATCCTCCAGTCCAGCAAAGCGATCGAGCTTGGCATCCGCATAAGCCGTTGCTACCATATCGGCATCAGACGCAACAAGTAAGGCACGTCCACTAAACTGAGGAGTTTGAGCGACAATCGGCGCAATTCTTACAGGTTCAATCAGTTGCAATAATCCGTAGCCGATTAGGGCTAGCAACATCCCCAATGCTGCCCAGATGACGAAATTAAATCGCTTAAATTTCAGCCAACGCATTATTCGCATCGAATCAACCCTTTCACATTTCTTTGGAAATCTGAATTTAGCGTAGGCGATCGCTATATGATTGTCCAAGTCATTTTTGGCATTAAACTAATAACTTTGAGTTATTACATGGAACTCCAACAGCTTCGCTATTTTGTGATGGTTGCTGAAGAACTTCACTTCGGACGCGCCGCCGATCGCCTACACATCACCCAACCTGCACTGAGCAAGCAAATCGCTAATTTAGAAAAAGAGATCGGTCTAGCGTTACTCATTCGCACCAAACGCACCGTCAAACTAACAACTGCTGGACAAGTATTTCTAGATCAGTCCAAGCACCTGCTGTCTCAGGCAAACGCAGCCATCCAACTGACTAGACGCACGGCTCGTGGTGAGGAAGGACATCTGACCATCGGTTTTACAGAAACCGCAACACACACCGTGCTACCAAGATTGGTGAAAGAATTCCGTAGCAATTACCCCAACGTCGAACTCACCATGCTAGGACTTTCCACGGAAGCACAGGTTACTGCCTTAAACCAAGATCAAATTGACATTGCCTTTTTGCATCCTCCCATTGATGAGCGCGGCTTGAATTTGCACTCTATCTCGTCAGCAAACTTTGCGGTCGTCTTGCCGCAACAACATCCCTTGCTACAGTGCGAGAAGATTACGCCAGAAGATCTGACCAATGAGTCATTCATCATTCATCCTCGCCAAGAAGGGCCTACTCTCTACGATGGATTTATTCAGATCTGTCAAACCGTGGGTTTTCACCCCAAAATTGTCAAAGAATCGATCTCTTTACAGACCCGAATCTGTCTAGTTGCTGCGGGCTTGGGAATTACGTTTGTTCCCGAAAACTTACAGTTTTTGGTCGGCAGCGAAGTAGTTTGTAAAGCCTTGCAAGACTGCCCAATTTGCTTAAGGTTGGCAGCGGCTTGGCGGCAAAACTCTATCAGTCCAACGCTGCGTGAATTTTTAAGGATTATGCGCGAAACGCTGGACTAAGTTATCTGTTCTGAATTTATGCCGTAATTCGCGTCTGTGCGTTCGGCTTTGCCGTCTTAGAGAGAATTGCCTCATCAACATTCTAAATCAATGTTCTACAGGAAACTTTACAATGAATAAATTTTTGACGCAGACAAATGATCTTACTGTGCTGTCCCTACTGGGATATGAAGCAACCCAACTATTATTAGCCCGACTCTTTCCGCATAACACCCCTAATCGGGTAGTTAGCCCGATTCTTTCCGTATAATTTCAAATTCTTTAGAGAAATGCACGGCAACTTTATCTTGTTCAACGGCTAACCATCCTGCAAACTTAGGAGCATACCTACTAAACATGAGAACCAAAGAGTATTTACAAGCAACTGTAGCCAGAGAAGCGCTAAAAGCCGATGAGTGGACAAGCCATTAACCGACCCATCCACTCATCCACTCATCCACCCATCAGCCCGTCGTCAATCGGGTCAACACCTGATTCGAGCGTTCCACAAACGATTTCATGCCGTCAGCATCAAAGCCTTTCTGCGCCATCAGCGCCAGATCGTACACATGCTGACAGATCAGGTTTGCTAGCTCACCAGAAGGTGACTGCCCGCCAGTTTGTACAATACTGCCCTGATTCAGGCTGACCAAATTTTGAATCAGCGGATGGGAAGTGTTCACCAGCAGCGTGTGTTCTTCCGGAAACTCAATGGCTTGCTGAGTTAACATTGCGTTCATTTCTTGCAGACGGCGCAGCGTTTCGGGAAGGAGCACCATGGCAGGCGGAGCCGCTTCCGTATCTGATTTCAACGCCTCAGTGCGGATGGTGAGCTTTGGTTTATTTAGCGCTTTCTCAAACAGTTCCTTGATCAGTTCACTGCGCGTTTTGTTCGTGTTCGGATCAACAATCTCGCTAGCCTTCTCTTTGTCGATCAAGGTGTCATCTAAATCGGAATCGACCCGCGAGAATTTGACTTCCGGGTGCTCCCGCTCTAAGAAGCTGATGAAGTGCGAGTCAATGAAGGAATCCATAAACAGCACTTCCAGCCCTTGGCTCTTGTGCAGTTCAACGTAAGTCGCTTGAGAAGCGGCATCAGTGCAGTAGTAAACCCGATTTTCGTGGCGAGATTTGTTGCGCTCTAGATATTCCTTTAGCGTGGTGTAGGTTTTGCCGTCGAGGGTGTTGTTTGGGTCGCCCGTCTGAGCAGCCACTTCCTGCCACACATCTCCTTCTGCTGATTGGACTTCAACTGCCGGCGCTTCAGTTGGGGGCGCGTTTAGATTTGCAGTAGTGCGGAAGATGAGGATATCTTCGACCTGCTTTTTGAATTTGTCGTCGTTCATTGAGCCGAACTTAACGAACGTGCCGAGGTCTTGCCAGCAGCGGATGTACTGCGTCCGGTCGTCGCGGTAGAGTTCCTTCAGCCGATCGCCGACCTTTTTAGCGATATAGTCCGCAATCCGGCGCACGGTGCGGTCGTTTTGCAAAAAGCTGCGGGAAACGTTGAGTGGAATGTCGCTACTGTCAATCACACCTCGCAGCGGCATCAAAAAGCGCGGAATCACTTCTTCGCAGTTGTCGCTAACAAACACCTGATTGCAGAACAGCTTGATTTGCCCCTTGGTGACATCCACATCCGGCTTTAGCTTCGGGAAGTAAAGAATGCCGTTCACCACAAACGGATAGTCGGTGTTGAGATGCACCCACAGCAGCGGCTCTTCCTGGAACGGGTAAAGGTAGCGATAAAACTCTAGATAGTCCTCTTGGCTCAGGCTGCTGGGCGACTCTTTCCAAGGGGCTTTTTGCTTGTTAATCTGCTCCGGCGCCTGGATTTCGGTCTTTTCTTCGCCTTCTTTGGGAGCTTCCTGCACCTCCAGCTTGATGGGGAAAGGCATGAAGTCGCAGTATTTTTTCACCAACTGCCGGATGCGCTGCGGCTCCAGATACTCCTGCTCTTCTTCCATCAAGGTTAGGGTGATGGTCGTGCCGCGAGCGGTGCGCGTTGATTCGCTGAGTTCAAACTGAGTCGAACCGTCGCAAGACCAGTGAACAGCCTGCGCTCCTTCCTGATAGGACAGCGTATCCACATCTACCCGCGCTGCCACCATGAAGGAGGAATAGAAGCCTAAGCCAAAATGCCCAATGATTTGCTGATCGCTGCTGTCTTTGTATTTTTGAATAAACTCTTCGGCGCTAGAAAAAGCCACCTGGTTGAGGTATTTCTTTACCTCGTCAGCCGTCATGCCGATTCCCGTATCGCTCACTGACAGGGTTTTGCCGTCTTTGTCGATCGTGATCACGATTTCTGGTTCGCCAATATCGCTTGCATACTCGCCCGACCGCGACACCATTCGTAATTTCTGGATCGCATCCACCGCGTTTGAGATCAACTCTCGCAGAAAAATCTCATGATCCGAATACAGCCATTTTTTGATAATCGGAAAAATATTCTCGGTATGGATACTAATATTGCCTTGTTCCAGAATTGTGGTCATAGGTCTACTTCCAGGAGAATAAAAGGTCGTATGGGATCGCTATTCATTGTAATCAGGAAAACTGCCTTCTCCCAAAGTTCGGATTTCCCTACTTTGTCCCTACTCTCGGACTTTGGATAGATTAATTCAGCTTGGGTCGAGGGTTGCAGAGTGGAAACCACGAGAACCTCAAAAGACCTCAAAAGACCTCAAAAGAATAGTTGCACTAGATTGTACTAGATGTTAGCCTGCGAGGACTATCCTAGTAATAAGAACTACGATTACTTGTAGGGTCTTAGGCTTTAGATATAAAAGTCTTGCATATGGAGTGATTCTTGCCATGACAACCCATACCGAGAACTCAGTAAGAGCTTTACCGTTCAATAGTGAAGAGGCATTTACCAAAGAGTTAAATTTAATTACATCTGTATTAGAGAGGCTATTTGAATCTGATGAAGTGCAGTTTCCTGAAGAAGAAATATCAAATGATCTACTCAAAATTATTGAGGCAGCACAGCGGATTAGAGAAGCCGAAACTTTGAGTCAAAAATTTGACATCTACTATACTAACTATCGTCCACTTTCAAATGAACTTAAAGCAAAATACAGCGATTTTTTAGATCGGAATACTTTTAGAGAAATTGAAGTTCACAACAAATATATGAATGCTTGAATGAATTTATCAAGATTCAAGTCGTTCTGTTGCTAGCTGAAAAAGAACCAGAGAAAACACGTCAATGCGAATTGCTTTACACAGGCGTAGTGAGACTATCTGATCTTGTAGAAGAATATCTTCCTTGTTTTTCGCAAGGACTAATAGAATGCATTAAAAATATAGCATCAGTCTTTTTGAATAATCCTCATCTAAGACCTGATAAAATCTCTCAAGATGAAAAACTTTTTCCATGCTTAATTGGATTAAAAAACGCCGCTAGAGCAATATTGTGGCAAATTGAAGAACACTTAAAAAATGGAGAAGAATCACGTTTAACAAATTCTCTGGCAATGAATCCAAATCTTGCTCGTGAGATGCAGATTCAGAGAAATCAAGCTGCAATAGATTGGGCGAAATCACGGCTTGAACAGCTAGAAAGTATTAGAACGGCGAAGGGATAAAAACTGTAGAGTGATTGTACTTCTAGATTCTGGTGTTCTCGACTTATTGGTTACACCTATCGACAAAGAACTATCTGAAGACGAGAGAAAATTGACAGAAATCTATCAATGTACAGAATGGTTTTATCGCTTGTTATCAAGGGGTGCATACATAACTATCTCTGATATTTGCGATTATGAAGTTAGACGTGAATTTGTTCAGATTAGAAGCAAAAGTCTTCAAAAAGTTAGATAAATTGAGAAATTTACTTGAGTTTTAAGCAGTGACTTTTGCTGTATTAGAAAAAGCTGCTGAGATATGGGCTGAAGCAAGATCTGCAAATCAACCTAACAAGGTTAAAGAAAATATTGATGTGGACTGCATCATAGCCGCTCAATGGTGCTTACTGAGAGACAAATATCCTGGACGTGAAGTTATTATTGCAACTAAAAATATTAAAGATTTTCAACGGATTACCGAATGTTTTAATTGGCAAAGTATCACATACTTATGAAGTAAATTGATCACGAAATAAATTGATTATTCCGTAGAGCATCTGCCATGACTGTTCCCGATGTGCTCCTTGCTGCGCTGAGTGCAGAGCTAACCGATCCAACCAATCAGATTTTGGTACAGTCAATTTTCAATACGGTTGAACCGCAGCAGATTGGGCAGCAAATTAGTGATTTATGTCGCTTATCTCTTGATCAGGAAATTGCCGCCTGTGAGTTTTGGGAAGTGAGCGTTAGTTTCACGATCGGGCTGCGTCTCAAATCGGATCAGCGAATCGTCGTGAAATTTCGTAGCCCTGCAAACATCACGTTACCGACACTGCAAGCGGTTTGTCAGGTACAGGAATATTTGGCAAATCAGGGCTTTCCGGCTCCTCAGATCATTCTGTCTCCCATATACCACGGCAATACACTAGCATCCATCGAAACGTTACTTGATGCGGGCGAAAATTGCGATGCTCATGATCTGTCGGTGCGGCGAGCGATGGCAATCGGACTGGCGCAACAAATCCAGCTTGCCCAACCGCTGGGGAATTTACCTGATCTGCCGCTGAGCCGATTCCAATCTATGCCGCTCTGGGAAAAGCCCCACAATGCCCTGTTTGACTTTGAACGCACTGCTAAAGGAGCCGAATGGATTGATGCCATTGCTGAGCGAGCCAAAGCTGAATATTCCAGTGCAGATTATCCTTTACAAATCGGACACATGGATTGGAGCGTCAAAAATATGCGGTTCTATCATGGAAAGCTGAGCGCGGTTTACGATTGGGACAGTCTGCGGCTTGAGAACGAATTAGTAATTTTAGGAAATGCGCTGAAGGGATTTTTAACCACCTGGTATGTGAACGTTAAATCAATCGTGCCAACGCCGGATGAAATTGGTTTGTTTATCCAAGAGTATGAATCTGCTAGAGGACAAGCTTTCACACGAGTCGAACAGCAGACCATCCGCGCTGCTTTCGTTTACTCGATGGCATACACGGCTCGTTGCGAACATGCGATCGATTCAGTTGGTGCAAAAATTCAGGGCAGCTTTCGGGAAGCGCTACGCAACTGTGAAGCCTATAGTTGACCAAATCCTGCTCAATTATGCTGCAATGACTACAATTTTTGAGTAAGTCTTGTCATTATGATGACGGTTCCAATTGTTCGGATGCAATCATTCAGAGTTGAGATAGCATGAAAATCATTTACGATCCAGCTACAGATACGCTGCAAATTGTGTTTCGAGATGTTTTGGTCGATGACTATAACGAAGAACTACCAGACATCAAGGTCAATTATGACTTGGAAGACAAGATAGTTTCTTTAGAAATTAAAAATGCGTCCGAGATTGTAGATGATCCTCGTGTACTCCAGCATGAAGTGTTAGAGTAGCCACCCAGAAGCTTTCTACAACAGGCTCGAATTAAGGTGTATTCTCTCGTCTAGACAGTAAACGTAAAATTTTAAAGTAGAATCTCCTCCGGGTTCGTTTGGTCTAAGTATTGGCGCGTTGAGCGGAGCCAAAACGCATCTGACCGTTCATTCTGTCCATTTACCTATTTCATTCGATTTAATACATCTTGCTCACCTCACAAGTTGATAACTTAAAGGCACACTGTCATGTCTTACCTTGCGAGTCAATGAAACAGGAGTACCATGTAAATCCAAATTGGTAACTTAAACTGGTCGTTAAGCTGGATGAGCCATGGTGCAGGTAAGCGCCAAGAACAGAAGATCGCAAATGATGCGGTATGCCACTCCCTCACACTTTCATTTAACCTATGGTTCAAAGCATTGACAATCATTTGACCTTTACGCTGAACGGAAAAACCGTTCGACCTCAAGAAATTTCTCCCACCCTGACGCTGCTGGAATTTCTGCGGCAGCAAGGACACATTGGCACGAAGGAAGGCTGTGGTGATGGGGATTGTGGAGCCTGCACGGTGGCCATGATTGCTCGCGGCTCAGATGGGCAGCCCCATTATCAAGCGGTGAATAGCTGCCTGATTCCGATGGGGGCAGTTGCCGGACGAGAGATTATCACTGTTGAAGGGGTCAGCAACGGTTCGCTGCATCCGGTGCAGTCTGCGATGGTAGAGACTGGCGGATCGCAATGCGGCTACTGTACGCCCGGATTTGTGATGAGTTTGTTTGCTGCCTATTACAACCGCAAGCTGGATGACGGCTGTGTGGAAGGCAACCTCTGCCGCTGTACGGGCTATTTGGCGATTCGGCGGGCAGCGCAGCAGTTGATCGAGGCAGAATCGGAGCCGGATCACTTCAGCGAGGCGTTGGATCAGGCGGCTTTGAGTTTAAGCGAATTCTCCTATCGCGGCAATCAGCAGCAGTTTTATCGTCCGACGCAGCTAGCAGAAGTGTTTGAGTTACTGCAACAGTACCCCGACGCCACGTTTGTCGCAGGCGCAACCGATTTGGGGTTGGAAATGAGCCACCATCGGCAAACCTATCCGGTATTGATTTCGCTAGAAGCCGTGACGGAATTGCACCTTCTCGAAGTCATGCCACAATTTGTCGAAATTGGGGCGGCTGTGCCGTTGAGCCACATCGAAGAGAATTTGCGCGGCATTTTTCCCAGCCTCGACGAAATGCTGTTTTGGTTCGCGGCGCGGCAAGTTCGCAACCGAGCCACAATGGGCGGCAACATTGGCACAGCTTCCCCGATTGGCGATTTGCCGCCGGTGCTGCTGGCGTTGGATGCGGAAGTGCAATTAGTGAGCGGATTGGGAAGTCGTTGGCTGCCGCTGGTGAATTTCTTCAAAGGATACCGTCAAACCGATTTGCAGCCGGGAGAGCTAATCGCGTCGGTCAAGATTTCCAGAAGCCTCACACCTACTGCAACCCGTCGCCTCAGCCAATCATACAAAATTGGCAAACGCGGTACAGACGATATCAGCATCGTTGCGGCAGCGTTCACGATTGATTTAGATGTCAATCACCAAATCGTTCATGCTCGGTTAGCCTATGGCGGCGTCGCAGCGACTCCAGCACGGGCGATGGGCATCGAAGAACGGCTAGTCGGGCAACCCTGGACACTGGAAACGGTACGGCAACTCAAACCTGCGCTGCAAGAAGCCTTCACGCCCTTAACCGATTTGCGAGGCAGCGCCAGTTACCGCAAGCGACTGGTAGCGAACCTGTTTGAAAAATTTTTTGTGGAAATGAGTGATACTACCAGCATTCAGGAGATGAGGGGATGAGTCATCCAGTTGAGAAGCGCAGAAGCCACGAAAGCGCGGTTGGGCATGTCAGCGGCAGTGCCATTTATACGGACGACCAGCGGCTGCCGGCCGGAATGCTGTCGCTGCATCCAGTGATGTCGCCCCACGCCAGAGCCAAAATCACCAAAATCGAGGTGGTGGCGGCTTACGATGTTCCCGGTGTCGTGACGGTGTTGACAGCAGAAGATGTGCCGGGAATCAACAACACGGGCGTGATTGTGCATGACGAGATCCTGCTGCCGACGGATGAGGTCAGCTATTGGGGGCAAGCCGTAGTGTGGGTGGCGGGCGAAACCGATGAAGCAGCCAGATTGGGAGCCGAGAAAGTCCAGATCGAGTATGAGCCGCTGCCGCCGATTTTGACGATTAAAGACGCGATCGAGGCAGACAGTTTCCACAACCAGCCGCAGGTTTGCCGACGCGGACAGCCCGAAACTGCGCTTCAGGAAGCCGAACATACGCTGACCGGCGAAATTGAAATGAACGGACAGGATCACTTTTATCTCGAAACCCACGCAAGCTGGGTGATTCCCGATGGTGAAGGACACTATCAAGTCTATTCCTCGACGCAACACCCCTCTGAAACGCAAGCAATTGTGGCGCATGTGCTGGGGCTGTCGGTGAATCAGGTGGTTGTCACCTGCCTGCGGATGGGCGGCGCGTTTGGCGGCAAAGAATCGCAGGCGAATCCGTTTGCGGCTTTGGCGGCCTTGGCGGCTCATAAAACTGGGCGCCGGCTCGCGTGAAGTTGCGGCGGCATCAAGACATGATTTTGACAGGCAAGCGTCACCGTTTTCTCGGACGCTACACGGTTGGGTTCACTGCCGAGGGCAAAATCACCGGACTGATTGCCGAACTCTATGCCGACGGCGGCTGGAGCATGGACTTATCGCCGCCCGTTTTGGCACGAGCAATGGTGCATATCGACAATGCCTACTACTATCCGCATGTCGAAATTCGCGGTCGGATCGCCAAAACTCACAAAGTCTCGAATACGGCATTTCGCGGCTTTGGCGGGCCACAGGGCATGATTGTCGGCGAAGAAATCCTCGATCGGATCGCCCGATTTCTGCATCTGTCGCCGGAAGTGGTACGCGAACGCAATTTTTACCACGGCGAAGGCGAAACCAACACCACCCACTACGGGCAAGAGCTTTTCGACAACCGGATTTTGCGCGTCTGGAATGAAGTGCAAACTCAGGCGAATTTTGCTCAACGTCAGGCAGAGATTGCTGAGTTTAACCGCGCGAATCCTTACCAAAAACGCGGTTTGGCGATTACTCCGGTGAAATTTGGCATCTCGTTCAACAAAACGATTTATAACCAGGCTGGCGCGTTGATTCTGGTCTACACCGACGGCAGCATTCAGCTAAACCACGGTGGCACCGAGATGGGGCAAGGGCTGCACACGAAAATGCTGCAAGTGGCGGCAAAAGCACTTGGCGTCAAGATCGATCGATTTCGGATCATGCCCACCAGCACCGACAAAGTGCCCAACACCTCAGCCACCGCCGCTTCCAGCGGTTCCGATCTAAACGGTCAGGCGGTAAAAAATGCTTGCGAAACGATCAAAGCGCGGCTGGCTCCCGTCGCGGCTCGGATGTTGAACCTAGATGCCCCCGAAGACTTGATGTTTGAGGACAACTGGATTTTCTGCCGCACCTATCCCAGCCATCGCGTTAGCTTCGATCAAGCCGTCCAGCAAGCCTACGACAGCCGCATCAGCCTCTCTGCCACAGGCTATTACCGCACGCCCAACATTTACTGGAATCCTGCCAGCTATCAAGGGCGACCGTTCTACTATTTTGTCTACAGCGCTGCGGTGAGTGAAGTAGAAGTGGATGGGTTTACGGGCTGCTTCAAACTGCGTCAGGTCGATATTGTGCATGATGCAGGCGAATCGATTAATCCGCTGGTGGATCAAGGGCAGATCGAAGGCGGCTTTGTGCAGGGCATGGGTTGGCTAACGATGGAAGAGTTGGTCTGGGACGATCAGGGGCGATTGCGAACCTTTGCCCCCAGCACCTACAAAATTCCGACGATTAGCGAAGTGCCAGAACGCTTTAAGGTACACCTTTTAGAACGTGCCGCGCAGGATGGTGTAATCTATGGCAGTAAAGCCGTGGGTGAGCCGCCGCTGATGTTGGCAATGTCGGTACGAGAAGCAATTCGGAATGCAGTTGCAGAATTTACAGATAGCGAACCCAACGCAGTCCCTCTAGCCGTTCCTTCGACGCCGGAAGCAATTTTGGATGCGATTGAACGAGTTCAAATTGCGGAAGATGCGCTGACTCGTCAAGCTGTGTCAGCCTAATGGATCAAGTTGGGAAATATGCCTGCATTGAACGAGAGCGACGGTTTTGGGTGAAAGAATTGCCATGTGAACTCGTCGTTTGTTCTGCACGTCGGATTACAGATAAATATCTGGATAATTCTCGTTTGAGGCTACGGAAAGTAGAAGATGATGAGGGTAATATCATTGCACTGAAATTAACCCAAAAATATCCGCTAGAATCAGCTTCTCCTTATCACCGACTGATCACCAACTTATACTTAAACTTGTCTGAATTTGAGCAGCTTGCCACTCTAGCAGGCGACACTCTGATCAAACAGCGATACCGCTACAACTGGCAGGGCTTCCGGTTTGGCATCGATGTGTTTGTAGGCAAGCTTTCCGGTTTGATGCTGGCAGAAGTCGAAGCCCCTACGGATACCGAGTTGTTCAGCATTCCCGTTCCTGATTTTGCGTTCCAAGAAGTAACAGACAACGCTTTTTTTACGGGCGGTAATTTAGCCAGATTGACCGCAGCCGAGTTTCAGCAAGCTTTTCAGTCGGGTGAGTGTTCAGAAGGTGCAGCCCCTTCGTCGTGAACCCACACCTGATGGCGATACAATGGAGCGAAGGAGCGAAGCTGTTTTAATCCATTTCACGCTTAATTCAGATGCTGATCCTGATCTCGCCTAATCAACTGAATATACCTGCTGGTACGGTCATTCGAGTTCCAGCAACTTGGCAAGAGTATCAGACTGTTGCCAACCAGCGGGGCGATGGTTCAGTGCCTCGGATCAAGTATTGCAATGGAGAAATGCTGCTGATGTCGCCGCTACCAGAGCATGGCAAAGATGCCAGTTTTATTGCCGATCTCGCTAAAGTTTTGTTAGAGGCTCAAGGACTGGAATACGATGCATTCACGCCGATCACCCTGACTCTGCCAGAATCAGGCATCGAACCGGACTACTGTTTCTACATCGAAAACTTGGAGCAGGTTAGAGGCAAGAAACGAATTGATTGGCAGGTTGATCCCCCTCCAGATCTGACTCTAGAAATTGATGTAACAAATTACAGCAACGTGAATGATTACTTGCCGTATCGAGTGCCAGAAGTGTGGATGTTCAAGGGAGATATGCTAAACATTCATACGCTCGATCACAATGACTATTGCCTCACGCCCACAAGTCGCTATTTCCCTGAACTTCAGCTTCCGTTGATTGTGAAGCAATATCGGCAGATCGCCTATGAGCAGAGTAGCAGTCAAGCGATTCGACAGTTGAGAAAGCAGTTTCCGAGTCGTCTGTCATGATCATTTGGCAAGAACTAAGTAAATGGCCAAAATGAACGGTCAGATGCGTTTCGGCTCCGCTCAACGCGCAAACCTTGAGCATTCGGTGGGTTGAGCGCAGTCAAATGGTGGGTTGAGCGCAGTCGAATGGTGGGTTGAGCACA
>JAAUQT010000141.1 GCA_012033495.1 Cyanobacteria bacterium RM1_2_2 | reverse complement strand
GCAGTCAAACAGTGGGTTGAGCGCAGTCAAACAGTGGGTTGAGCACAGTCAAACAGTGGGTTGAGCGCAGTCGAAACCCGAATTTTAAGTCAGTTTAATTTTGCTGATCCTGTTAGCCAATCTAACTATTTCTTTTTCTTTTTGCCGTCTTTTTTCTTGCCCTTCTCCGAGCTAGTTTCTGAACTGGTTTCTAAAGGGGTAGCGTCACTTTCTGGCTCGCCTCCATCTAACGCGCCATTGATCAAGCCATTCAGCCCATAGACCTGCCGACTTCCCACAAACGGAACCAGCGTCACTTCTCGTTCATCGCCGGGTTCAAACCGGACAGCAGTTCCCGCAGGAATGTTGAGCCGCATTCCGCGAGCCGGTTGGCGATCAAACGATAGGGCGCGATTCACCTCAAAAAAGTGGAAGTGAGAGCCAATTTGAATCGGCCGGTCGCCTGTGTTGGCAACAGTTAGCTTCACCGTCGGACGACCCACATTCAGTTCAATCTCTCCGTCTTCAATCAGCATTTCGCCTGGAATCATGCTTACTCCCTCCAACGCTTTCGGGCGATCTTATCTGGAAATCTTACAACGAGTTGCTGAAAATTGCTGAACCGTTGCGACCAGCCAAACTGCGTCTGCACAAAAAATAGGAGCGGAATTAAATACAGGTAGACTGCATAGGGAATGAATCGCTGATCAGTCATTAGAACGGTGGCCGGAACGAGACCTGCAATATTCCAGGGAATCAGCGGAGCTAACACCACGACGGTATTTTCTAAGTCGAGAGCTAGCCGATCTTGGTCAAGCGTTTTGGCATACTGAGGCTGAACAAGCTGTTCGGTCAGCAAAATGGCAATCGTTTGGCTACAGCCAAAAGCAGCGGTGGCAGTGCCGATCAGCGCGGTACTGAGGAAAATGCCGCCACGAGATTTAACCGAACCCAGCCGGTGTTGAATCAGTTGGAGTGAGTGGGTTCCGGCTAAAATTCCAGCAATTGCCGTTGAGATCACCACAATGCCGCAGACTTTCGCCATGCTGCCAATCCCTCCGCCCACTAACATGCTTCGGAGCGGAGAATCGGCTTCTAGCTGAAAGCCAAAAGCCGCGAACTGAATCACTTCCCAAATCGAATAATGTTGCTTTGCTGTCGCTAAAATGACGGCTGCGGCAATACTCAGCATCATTGAGCGCTGAATGGGCACTCGGAAAACCGCCAGACTGAGGATGATCACAGCAGGCAGTAGCACAATTGGATGCAGGTCAAACTGCTGCGTTAACTGAGCCAACAATTCCTGATTGGTAATCTGCACCGGATATAGAAGCGATAGCCCTCCGTAGATTAAACAAGCGACTACAAAAGGAAGAATTCCGGTTCGCATCATGTTTTTTAAGTTCGTATACAAAGTCGGTTTTTTGTCAGTGTCGCAATCAGATAGGCGCTGGAAGACATTGGAGAACAACGATCGCCAAAATAAGCTCCGGCAATTACAGCCCCAGCGATGATGTGTGGATCAACCGAGCTAGTTTTTGCCATCACCATCAGCGCTAATCCAATTGTGCTCGCAGCCCCAAACGAAGTCCCGATCAAAAACGATACCAGGCTGGTGAGGAGAAACGCTGACAAAATAAACCCATGAGGATGAATGAATTGAATGCCGTAGTAAACAATAAATGGAACAGTGCCAGCGGCTATCCAGGTCGAAGTAATTGCACCAATCAGTAACAAAATCCGAAAGACGGGCAGAACTTTTTGGCTGCTTTGAACTGCCATTTTGAATAAAGATTTTGCCGAAAAGCCGCTCTGGATTAACGTGAGACTGATGATACACAAACTGAAGAATAGTGGATACGCAATTGGAATACTGTTTAGGACGCTAAGTAGCAGCCCGATAAAAGCAGTAATGAGGGCAAATATTAAGCTCATAGTTCTAGGAAACAGGGCAACTGAAGCCAAACTTCTAAACCAGCTTGATGCAGTTCTCTTCTGCTTCTCACCTTAATCAGACTGCCATTGGCTAGTCAACGCACTGCTTCAATCGCGTTTATCGATAAATCGATGGATGGTAAGCTTCTACTTTGGATCATTGGAACTCAGTATCAGCATGAGAATCAATTTGCTCTGTTGCGCATGGGGCGATTTTCTCCCCTGCCTTCCAGAATGAATCAATTGACCCTACGATGGAACAAGGGGAACTACCGGATCAATAGACTAACGGCATGGATATTCAAATAAGACAGCCCTCTTGGAGCCATTACCGTCCAGAAATCCTTCATTAGTTGTGTGTCTGATGTCTTCTCCACGTCAACCTCATCAATCTCATCCTGAATCTTCACCTGCTTTACCGAAGCGAGCTAGGCGCTTTAGCTTTCTTCCCGGTATTCGGACGCGCCTCAGTTTATGGCGTGGCAAGAAAAATTTTTACGGCTCTAACTTGCGGGGGGCGAACCTCGGACGGGTTGATTTCATCGGGACGCTGCTCCTATGGGCAGATTTTATTTGGGCGACTCTACTCTGGATGTCACTCACCGATGCTCGTTTTATTGGAATTATTCTGATCTGGGGCAATTTGCTATGGACAATTATTGTTTGGATTAACCTGCGCGAAACGCACCCGCTGCAAACGAACAGTCCAACCAATCTGAAAAATGTCATCCTGATCGGGATTATTTTAATTTGGGCAACGCTGCTCTGGTCAATTATGGTGGTTGACGAAGCCGATCGCTCCTTCTTGCTGTGGGCAAACCCTAATATGGCTTTCATTCTGTGGGCCCTGCTCAGCAAGGTGGATTTGAGCCACGCCAACCTCAGCCACACCTGCCTGAGGCGAGCCAACCTTTGCCGAGTTGACCTACGGGATGCTGACCTCACTCATGCCAATTTACAGAAAGCCAATCTCAGAGAAGCAATTTTGCGAGGAGCCAACCTCAGTCACGCCGATCTGCGCGGTGTGGATTTACGGGACGCCGATTTACAAGAAGCCGTGCTGTTTGGCGCTAATTTGAATGGAGCAGATTTAATTGATGTCAACTTGAGCGGGGTTGACTTACGTGAGGCCCAGTTGCATCGAGCCAATTTGAGTGCTGCCAATTTGAGTTGGGCCAGGCTGAGTCGAGCCAACTTAAGTTGGGCCAATTTAAGCTGGGCCAATTTAAGCTGCGCAAAATTAAATGACGCTAACCTAGATGATGCTGACCTGAGCGGCGCTGATTTTAGAGAAGCCGATCTCACGGGCGTTACCGTTGACCATGTTGACCTGAGTGTGATTTTGGTGAAAGGGGCAAAATTTGGCTGGAATAAAGGCTTACAAGAAAGCGAACGGGTGAAGTTAAGGGCAAGAGGGGCAATTTTGGCAATGCAAAGTAAACCCATTGAGGATACTCCTGGGTTGTAGAGTAGAAGGCAGAAGGCAGAAGGCAGAAGATATAGATGGACTGCCTAAGGTTAGCAACGCTGGCATCTCAAGTTTCTACACGGCTAGGAATCGCTGGATCACTTCGTTGCTTAACTCACTGGTGGAACCAGACGCAACAATGCCGCCTTTTTGCATGGCGTAATAGCGGTCAGCTTGGCGAACGAAATGGAGATGCTGTTCAACCAGCAAAACTGAAATGCCAGAGGTGGCGACAATTCGTTTCACGGCGGCTTCAATGTCTAGAATAATTGACGGTTGAATCCCTTCTGTCGGTTCATCGAGGACGAGCAATTTGGGTTGACCCATGATGGCCCGCGCAATCGCCAACTGCTGCTGCTGCCCACCGCTCAAATCACCGCCCATCCGCCACAGCATGTCTTTCAGCACCGGGAAGAGTTCAAAGATTTCCTCAGGAATGTCTTGCATGTTGCGGGGTCGAACGGCTCTGGCTTCGTAGCCCAACAGCAGGTTTTCTTTGACCGTAAGGCGGGGAATTACCTCGCGTCCTTGAGGCACATAGCCGATTCCCAGTCGAGCTCGCTGATCGGGGGTGCGGCTCAAGATGGGTTCTCCATCAAACAAAATACTGCCTTTGCGCGGTTTGAGCAGTCCCATCAAGGTTTTGAGCATCGTAGTTTTGCCCACGCCGTTACGCCCAATCAAACAAACCATTTCACCCTTGGGAACGCTTAAGTCTACATCACGGAGAATATGACTCTCACCGTAATATACATTCAGCCCGGACACCTTTAGCATGAGTGGAGTTTCGGCAGTGGCAGCGTTGGAAGTGACAGCAGTTTGAACCATGATGAAGATGGAAGTGTAGGACTGAGGACAAGTAGTACGAACAGCAGTTTAGATGAGGATAGATGAGGGTTATGTAACCAACTTTCAATCTGGAATGGCAAGTGGGGTGTCTACAGGCGGTGCAGCTTTAGCAGGAGCGTGATGATCAGGCTCAGACTCTTCGCTGCTGCCTAAATACACTTCAATCACTCTCGGATCGCTCTGCACTTGATCAAACGCGCCTTCGCATAACACCGAGCCTTGATGCAAAACGGTAACTTGACCCTGAGCAATCTGCCGCACAAATTCCATATCGTGTTCGATCACAATAATCGAGTGGCTTTCTGCCAGCGAGGTGAGCAGTTCTCCGGTGCGTTCAGTTTCTTCATCGGTGAGTCCGGCAACGGGTTCATCCACCAGCAGCAAATCGGGGGATTGCGCTACCAGCATCCCAATTTCGAGCCACTGCTTTTCACCATGCGAGAGCAGGTTGGCTTTCATATCCGCTTTATGCGACAGCCCGATCGTTTCCAACAGTCCAGAAATTGTCCGTCTTTCAGCAGTTGGCGGACTTTTAAACAGCGTTGGCAACACATCCTTTGTGCGGTTACAGGCAAGCTGTAAATTTTCGCGGGGCGACAGGTTGAGGTAAACGCGCGGCGTCTGGAACTTGCGTCCGATGCCCATTCGCGCGATCTGGTGTTCGGAGTAGGGGCGGAGATTTTTCCCTTTGAAAATCACCGTGCCTTCGGTTGGCTTGGTTTTGCCCGTAATAATGTCTAAAAAAGTCGTTTTGCCTGCGCCATTCGGGCCAATAATTACCCGCAGTTCGCCAGGTTCGAGACTGAAATTGAGGTGGTTCAACGCCTTAAAGCCACCAAAGCTGACGGTAATATCGTCAATCTCCAATATTTTTCCGCTCATATTCCACCTCAGGATCTTCTTCTAAACTGGGATAGGTTGCGATCTGTCTGCTGCCTGTGATTTGTCTGAACCAGTTTTTACCGTTTTGGCGCAACCAGCCAATGATGCCATCCGGGAGAAACATCACCACTAACAGGAACAAGCCACCCTGGAAAAACAGCCAAATATCTGGGAATCTTTCGCTTAATAGGCTTTTGGCAAAGTTAACGACCAGTGCACCTAGAATTGCGCCAATCAGCGTGGCCCGGCCACCAATTGCGACCCAAATCACCATTTCAATCGAAAAGGCAATATTCATCGAATTGGGTGAAATGATACCCGTTTGTAGCGTGAACAGCGCTCCAGCGATGCCCGCCAGTGCGCCCGAAATCGCAAACACCAGCACCTTAAACCCCGTCGGATCGTAGCCTGTAAATCGCACGCGGCTTTCATCATCTCGGATCGCCATCAGCAAACGTCCAAACCGACCGCTTGTGAGCCACCGACACAGGGCATAGGCGACAACCAGCGTCAGAATCGTGACCACATAAAAGCCGTACTTCGTCCCTGGGGCATTCACTTCTAAGCCAAACAGGGTGCGAAAGTCAGTCAGGCCATTTGTGCCGTTGAACAGCTTTTGCTGACCGTTGAAGAAGTTGAAAAAGATAATGGTGGCAGCCTGCGTCAGGATGGAAAAGTAAACGCCGCGAATCCGGTTGCGGAAAATTACATAACCCAGTAATCCGGCTAGAATTCCCGGCAGGAACAGTACCGCCAATGCCGTAAACGGAAATGAGTAAAACGGCTGCCAAAACCACGGCAGTTCGGTGACTCCGTAGAGGCTCATAAATTCAGGGAGTTGGCTGCTGGCAGTGGGCGGAATTTGCAGCTTCAGGTGCATCGCCAGCGCATAGCCACCTAACGTAAAAAACACGCCATGCCCTAGACTCAGCAAGCCCGTAAAGCCCCAAATCAGATCAATGCCCAAGGCTACAATCGCCAGCGCCAAAAAGCGGCCCATCAAGTTGAGGCGAAAGTCTGATAGCAACAGCGGCACAATCAGGATCAAAAACAGCGCCACCGCCAAAACGATTCCGGCTTCCACCATCAGCGATCGGCGTTTTGATCCATCTATCCGAGTTCGTTCTACAGCGATATCAACTGCCATGACACTTGCTTACTCATCTAAGATTTCAGATTTGGGATAATAGCCAACCGTAATTGGGTTGAGCGCAACATTAGGAACAATATTCTACGCATCCACCGTGCGCCCTTTCTGCGGGAACAAGCCTGCCGGACGAAATTGAAGGAAGATCACAATCAACAAGAACACCATCACCTTCGCCATACTGGTCGTCGCAAAGAAAGTGAAGAAATCTGCGAGCGGTTGAATGGATGTAAACAGATTAGCCAGAATACCGGTTCCAATAATGTAGTCGGTGATGCCAATCGCCATTGCTCCCACAATAGTGCCAACTAGCTTCCCAACTCCTCCTACAACGACGACCATGAATGTATTCACGATGTAATTCTGTCCGGTGTTCGGCCCCACTGATCCAAGCAGACTGACGGCACATCCGGCGATGCCTGCCAGCCCCGACCCCAAAGCAAACGTTAGCGCGTCTACCTTCTGCGTCGGGATGCCCAAACAGGCGCTCATATTGCGGTTTTGCGTCACCGAACGAATCCGTAAGCCCCAAGGCGTTTTGTTCAAGAACCAATAAATCGCCAGCACACAAAGCACCGTCAGCACCATGATAAACATGCGAGTGTAGGGAAGCTGATAGTTACCAATCGGCAAGCCGCCCAACAGCCATTTTGGAGCCGTGACATCGACGTTTTGCGCCCCAAACCAAGGCTTTGTGACTGCCAGCTTGTAGGTTTGGCTGAGCACTGAACCGACTGCCCACGCAATCGCTGCTGAAAGAGTTAGCAAAACCGTAATCGCCCAATGGCGAATCCGCTCAAAATCGGGACGTTTTTTGACTGCCCATAAGCCACCAAAATACAGCAGACAAAAGACAATCAGCCCGGCGATCATCACCCAGTTCACGCTACGTACAAACTGTTGCAGAATCAGGCTGACGCCCCAGGTTGCCAGCAAGGTTTCCAGCGGTCGGCCGTACAGGTAGCGAATCACCCCCCGTTCTAGCACCAGTCCCATCAAGGCCGCGACGATGAAAGCCATGATTACGGCGAAAAAGATGTAGAAGTTTGTCCAGGGTTCGCCCAACAGTTTGAAGGCATTTTGTACCAGAAAGGTGGTGTAGGCTCCTAGCATCATCAATTCGCCGTGCGCCATGTTGATCACGCCCATCAAACCAAACACAATCGCCAGCCCCAGTGCCGCCAGCAGCAAGACCGAGCCAACACTTAGCCCATTAAAAATCCCGTCTAAAATTGCTGTGAACACAGGACTCTCCTTGAAAAACTGCGAGAGATAGCGACTAAAAAGGGCAAGTCAACAGACTGAGAGCTTTCGATAAACCTCTCAGCCTTATTCGTTTCTTGCCCAAGCTCTAAGATTTTTGCGTAGGGGCAGGTTGGGCTGGAGTCTTTTAGCAGACCGGATATTTCATTTGCTAAACCTGCCCCTACGGAGATTACGTTTCCTTAAATTTGCCAGGATTGTCTACGCCAGTTTTTGTCCAATCGCAGGTGAACCCTTGAGTATCTGTGACAAACTGGTTCCAAGGCAAGGGATCAACCGGAGCAGGGGTTGAGTAGACGATTTCAAACAATCCGTCATCCCGCACTTCGCCAATTCGGACTGTTTTCGAGATGTGGTGGTTGGTGTTCATCGTCACGGGGCCTTCTGGCGCCGCAAACTTCTGACCGTAAGCAGCGGCCCGCACTTTCTCCAGGCTAGTCGGTGTGCCAGTTTCGCCTGCTTGCTCGACCGCTTGCTTCCAGATATTCACCGAAATGTAGGCCGCTTCCATTGGATCGTTCGTTACCCGATCTTCGCCAAACTTAGCTTTGAAGGCTTCAACATATTTTGTGTTTTCAGGGCTTTCCACCGTTTGGAAGTAGTTCCATGCAGCATAGTGTCCCTTCAGGAATTCTGTACCGATGGCCTTCACTTCCTCTTCCGCAATACTCACCGACATCACCGGATACTTGTCGGGAGTCAGTCCAGCCCCTTGCATTTGCTTGAACAGCGCCACGTTACTATCACCGTTCATCGTGTTATAAATGACGCCACCGTTGGGGAGAGCCGAACGAATTTTGGAAATAATTGGCGTGACTTCGGTGCTGCCCAGAGGCAAATAATCTTCACCAACCACCGTGCCGCCCTTTGCTTCTAACTGCGCTTTGATGATGGTGTTGGCTGTGCGCGGGAACACATAGTCGGAGCCGACCAAATAGAACTCTTTGCCTTTCTCTTCCAATAGCCAATCCACCGAAGGTTCGATCTGCTGATTCGGAGCCGCACCCGTGTAGAAAATATTCTTCGAGCATTCTTGCCCCTCATACTGCACCGGGTAGTACAGCATGTGGTTTTTCTCTTCAAACACAGGCAGCACCGCCTTGCGGCTGGCAGAAGTCCAGCAGCCAAAAATCACGACGACCTGATCTTCTTCGATCAGTTTTCTTGCTTTTTCAGCAAAGGTCGGCCAATCAGAAGCACCGTCCTCTTCAATTGTCTCGATCTGCTTGCCGAGCAACCCGCCCGCCTGGTTAATTTCTTCGATTGCCAACTGAGTCGAATCGACGACACTCTTTTCCGAAATCGCCATCGTGCCGCTGAGCGAATGGAGAATGCCGACCTTAATGGTATCTCCACCACCAGAAGCCGCAGCCGGAGAAGCCGCTGTCGTGGAGTCGGCTGCGGGAGACTCGCTGGCTGTCGGTGAACCGCCTGCACAAGCTTTGAGCAGAATACTTGTACCTAATGTTGCAGAACCGTAAAGCAAGAACTTACGCCGTCCAAATTGCCTTGTCATCTATCTCACTACTCCTCTGGAGGCTAGGTGTATAAGGGGAACCCGCCATATATTGTGCGACTAATGTTGTGATGCTATGGCTGAGGTTGATGACAAATTGTATTACATAATACAGCTTTCAGATTCTTATCTTTGTGTCACCTCTCTCTGGGCAGATATTAAAGGATGCTCGTAGGTTAACCTGCCAGTTTGGTGAGTTGATCTGCACCTTTAGCAGGATCAAAATCATCAACTGCGCCAGCTTAAGTTTCCAACTGCAACCTGACACCCTAAAGTTGCCAGCATTGCCGTGTTGGATGGAATGGGGCTCACTTAGAAAAACCACCTGGCATGTTTTAGCAAAAAGTTGGCAAGATAGGGGTTTGCTAAGAAGTTGTGACTGAATTGGGCGTTTCTGGCCCTGCGGCAGGTTTGCCCATATGTAGATTGATGAAGCTAATAATTTGGTTTAGCCCCTGCTGCGATTTTAGATTGGTGAACACAAAAGGGCGAGTGCCCCGCATTTTGAGAGTGTCTCGTTCCATTACGCCCAAGTCTGCGCCCACCATTGGAGCCAAATCGATCTTATTAATCACCAGTAAATCCGATTTGGTGATGCCCGGCCCACCTTTGCGGGGAATTTTGTCTCCGGCAGCTACATCAATCACGTAAATGGTTAAATCAACTAACTCAGGGCTGAACGTAGATGCCAGATTATCGCCACCGCTTTCTACAAAAATCAAATCAAGCGGTCTGAATTTGCGCTCAAGCTGCTCAATTGCCACTAAGTTGATCGAGGCATCTTCTCGAATCGCCGTATGAGGACAACCGCCCGTCTCCACGCCGACAATGCGCTCTTGCTCTAACGCCTGACTGCGTACCAAAAACTGCGCGTCTTCCTGGGTGTAAATGTCATTGGTGACAACGGCAAGCTTGAACTGATGCCGCATTGCCTTACACAGCGCATCCACTAACGCAGTTTTGCCTGATCCTACCGGCCCCGCAATGCCGACTCGAAACGTTTGCATACTGACCTCTCAAGGGTAGAGTTGCTGATTAAAATTGCTGAGTGAACCAGATTAAACCAGATTAAACCATGCGCCTGCTGGGATCTGATTGGAACACTGATCAGGTTGGCGCTCATGGTTGAAATCGTTCTGCTAGGGGTAGTCAATCAAGCTGGATGGATACTGCCACGCTCTGAGCAACATGCCTGTCAGCACTGCGATGACGATTACAACTGCACCAATTCCTAGCGGGCTAGGTAAGGCAAAGTCAGCCTCTAAGTGGTTGATTTTGCCGGGTTTGAGCGACCAGACGAGCCGTTTGCCCTGACGCTGGACAGTCGGCAACAGGAATTCTGGCGTGAGTGAGTTGGGAAGTGCGGCGCGATAGTTGTCCAAGGGATCGGATTGAGCGCCCCAAGGCGTATTCAACGTCAATTCGAGCTTGAGCAAATCTGTTGGCTCGATCACAAACGCTTTGGTTGGCGTGATGGTTGGAATCAGGCTAAGCGACCTTAAATCCAAATCGTAGGTGATGCGGTGACGCTGCCACAGCAGGAAGTTTCGGGTCTGGATCTGAAAGCGAGAAATCGGGACGGAGCCTGATTTTGCAAGTCGCTGATCCGAACGTTGCTCTGGCAAACCGGCATCGGTGATGGCTTGAAAAAACTGGTCAAACTTTCTGCTTAAATCTTTGGCGTTGTAAAACGGAATCGTCAGGACTAGCTCTTGCTCTGACGGATGTTGGATCTGACCGCCAAGCTGTTGGGTTTGGGTCACGAGTTGGTTGAGCCAAATTTTGACGGTTGCCTGACTAATGCCTGTAATTTGGTCATCGAGACGAATGTGCTGAACCATGGTGCCGTGGTTAGCATCGACAAAGTTAATGCCTACGTCATAGCGAACGCAGCCGGATAGGAGCAAAAACGCAATTAGAATCAGCCAGAGCTTCAGGTTGAGCCACCACCGCAGGGAAAAAACTGCCTGGAATGCCTGGGAACCCTGGGATGCCTGGGAACCTGTCTGTAGAACCAGCCGCCGTCGAGACGCACGCCATCGTATCGATCGATTCATACTTTTCTCTCTGCTTTGAGGCAATTTCCAAGAAACAATATACCCTTCTCAGGGCAAAGCATTGGGGCGAGCATTTCTCCATTTCTCCATCCGTTGCCCAGCCTGCCAAAGGCTGAGGGCTTTGCACTCACTACGCGAACACCCCTCTAGGAGCTACTGTCATCCATTCCAGCTAGACCTTAACGATGGCACCGCGACGGCCCCTAGCCTGTTTGGGGGAACGGGCGCAATTCGGCGGATGCTCTCAACCGGTTGACCACTCTTTGACCAGTCAATGGATGACGCGCCCTAGGGCGGGGATAATCTTCTCTAGAAATCTCCTTATCCCTTCGCGGCAACCCCCAACTGGGCAAACTTGAGGCTCGGCACATAGGCTCGGCTGCCCAACCATTCGGGGGTGTCTCCCAACTCTTCAAGCTGCTGAAAGGCTTCAAAAATGCTGCCTGCCACCATCGTGTTTTTGACTCGCCCAACGATCTCGCCGTTTTCCACCTTATAGCCCAGCGCCAAGTTGACCGAAAACTCGCCCGCAAGCTGATTCGACTGACCGGCTCCCAACACCTGATCGACGACTAGCCCTTCCTTCATGCTGGCAATCAAAGCGTCGGTGGCAGTGGAACCGGGGGCAACACAAAAATTGACCGTGCTGGGGGTCGGGCGAGACAAACCACCGCGAAAGCCGTTTCCAGTGGAAGCATGTCCGGCTCGTGCTCCCCAGCGTCGATCCCAGTAAAATCCTGTCACCGTGCCTTGTTCGATAAAGGCTTTGCGATGGGTGGGTGTGCCTTCGTCATCAAAACTGCACGCATTGACGCCTAAATTCGGATCTTCAAACACCGTAAGACGAGAGTCAAACAAAGTTTCTCCAACTTTGTCTGCCAGTGGAGACGCTTTTTGCATCACGGATTGTCCGGACAGCACCGACGAAAACAACGAGCCAAACGTAATGGCTGCGGCTCTGGGCGTAAATACGACCGGAAAGGAACCGCTGGTGATCGACGCATTTTGTTCTGCCCAGCGATATTTCTGCAAAAGCTGATTCAGCAGGCGATCATAGTCGGGGGGGTGATCGCGCTGCACGTCAGAACTGCCGGCCTGGAGAAAATCTTCGCCGCGAACCAAATTTCCTGACAGGCTAGCGCTAATTGTGCGACTGGTGCGCTCGGCGTAAACGTCCTGGCTAGTGGCGATCCGAACAATCCGTGACCCCTGATAAAAGCCGATATCTACCAAAATTTCTGGGTTATAGTCATGAATTCGTCTGATCAGGTGCTCGCCGACCTCGATTAGCTCCTCAGTCGTGGGTAGAGCAGACTGCGTGGCAGGTGTCGGAAAATTCACCGCTCCATCCCAGCTATGAAAATTAGAGGCGAATTCAAAATCTGCGGCGCTACCAATTTCTGCGGTTTGAACTGCGGCAGCGACTAGATCTTCTAGCCGAGTCAGATCAGTGGAACTAGCAAAACCAAGCCGTCCCTGACGAATCACCCGCAGCGCAACGCCTTGAACTGCCGTTGTTTGTAACGACTTCAACCGATTATTTTCAAACTCGATCGGCGTGTCTTGACTGGAAACAAAATAAGCTTCAGCCGCATCGGTGTGGGGGGCGGCAAGTTGCAAAATTTTTTCGAGAAGGGCGTCGCTCACGGCTTCGGCAGATGGAGTACACGATGATAGTAGCGCATCCCCTGACTGCCCGCTCACGCTAACTCAGCCAAACCAACCCGCCAACCACTAAGCCAATGACAATCAAAGCAACCCAAATAAACCGATTGTCTTTGGTGTTCACCTGGCTCAAATCGACTGGCTCAGGTTCGGGCTTGGGTTTTGGATGCGAAGGGGTCGGCGGCACATAGCGAGAGGCAAGCTGATTTTCTCCTGCTTCGTTCAGGGTGGACAAATCAGGAATTTCAGTCAACCATTCAGGGCGGGTTTTGAGTTTCGGCGCTTTCAAAATGTAGAGTAAGCGAGCTCCCTGCTTGCGGGTTTTGAGATCAGGATGTTGAACGAGCCGCTCACAAAGGGCAATAGCTTCCGTCATTTGATCCGCAGCTTGATAAGCCGTGACCAACCAGGTTTGCATCTCGCCACCCAACTGAGAGTTGGGGTTTGCCAAAGCGACTGCCTTCTCAAAGCATTCCACCGACTGCCGGTAGGCTCCTCGCTCAAAGGCTTGCTTTCCTGCCTGATATTGCGTTTTTGCTAGCTCTAAACTTTCTGTAGTCACAATCAACACTCACAATCTTGACACCAGTTTCTTGAGGTTGTCCCAATTCCCCTAAGGATCGTGGATTGAATCAATCCATAAATTGTACGGGCGGGTTTAGCAGATCAATGGGTATCCGGCAATCGATTTGACCGCAAAACCTGCCCCTACCCACGAAAGATTTTTCAATAGGACTGACGCAGAAGAGATCCCCCAACCCCCAACCCTGCGGGAAGCCGCTTCGCGTCTACTAAAAGGGGGCTTGAGAAGTTCACTCCTCAAAAGGGGGTTAGGGAAGATTGAGATTTCCAGCTTCAAGGGCGTAAGTCCTATTCAAATAAAATCCCTGCACGGGCAGGTTTAGCGATCAAAGCATTGCTTTGCAGCCCGTCCTTCTACAAAACCTGCCCCAACAGCCTACCCCAACCCAGCAGCAGATTGGTACGGGCAGGTTTAGCCATCAAAATCAGTGCCTAGCGACAAA
>JAAUQT010000140.1 GCA_012033495.1 Cyanobacteria bacterium RM1_2_2 | reverse complement strand
AAACGGCGGCGCAAATGGGTACATCGGCTGCGGTTTCCTCGAAGCTGGCAGTTTGGGAATTACCCTGATCATTGCCTTTAGCGGTATGGGTGTGCTTTCGGCAACTGCCCTGTTAAGACTGCCTTCCCTGCCCAACTGTCCGGGGATCTTTTGGCCCACCGCCTCGGCTTCCTTGCGGATCTACTGCGCCCAAACTGCCGCCGAAAAGCGCACGGTGAAAGATCTGCTGCGAGCCATTTCGCTGGTGAATGCTCTCCCGAAAGACCATGCGCTGCGACCAGAGATTGACCGCAACATTGAGGACTGGTCGCAAGAAATTCTGGAACTAGCAGAAGAAACCTTCCAGGCAGGCGATTTGCAGAAGGCAATTGAGACGGCTCAAAAAATTCCGAGCAATACGGCGGCTCATGCTTTAGTGGAAGCGCAGATTGCTGACTGGGAAGCAATTTGGCAAAAGGCAGAGGATATTTATCGCAAAGCAGAAGAGGCACTCAAAGACCAGAATTTGCGGCAGGCGTTTCAGATTGCTACCCAGCTTTTAGGGACTGGGAACCAATTTTGGGAAAGGACGAAATATCGAGAATTAAATGCTTTGATTGTTGAAACTCGACTCGATAGCAGCAAACTCGATAAAGCCAAGGGGTTATCTGATCAGGGCGGGCTGACTAATTTGCTGGCTGCGATCAAGCTCGCTGAAGAGGTGAAAGAAAAAAGCTATCTCTATGCCAAGGCGCAACGCATGATTGCCGATCTCGGTGACGATATGCTGGATTTGGCAGAAGCTGCTCTCGATCGACGGGATTATGATGAAGCGCTGAAAATTGTGCGGCAAATTCCCGAAAGCGCCGGGCTGCAAGAAGAAAGCCGCGACTTTAGCCTGATTGCCGAAGCCCAAGCCCAAGCTTGGGGGGGAACGATTGCTGACCTGGAAGCGGCGATCGTGAATGCTCAGCGCATCAAGCGTGACCGGCCGCTGTATGGCAAAGCCCAGCAGTTGATCAGCAGTTGGCAGCTTGAAATTCAGGATGTGACAGTGCTGGATCGGGCCCGCCAACTCGCTCAACCTGGAACCGCCGGGGATTTGAGTGCTGCGATTGCCGAAGCTCAGCGGATTCCGTTTGGCAACCCTCGCCGCACCGAAGCAGAACAGGAAATTGGCAATTGGACCAGCCAAATTGAGGCCGCAGAAGACCAACCCTATCTCGATCGGGCAGAGCAGTATGCGAGTGCGGGCGACATCAATTCGCTTCAGGCAGCCATCAGCGAGGCGAACAAAATCCGCCCCGGACGCACCCTCTACGATCAGGCGAGTCGTCGGGTAGAAGACTGGACAGCCCAAATTCAGCGCACGCAAGACCAACCCCAACTCGATCAAGCCAAACAGCTAGCAAGTACAGGCGATTTGGAAGGCGCAATTGCGGTGGCAGGGCAAATCGGGGCGGGACGAGTTTTATATGATGATGCCCAAGCCGAGATCCGCACCTGGTCGGATCGGTTAGAGCAGCTTCAGGATCAGCCTTATTTAGAGCAAGCCAGGCAATTAGCAAGGTTGGGCAATTTCGGTGAGGCGATTGCGGTGGCAGAACGGATTGAGCCAAGTCGTGGGCTGTACGATGAAGCGCAGGCCGATATTGAAACTTGGCGGGGGCAGTTTCAGGGGCAAGATCAGCTTCAGCAAGCCTACAGTGCGGCACGGATGGGTACACCCGCAATGCTGGTGGCAGCAATTGAAATTGCCAGCCAGGTTCCGGCAAACAATCCGGCTCGCAGCGAAGCCGATCGAATGATCGATCAATGGAGCTACCAAATCCTTCAGGTTGCCCAGTCTCAGGCGAGCTTTAACTTAACTGAAGCGATTGCCATTGCAGAACGAGTTCCTGCTAATACGCGCGCCTATCCGGTGGCTCAGCAAAACATCCAAAACTGGCGGCAGGGCAGACCGTAGAGAGTTGTTCGCGGATCAGAGAAATTTGTGATTTAGCAAACAAAAGGTTTGTGAACGAATTGTTAAGATTAGTAAAGACGTTTCATGCAGATTCATTTCGCCTGCGTTTTTCTGACGAACGATTCAAATCCGTCACCGTGGAGTTCAGTTTTTCAGCATTGGTTTTTCAGACCGTCGATGTATCAGCATCGGTGTAACGTTGAGTTTCTACGTGAGGTTTGCCCGGTTCTGGCAGTGTGATCAGGCTCTAGGGTCTGATTTTTCTACATTGCGTTTAGGCATTGCGAAGATCAAACCGTAGACTCTGGAGTGGGTTCATCTTTGAAATTCTCAAGAGACATTCAGGGCGCAACACTCGGCAAAGGTGGGACGCCTAGTTTGGTGCAGTCCATCCTGTTGTTTCTGCCTTGAATGATATGCAGGTGTTCCAGCAGTTCGCGGATGAAGGAGCTTTTTGTGTCGAACCAGTCCAGCAATCAGCAATTAAACCGATTGCCCAAAACATCGCCCAGAGGATCGCCTAAAGTTGTGATTGTGGGCGCTGGGTTTGCGGGGGTCGCTGCGGCCAAAGCGCTGGCGCATTCAGGGGTGAAGGTGATCCTGATCGATCGCAATAACTACCATACTTTTATCCCCATGCTGTATCAGGTTGCCACTGCGGTAATTGATCCTCAGCAGGTGGGCTACCCGGTGCGGCGGCTGTTTCGCCATCTTCCTGCTGTGCAGTTTTTACATACCGCCGTTGAGAGGGTTGATTTTAACAATCGTCTGGTTTACACCCTTGAGGGCATGGCAGTGAACTACGACTATCTGGTGTTGGCAACCGGAAGCCGATCGAATGATTTGGGAGTGCCGGGTACGCCAGAACATACGTTGCCGTTGGGTAGCCTGACCGAAGCAACCGCGATTCGGAATCACGTTTTGAGTTGCTGCGAGCAAGCCGTTAAAACGCCAGATGTCGACCAACGCCAAGCACTGCTAACCTTCGCGATTGTGGGCGGCGGGCCAACCGGCGTCGAGTTGGCGGGAGCCTTGCACGAACTGATGCAAACCGCGATCAGGCGAGATTACCCGACGCTGAATTGGGCGGATGTGAAAATTCTTCTGTTGCAGGCGGGTGGGCAGCTACTCAAGAGCTATCCCCCAAAGTTGGGTGTCTATACGGCGAAGTGGCTGAGGCGGCAGGGCGTCGAGGTTTGCCTAAACGCGCAGGTGACACAGGTGACAGACGATGCAGTGTATTTTCAGCAAGGGTCTGGGCGGCAAGAGTCTCGACCGGAACGCCTGCCCACTCATACCGTGATCTGGACAGCAGGACTGTTAGCCGCACCCCCCGAAAGCCAACCGCCGCTTGAAACGGTCTCTCGCAACAAAATTGAAGTCGCAGAAACCTTACAGGTCGTCGGCCGTCCTGATGTCTATGCGATCGGCGATCTGGCTCAGGTAGATCGAGTCGGGGAGTCGCTGACAGGAGTGGCTCAAGAAGCGATTCAGCAAGGACAGGCAGCGGCGCACAACATTCTGCGTCAAATGCGCGGGCAGCCACTTCAGCCGTTCAGCTATCACGACAAAGGACGTTTGGCGATGATTGGTCGTCATGCCGGAGTCGGGCAAGTGAACGGCAGGGCGCTGCAAGGTTTCTTACCCTGGTTTCTTTGGCTTGCTGTTCACCTCTGGTATCTTCCGGGGCTTCGCAATCGCTTGGCTGTGCTGTTTAACTGGCTCAAGTGTTATTTTCTAGGCGAAGGAACCACCCGGCTGATTTTGTCGCCCCCTTCCCCAAATCGCAGCATTCAAACAGCAAGCAAGGCGGCGAAATCTCGTTCACTGATTTAATGGCGTGGTTTAACCCGTTTGGGCTGCGGCCGGGTTGTATCGCTCAGTTGATTCCAGATTGATGGGATATAACCATCTGTGCCCTTAATTAATCACGCAAACCATTCACCTGACTTCTATTACCTTGTATCTTGGAGAGTTCTCTATGTCTTTTCAGAAATATCTTCCGCTTATGGGACGGACATTCATCGGGTTGTCGTTCCTCTATGCGGGACTCAACAACTTGACTAACTTCGGGGCAACGCAAGAACGCATTGCTGGAATGCTGCCCTTTCCTGGTTTGGCGCTGGCAGGCAACATTCTCTGCTGCTTGATCGGGGCAATTTCGCTGATTTTAGGGTTCAAAGCTCGCTGGGGAGCGGTGATTCTCATCTTGTTTTTAATCCCAACAACGCTTGTATTTCACCCATTTTGGGCAGATTCGAGTCAGGCAAATGCGTTCCTGAAAAACCTTGCCTTGATTGGGTCTTTGCTTTATGTGTATTATACAGGCGCAGGTGCGGTGAGTTTAGATGCTAAATCAGCCCGCCAGAATCGTACCCTCGTGAGCGATCTCGATGGAGAGCCAATGATCAGAACTCGTGAGTAATTAGCTCCCGTAATAGTTACGATACCATTGCACAAATTGCTCGATGCCTGTTTCAATTGGGGTGCTGGGTCTAAATCCAACGTCGCGCATCAATTCGTCCACATCCGCAAAGGTGATTGGCACATCTCCGGGCTGCATCGGCAGAAATTGCTTTTGCGCTGACTTGCCCAAGGTGGTTTCGATCACCTCGATAAAGTGGGAGAGCGTAACAGGCTGGTTGTTACCAATGTTGTAGAGTTTGTAGGGGGCAGGCGGCTGTTCTGCTCCCTCTGCTTTCGCAGCCGTAATTTGGGGAGGCTGATGCATGACCCGCACGACGCCTTCAACCACATCATCAATGTAGGTAAAATCGCGCTGCATGTTGCCATAGTTGTAAACCTCGATCGGGTTGCCTGCCTCGATTGCTTTGACAAACTTGAAGTACGCCATATCGGGTCTGCCCCACGGCCCATACACGGTGAAGAATCGCAGCCCAGTGGTGGGAATTTGGTAGAGGTGGCTGTAGGTGTAAGCCATTAGCTCGTTCGCTTTTTTGGTGGCGGCATACAGCGAAATCGGGTAATCCACATTGTCGCTGGTGGCAAAGGGCACTTTCGGATTCACGCCATAAACCGAGCTAGACGACGCATAGACCAAATGCTGGATCGCCTGATGCCGACAGCCTTCTAGCAGGTTCACAAATCCAGTGACGTTGCTGTCTACATACGCATGAGGGTTGCTCAAGGAATAGCGCACACCTGCCTGAGCCGCCAAATTCACCACGCAGTCGAAGTCTTGGGTTTCAAACAAATGAGCCACTCCAGCCCGATTGCTTAAATCAAGATGCTGAAAGGTAAAACCAGCATTAGGTTGGAGTTTGGCTAAGCGGGCTTTCTTCAGATTGACATCATAATACTCGTTGAGATTGTCGATGCCATAGACCTCAACGCCTGCTGCCAAGAGGCGTTCCGCTAAGTGATAACCAATAAATCCTGCAACTCCGGTAACTAATGCTCGCATAGTGCTTAATCTAGAGTCGGTGAAAGTGACCAATTGTTGACTAGCCATCCTCTAGAGTTGCCCAGATAGACTAAAAGATCACCAATTTGAATCACGAATTTGACGGTTCTGCTTTTGAGATTGTACGCGATTAAGGGTGTAAGTCGAAGTTGATAATGGGTTTTCTAAATTGGCTTGTTCCTTAATCCTGGTGAATTTTGGAGAGATGCAGTAGAGAACTATCAGCCGCTCAGAAGTACCCTCAAGGGGAATGACAAAGTTAGATGATGCTTTGCAGACTGAGAAAAGAAAGTTTGTGTATCGTCAATTAGAACTATTGACATCTGACTTATAATGTGGATGTTACGCATGTACTGATGAACTTGATGTTTGACAGCTAACTTCAATCGCATCTATACAAATGAAAACTTTTACGAGTTTCGATGAGGTTCCCGAAAGATTTTTTGTAGACCTAGAGATATACCGAGGAACGGTCACGAAAAGAGAGGTCATGAAACCTCTAACTCCTGAAAAGATGCCACCAAGCATCTGGATATTACTGTCTGGAAAAGACGGAAACAGGTATCAAGATTATGAGCAAGTCTTAGTTCGCATCGATTCACCTATCAGCCGAGAGAGTTCCAGCGACTTACTTCCACCTCTTGAAGAGGATCAGGTTTTTCTTAAACGAAAAGATTTGCTAAATCGTAATGCGTTTTTGTTTCAGTTTATAGAGGAGAACGAAGTAGAACAGTTGTATGAGAGCTACTTCAGTAATCCGGTAATTAATAGTAAAGCAGTCCTCAATGAAATAGCTGCTGAGATTGAGAAGAAAACTGACAAGTCAGCTTCTGTCAACGTTAAAGAGCTTATTCAGGCTGAACTGGGAATAGGTACAATCCAGAAGATTGTTGGCACTATCAAATTTGAACAGCTTCCTCCTATTCAAAAGTTTATCCAGTTCCAACGAAGGATGATTGAAGATAATGAGGTTGTGTTGGGGCTTGAATTTGAAAATGACAAATCAGATGAGTTAGCGAGATTTGATGAGTTAATTAAAGCCGTTCGAGCGTATGGAATAGTTTTACCTGATTCAGGTAGTATAGAAGCGAAGCGAAGACAGCTAGGACTCAAAGATATTGGGCAAATCATAGATGATCTGAGAGTCGCAGCTAATAAGCATGTCATCATAAGTGCTGTATTCTCAATCGAGGTAGATACGCTTGATGAGAATAGCTATCTTATGAAGTATGTTCACCCAATCAGTAGCAGATTGCCACAGCAGCAATTGACCCTCGTTGTTCGTGTTCCTAAAGAAAAACTAAAGGGAGAATGGGGAAGAGAATTTAAGCGTGGACAACCTATCCAAACAAACGTGTACGGATTAGTTCTTCGAGCACCAAATCTGTCGGAGGAGATCGAAAACTGGGAAATTGGAATTTTTCCTATAGCTATCTTTTCATAATGATTGAGCGAAGAAAGACCAAAGCATTTTTGGATCAACATAAACGCTTAAATTGCCATGTAACGATTTGCCAGTCTTGCCCTGCGGCGACGACAGCGGCGGCATATTCGTTGCCGACTTCTAGCGCTTGAATTGACCAACGAGTGACTTCCGCCGGATTCCAGACGGTGTGTAGAATTTGAGCGGGTTCTTTTGGCAGCAGGGAAACAACAATCTGGTCAAGCGGAATGGTTAACCCTTGTCCGGTGGCTTTCAGGAAGGCTTCTTTGCGCGTCCAGCCGTTGAAAAACCCTTGATGCCGTAATTTGGGGCTGAGTTGATTCAGATCAGCCTGTTCGGAGGCAGCAAAAAAACGTTCTGCGATATGTTCACAGTCGCGTTCTAACCGAATGTGCTCAACGTCAATGCCAACTTCTCGATGCCATGCCACTGCATAGAGCGCCAACTGTCCAGAATGGGAGAGGTTGAAGCAAAGGGGCGAATCGCTGGGGTGAGCAAGAGACGGCTTTCCGGTTGGGCTGTAGCGAAACTGTAAATCCTGCGGCAACCGATGCAGATATCGGCTGAGAATGACCCGCAAAATGCCTCGTGCCATGACATATCGATTGCGGTCTTTCTGAAAGTGAAACCGATTGGCTCTTTCTTGTTCGTCCGGTGAGAGCAACCAGCAGTAGGTTTCGATCGCGTCAGGATTTGCCTGTAGGTTGGCTCGCCAAATCTGGACTTCATCCATCGGCAAGGTCAATGTTGGGGGAGAAGAGCGCCATTCCATCAGAAATTCAAGGTTGAGTTACGGAATTGAGTGGGCAAAGCTGCCAGAGTGAGAGGGCAAACTCAGTTGGAATCAGAACTTGCGGGCGGTACAGTTCTGCTAGCTGCAAAGCCTCGTCTTGCTGGATTTGCTGTTTGAGGCGATCCGATGGATTGAATAGAAAACGACAGGAACGCAGGTTTGATATTTGATCAAACGTATCAGGAGGTAAAATTTGAATGCGATTGGATTGATCTAGAGAATGACTTAGAGAAAGTAAATCAATTGTGTTTTGAGATTCTGAAATCAAGCTAAATTGAGGCGATTGATTGATGATATTTGTAATTGAGAAGTTGTGCAGATTGCGGTTTTTTAGATATCTTGGCGAAGTTTCGAGGTGAACGAAGTTAGAGAGCAAGCTCACAGAGATTAGAAATGCAGCAACTCCATGCCATTGATGACGTTGAGAACGCTCTTTTTCTGTGAGCCGATGACTGAGCAAATAGGCAATTGCTAACTGACTGCCCAAATGAAACGCTAACAAATAGCGAGGCGCAGTTGAATAGCGGCCGTTACTGCTCAAATCCAGCAAAACTAACATCAAGGGAATCGGCAGCGACAACGACAGGACAAACAGCCAGATTCGAGGAGGCGTACTTCGGCAAAGAACATACAGCGCATTGATCACCACTGCCACAACTCCGGTTGCCAACGTCATTTCGGCAGCAGCAATCAGGCGAGGATGCAAGATGACAGGCACATCAAAATACAAAATTGCGACGCTATAAAACCAGATGACGATTTTGGCAAAGTGGGGGATGGGAATCCGCATCCAGGTGGTGTTGTCCTGAAGGAGATGCCATCGCTGCACAATCAACCACAACCACGGCAGCAGGGCTGTCAACCCACAGACAATCGCCAGCGCAAATCGATGTAGCCGTTGCGTTAAACAAAATTTCTCTAGCGTCAAGACATAAAATCCTTGCCCGATCGCCACACCGCCCGACAGAAATGATGTGTACAAACTCGCACCCAACGCCAGCGCATAAAATGCCCAATCTGCGATTCGGTTGGTTCGCAAAGCCCGCAGCAGCGTGATTCCACTGAGGGTCAGCGTGAGCAGCCACAAACTGTAAGGACGGGCTTCCTGAGCGTAGGCGATCAACAAAGGCGAGATTGCCATTGATGCCGCCATGATGCCACTCACCCAAATCGGAGTTTGAGAGCCATCTGCCTGCCCCGAAGCAGCTTGAATTGAAGCAAACAGCGTCCGGCTTAGCCAGTAGCCGCTCGCTACTAATAGCAAACTGCAAACAACCGAAAAACTGCGAATCGCCGTGACGGAACTGCCCCAAATTTGCGTCCACAACCGCAGTAATAGAAAGTAAAGCGGCGCGTGTTCTGGGCTTTGCTGAAGTGCAGTAATTGTATCGGCAAGGGAACGGTCAGGGGTGAGCCGTTGGTATGCCAGCAGTTCGGCGGGCGTGTGGAGTTGCCCATCTGCCAAAATTGCTGTGACTTCTTGCCGCGTGTAGCCTGCCACTCGCAGGGCTGTGGCTACCTCATCGACCCAAAACACTTTGCGATCGAGATTGACGCAGCGAAACAGTAACCCTAAGCTCAAAAGAACCATCAGCAACCCGATTTTAAGACGATGCTGAGATGCAACCTGCCCCGCTTTAAACATGATTAAGTGAACCAATAGTCAATTGAACCGTTGAACGAAAATATGAACACATGGCTGCTCTAGAATCCAATTGCATTCAAAATGAGCAACAATTTGTGATGACATCATCATATACTGCGTACCCTATTCCGTGACCTGCCGGATAAACGCCTCAACTTCCTGAAGGTAAAGCGCGCCTCCCATCTGGGCTACGTTGTCGTGATCGGCGTTGGGAATCAAGAGTAATCGCTTCGGCTCTGGGGCAGCGGCAAATAAAGCTTGGCTCATCGGGGCTGGAATCGTTTGATCGGCTGTGCCGTGAATCAGCAAAATGGGGACTTGCAGCGAGCGCACTTTTGTTAGCGAATCAAACTGCTGGGTCAAGATCCAGTCGATCGGCAGCAGAAATTCTAGCACCGATCGCGTCACCATTGCCCGCATGGAAGTAAACGAACTTTCGACAATAATTCCGGCGGCGTCTGGATGCCGAGAGGCGATCTCAATGGCTACCGCGCCACCTATCGATTGTCCGTACAGAACAACTTGCTGAGCGGAAATTTGGCGCGTTTGAGTCAAATATTGCCAAGCAGCAGCGGCATCTTCGTAAACGCTCGTCTCGCTGGGAAACACGCCCCAACTGCGCCCATAGCCCCGATAGTCGATCAAAAAAACCGCTGCTCCCATCCCATGCAGCCGCGCCGCTCGGTTGACCAAATCGCCCAAATTGCTGCCGTTGCCGTGCAGGTACAGGACAACAGGTGCAGTCTGACTCACTGCCGGAATCCACCAGCCTTGCACTTGCCCCCGCGAAGCCGAAAGCCACACTTCCTGATAGCTCAACTGCACCGTCGCTGGAGTTGCCTGAATCTGAGCGGAGGGGAAAAACATCAGGCGGGTTTGCCCCCAGCGCAGCAGTAAGCAGAGCAACAGATAGCTTGCTACCAACAGAACGGCTGTTCCGGCTTGCTTAGGAGTCATGATTCGTCATGATTCGTCAGGTATTTTTCCATCCTATAGTTGGTGAAAGTGACACCTCGCCGAGTCACCTGCTGGGCGTTGCCTCCCGTGAAACCGAGCCGCTCAAAAAAAGGCTTGGCCGTAATGCTGGCTTCGACAAACAGGCAGTTCAGCTTCAATTCGCGGGCTCTCGCTTCGATTGCCTGATAGATTTGCCGCCCAACGCCGCGCCGCTGATAGTCTTTGTGGCAGTAAAAACAGTCGATGTGGCCGTTTGCTTCTAATTCGCCAAATCCAGCAATCACGCCTGCGTCGTCCGCAACAAAGGTATCACGGCTAGCGCACACCTCCGCCCAGTTGCGGAAGTTCAAATCATCCGGGGCCCAAGCTTTCACCTGCTGGCTAGAATAATCTCTAAGATTGATTTCGCGCACCGTTTGATGGAATAACTGAGAGATTTGATCGGCATCTTCGGGCCGGAATAACCGAATTTGCCGGTTTGCCATCACCGCACCCCAGAACCCGAACGGATCGAGCCAGTCGTTTTCCAATCGCTGAGGGTACTAAAGCTTGTGCCCTCCGAGAGCCGCATGATCACATCACTTTGTTCGGGCGGGAGAGCAGCCAGATCCGATTTGCCGTCACCGTTGAAGTCGCCTGCCCAGTTAAAGCCGCTGCCATCCCCCCATTGGTTGGGAGTGTTGACGGTGTAGCTGGTGAAGCCGTCGCCGTCAGAAAGATGCAGGAATACCGTCCCTTCGATGGCTGAGGCTAAATCCGTCCTGCCGTCGCCGTTGAAATCTCGCGCCCAGCTATAGGCCCCGCCACCCCAAGGCGTTGTCACCGTCCAGGTTTCCTGATCAAATTCTCGCCCGTTGAACAGCCGCATTTTGACTGTGCCTCCCGGCATCGCTGAAGCCAAATCGGGTAGCCCGTCACCGTTGAAGTCGCCTGCCCAGTTAAAGCCGCCGCCGCCCCATCCGGCTGTGCTGATGGTCGTCGTTGAGAAGCGGTTGCCTTCTGAAAGGTGCAGGTACAAAGTGGTTTCTCGTGCCGTAGCAATATCCGTCAAGCCGTCGTTGTTGAAGTCTTCTACCCAAACATACTGCTCGCCGCCCCACGGGGTTGAAACTGTCCAGGTGTCTAGATCAACGCCATCGCCGTTAAAGAAGCGCATCGTCATTTCGCCGCCTTCGTGCGCAGAGGCAAAATCGAGCAGACCATCGCCGTTGAAGTCGCCCACCCAGTTGTAGCCTGGCTCACCCCAGCGGCTAGAGGTGGCAATCGAGCGCGTGTTAAAGCCCGTCCGATCGGCTAAATGCATATAAAGTTCACCACCTCGCGCCGTCACCAAATCGGTTCGCCGATCGCCGTTGAAATCTCGCGCCCAAGAATATTCTCTGCCGCCCCAGGGCGTCGTCACAGTCCAAGCCGTTGCTGTGAATCCGCGTCCGTTAGAGCGCCGCATGACCACCGTACCATCGGGGCGTGCCGAAGCAATGTCTGCTTTCCCGTCGCCATTGTAATCGCCGACCCAGTTGTAGCCGCCATCTGCCCAGACCGTGACCGTCGAGCGCTGTGCCCAGACCTGAGCGTTTGTTAACAAGGTTGTCAAGGTGAGAGAGCTAAATATGATCCAGTTTTTAGCGTTCATAATTCGCAGCAGAGGCTAAGGTTCTATCAGAATTTATTCCGACTCTACCGCACCTATGCAAGTGGCTTTCAATACAATCAGGTTGTTTTCAGAAATGGCGGTACAGGCAGCGAAGGTTTGGCGAATCGCGGGAACCGTGCCCTGCTCTAGGCGGCGAATGGTGGCATCAACAGTGTTTTGTACAGAACTGTAGCGCAACCAATCTTGCTGAGCCAAATAATCTGGACTGGCAAACTGCTGATCGAGTAGCCAGAAATCGATGCCGTATTTTTGGATCACGGCTTGCAGCGTCGCCAAATCAGAACTGTATTGGGCTGCTAGCAGATCGGACATTCGCTGCTGCATCGTGTCGTAGAAAGCCGGATGGTAGGCAAGGGCGAGTTCGCGGCTCACCAGCACCGATCGTTGCGTAAAGGCAGGCAAATTGTCGGTTTCAGGCGTGAGCGACGCGATGAGGGTATCCTTGGGCTGCTCCGCCAGAAATTGATAAATTTGCGGCTGAGTGCCCACAATCCAGCCCTGAGTGTCGAGAAACAGAGCCGGAATTGCAGGAATTACCACCACCGCCACCGCAAACAGGCTTACCAGTCCCATGCTGAATTTCTGGAGAAAACTCGGTTGGGATAGCCTCCGCCACCATCGCCAGCCTGCCGCTAATCCGATCCACAGGACAATTCCTGCCGCAAGGGGCATCCCGATCCGAAAGCTATAGAACGTGTAGCGGCTCGGCAAATACAGTTGGGGAAACAGCAGATGCGCCAGCAAAAATAACGTAACTGACGCGACCCCGATTTGCAGCAGCAGCTTGACTTCTGACGTCATTGCGTTCACCGTCGGGGATTGGGTTCGCAGCAAAATTGGCAACCCTAAACTCGCCCAAAGGATTGGCGGAAACAGCGGCAACCGCAGCCCACTCGCGCCTCGAAAGGCAAAGCTAACCGGATCAACACCAAAATATTCCCGTCTGCCGTTTAAGCCAAACTCCGGCATTTGCTGCATTTCTGCCGCCGTCAAAATTTCGCCAAACTGAGCCGTAATCTGCTGCTGAAACGGCAAAACAGTGATGCCGACTAATATCACAGCCGTCAGCCACAGCGCGTAGGGTTTGTAGTTTTTCCGAGATTCCCCAGACCACAGCCGCAGCGTCAAAATTCCCAGTTCCACCAGCGCCACCTGCGGATAAAACAGGCTGGTTAACGTCAGGGCAATCAGCAACGGAACGGGCGATCGGCGCAGCAGATAATACAAAAATGCCGTAAACAGCGGATAGATAAAGGCTCTGGGCGTCGCGGAGATCAAATCATCCTTGAGCCAAATGTTTTGATTCAACAACAGCGTTGTCAAAAATCCGCAGGCAGGCATCGGCAACAACAGCAGCGTCAGGTGAAACAGATAGCCAGTCGCAATCAATGCTAGAAATGGGGGCAGCAGTTTTGCTAACAGCAGCGGCGAAATGCCCACTTGCGCCATGATCCAATAAAACGCCTTAAATCCAGTTGCCTGAATCGTTTGGTAATAGTTGGCGAGCAAATCTGCCGGAAACAAATCAGAATCAACCAATTGCTGTAACCAAACAATGTGGAGGCGGGCATCATCCTGGATTAGATAATCCTGACTGAAGGCATAGTGCAGCGAAATTAGCCCAAAATAAAGCGGAATCGCCAAACTGAGCAAAAACCAAATTGTTTTCTGGGAAAGGCTCTGACGCATCGATGCCATATCAATTCCATTGGGCAGCAATTGATATTACTATGGGCTACGAGCTTGCTTTCGATTCTGCCGCCAGTATCTTAGGATCGTGGATTGAATCAATCCGTATCCTGTACGGGCGGGTGTAGCAGATCAAGGGGCATCCTGCAAGGGATTGACCGCAAACCACGCCCGACCCACGATCGAACTGATTGAATTCCCATTCCCTAACCAATGACATTCCACCATCGTAGACTTGCTGCGCCAGCAGAGCGAC
>JAAUQT010000139.1 GCA_012033495.1 Cyanobacteria bacterium RM1_2_2 | reverse complement strand
ACTGACACACAGGCGTTTCTCCAGCCGCGTAAGAAAGCTTCGACCAACCCTGCGGCACTGCTGCGGACTTGCCCATCGGTGTTGACTGGAATGTCCGCCCATCGAGTAGTGAACCGTCGGGCGTACTGGAATCGGCTGATTTACCGCATCAATGCCGACAAGCCGATGGGATTCTTCCCAAGCAAAGGGAATCCGGCTCATAATTTTCTCCCGCCCCAGATGCCGCACATCGAGATGCACAAAAAGGGCCGCCTGCACTGCCATCCAAATGAATGCCGCGTCCAGCCCGAATTTCTCTAGCAATCGCGCGGAGGTAATATCACGGGGGGCAAGTTCCATCCGGCTCGGCGCATAGCGTTCCATGAAGCGTTCGCCATCGCTGTTGATTAAATAAGCCCCTTCGCCGCGCACTGCTTCCGAGATCAGGACGCCAACCGGATACAGCCCAGTGGGGTGAAATTGCACAAACTCCATGTCTTCGAGGGGCAAGCCTGCCGCTGCCGTCATCGCTAAGCCGTCCCCTGTGGAGGCATAGTCGTTTGAGGTGGTGTTGTATACACGCCCGTAGCCGCCCGTCGCAAACATAATGGCTTTGGCGCGTACCACCTGCAATGCCCCATCTCGGATGCGGAACATCACCAAACCTTTCGCTTTCCCGTCTTCCAGGATTAACCGCATCACATACCATTCATCATAGATATGTACACCATAGCGTCTTAAGTTATTGACTAACTCGTGTAAGATAGCATGTCCTGTTTTATCTGCGGCATAACAGGTGCGTTTGTGAGAGTGACCACCAAAGGCACGTTGGGCAATGCGTCCATCTGGCAAGCGCGAAAACAATACGCCCATGTGTTCCAAATCGATTACCACATCAGGTGCTTCTTGAGTCAAGATGGCGACAGCATCCTGGTCGGCGAGATAGTCGGAGCCTTTGACAGTATCGAACGCATGGGCTTGCCAACTATCCTCAGGGTCAACGTTTTTCAGTGTGGCTGCCATGCCACCTTGCGCCGCTACCGAATGTGATCGAATCGGGTGCGTTTTGGCAACCACTGCCACACTCAGGCGTGGGTCAATCCGGGCAATTTCTACAGCAGCGCGGGTTCCTGCTAAACCACCGCCAACAATTACTACATCATGCTCAATCATGATTCTGTCTGTTTTTTAGTGTTCTCTTTTTCTATGGTGACGCAGAGCAGTAGCGAATATCCTAAAACACGGAACTTCTTTAGAAAGTTGAGAAACTAGACTTGTTGAGAAACTAGAGTTGTTGAGAAACTAGAGTTAGAGCAGCCCCGCTCTGCTTTAGGTTTATCTTGCTGTCTGCACCGCTAAGACTGTCTACTAAGACTGTCTACATAGCAAGACTGCCCACCCAGTGAGGACAAAAGCAGGTGGGATTCCTGGAGATTACAAGCTCATAGGTGACAAATTGTTTAGAGGTACTCCATTCCACCACCGGGTGGATTGATCCTGTGCTAGTGTACAGGGACGAAGGCTTATTTTCGGTTGTGTAATTCGTTTTTTCAAGCGTTATCTCCGGATCTAAATCTCTACATTCAACTTCTGGAGAAAATCCATGTCAATTTATGTCGGCAACCTTTCCTACGACGTTACGCAAGATAACCTATCCGAAATCTTTGCGGAATACGGCGCAGTAAGGCGTGTCCAATTGCCCACCGATCGAGAAACTGGGCGTGTTCGCGGATTCGCTTTTGTGGAAATGGGCACCGAAGCAGAGGAAACTGCTGCCATTGAAGCACTCGATGGCGCTGAGTGGATGGGGCGCGATTTGAAAGTGAACAAAGCTAAGCCTCGCGAAGAGAGAAGTCCATCTAGAGATAGTTGGGGTGGTGGTAATAGCAGAGGTGGCTCTTCTCGGCGCTACTAAGCCCTGAGCGAAAGCCCTAATCTGGCAGTCTTGAGGGTAAGCAAGGCGTTTACCCTTTTTTGGCTGTTTTTACCCAATGACTTGAGTGAGGTTTCTCAAGTTCGGTTCCATTCAGTTTTGAGGAGATCGGATGACCCAAATCATTCCTGGTGAAGGTGAAGGAATTGAGTCAACGATGCGGCGGTTTAAGCGGGCCGTTTCTAAAGCAGGGATTTTCCCCGACATGCGGAAGCATCGCCATTTTGAAACGCCGATTGAAAAACGTAAGCGCAAGGAAATTGCTAGACACAAGCAAAAGAGAAAGCGATTTCGCTATTAATCTTCAAAGCGCTGGCTCTTTCTAGGCTTCGAGAACCTGGTTGAAAAGCACAAAGTTGAAAGACATAGAACTGATCGGTCAGTTTTAATTTCAAACCGGGTCTTGAAGCCAGCACAATGTTGAGAGGAATTTCTGTCTTCCGTAAATTTTCACGTCGCTTAGGTGTCCTTATGAACAAGATCATGAATGTCAAAGAACTCTTAAGCCGCTATGGAGCAGGGCAACGAGATTTTAAAAATATCAATTTAATGGCAGCCAACTTAAGGAACATGAACTTGAGTGGGATTGATCTGAGTGGTGCGAATCTGACGAAGGCAAATCTGACCCGAACAAATCTCAGTTATGCCAATCTCACGGATGCGATCCTGACTGGGGCAAACCTAACTGAAACCAACCTGACGAAGACCAAGTTAACAAACGCCAATCTCACCGGGGCGAATCCGAATGACGCAATCCTTCGCCATGCTGACTTACATGGGGTGATTACATGACGCCAGAGGCAATCCGCAGGATTTCGCAACTCCGCCAAGAGTTCTACGATTTGTTCGCCACAGCGATGAAAGTTCCTGTGAGCATCACGAATCGCAACTCTTATGCGGGCAATGTTTCGATGGTGTCCTGGACTGATCGTTGGCAGCGTTTGAACTATATTTGCGTTTATGCTTACACCGCCCCAGATGAATTAGTCCCCGAACGTCCCTTCATTTTGCGGCTGTCTATCAATAAGGGTGGAGATGCGTCAGCAATTATTCGCCACGGGAAGGGTTATCAAAGCCTTAATCAAGGACAGCACTTCGAGTTAACGATCCTACCCAGCGAGATTCTAGACTTTTTGCCCTGGGTGATTAGCTTGGTGAAGTCCTATGAGGAAGGCTCTTTCTCATTGCCGTTAGCGCCCCCTCATCCCTTCAATTTTTCTTCGGCTGATGTGCCGCAGTTGGATAGTGCTTGGACTCAGGCTGCAAGGAGTCAGATTGCTCAGTCGCTTCTTGCTTCACGGGTAGAGTTAGCTGAGATCTCGTCTAGATCCCATCGCCAGAGAAATCAGATAAAGTAGGTTGGTCTATCCTCCCTGTTGCTCGATTGTCGGCTGCTCGATTGCCGGTTGCTCAACTGTCGAACGATGCTCATTTAAGGCTGCTTTCGCAAGCGGCAATGTGAACCAGAAGGCGGTTCCCTGCCCGATTTGGCTGTTGACCTGAATCTGTCCGCCGTGGGCTTCAATAATTTGTTGACAGAGGTAAAGTCCAAGTCCGAGTCCAATTGATTTCGGTTTGCTGTTGCCGCGAAAGTAGGGATCGAAAAGTTTTTCGCATTGCTCTGGGTTAATGCCCACCCCATCATCAGCGACTGTGCAAAGGATGTAGTCACCCTCTACTTTGGCGTTTAACTCAATCTTGAGTCCGGGAGGGTTGTGCTTTAAGGCATTTGCCAGCAGGTTTTGATAAACGCGAGCCAACTGAAGTGGATCAACTTCAATCGGCGGTAGCTCAGCGGGAATATAGTTTTCCAACTGAGTTTTTTCTTTGGCCATCATAGGTTGTAAATCGGCAATGGCAGATTCCACCAAAGGTAAGAGTTGCAGTGGTTTTGGGTAGAGCGTGATGCCCCACATTTCAGTACCGTGCGTGTCGATCAAGGAGTTGATCAGGTTTAGCTGGCGCTGATTACTGTCCTGCATTCGCTCAAGAATGGGGCGCGGCAGCATCACCGTTTCGTTAGATTGCTGGCTTAAATTATTCAGCACCATTGAAGTTCCTAACACCGGATTGCGCAAATCGTGAGAAACCGCGTGCAGAAAAAGATTCAACTGACGGCGTAGCTCAGCTTCTAGCGTTTCTAACTGCTTGTTTTTCTGCTCCAAACCGCGAGAATATTCCTCTAACTGCTGCTGCGACTGTTTGAGTTCTTCACGCATGTGATTGAAAGCGTTGACCAGCACCCCTAACTCTCCCGACCGCTGGATGGTAACGGGTCGATCCCAGTCGCCTTGAGCAACGGCATTAGCAGCCCGGCTGAGTTGTACCAGCGGTCGCGTTAACCACCGTCCAGCAACAATTCCCGATACAATGGCTCCGGCTAAACCCAAGAGGGCCAGCAAGGTGGTAATCCGACGATTTTCATAAATCTGCCCCATAAACTGCTCTTCGGGCACAGTAATCACAGCGAGCCAGTCGATGCCAATATATTGGGTATTTCGCAGCGATTCGACGCGAACAAACTGTTTCTTGCCTTGGCTATCTCGAAATTCTAGGGTCTGAGGGCGGTGCTGTTGCAAGAAGTCGATCCGGTCAAAGCTACCAAATTTTTGGCGTAAATAGGCGGCAGTTTCGCGGGTGAGGCGGTCCTTGCTCTCTTCTACTTGAATGCTGCGGACTTCTGCCCCGTTGCTCACAAAAGGCAATTCATCATTTGAGGTGGCGATCATGTCGCCATCCAGTTGAGTGATGAAAATCTGCCCGAACTGTCCCACCTTCAAACTCTGGAGAAAGCGGCTAACGTCTCGGAGGCTGAGGGTGGCATCCGTGACTCCTAGCAGGTTGCCGCGTCGATCGTAAAGGGGTTGAGCCGATGAAATGTAGTATTCAGTTTCGGTCGTGACAGGCACATAGGGGCCCACCCAAATTGAGCGACCTGCCTCTACGGTGTCTGTGTACCAATTGCGGATGCGATGATCGTAGGGCGTGCTTTCTAACACTTCCAGGCGCTTGCCCCATTGATTCATGCCCCAAATTTGCAGTTTTTCTGTCTGACGATCTCGGATGCCCATCTCTAGGCGGCTGTGTTGGGAGTTGTAGCCCACGTCTACATAGTTACCTTGGACAGTGCCAATCGCCAGGTAAGAGATATCATCGGGCTGAGGATTGGGCGACCCTTGGCGAAACTGCTGGACAGAATACTGGTCGTTAAATTGGCGAAACTGCGACCACAAATAGTCTTGCAACACCTCAAGGTTGTCTGGATCGAGCAACCCCTGACGCACCGCATCAGCCGTTACCTGATTTGCAAGCTGGGGCATTTTGAGATAAGTTTGTAGCGTTTGCTCAATCCGCTGTCCAATTTCCACCTCTAGCTGGGTGGCTAGGTCTTTAACGGCTCGCTGCCCATTCTGAAAGGAGAGAAAGCCAATCAGCCCTGCGACCAGCAAGATTTGCAGCACAAAAGGCACGATCAGGACTACGCGCAGGGGAAGTTTTGAAAATAGCGTTGTTGCGAAGCGAGAGAGGGGCTTGGGCATGGCAGCGAAGAAAGTGACGTGAGCCTAGCGCGTTCTGGAAAATTGCCCTAACTTAGAATAGCGCTTTCCTGAGTCGGAGGTGAGAGGTTGGGAGTCGGATCTCTCATCCTGAGTGCTGTGTGGCAAGATGGGTCAAGCGTTCTATCCTGGATAGAGTCCCCTCTCAACCTATCGATTGCATGACTGATCTAATTTTGTTTTGGCATCGGCGCGATCTACGCACGGTGGATAATGTGGGGCTAGCAGCAGCCCGACAGCGCAGCCCCAAAGTTGCGGGGGTGTTTTGCCTTGATCCAAATATTTTGCAACGAGATGATGTTGCACCAGTGAGGGTGGCTTATCTATTGGGCAGTTTGCAAGCGCTTCAGGAAAGCTACGCTCTGGCAGGCAGTGCGCTGCTGATAGTGCAAGGTCAGCCGATTAAACAACTGCCAGCGTTGGCAACCGCCCTTTCGGCGCAGGCAGTGTTTTTAAACCGAGATGTGGAACCTTACGGACGTGAGCGTGACCGCACCGTGGCAGAGGCGTTGCGGCAAGCAGGGGTCGAGGTGCAGGGCTTTTGGGATCAGTTGATGCACGCCCCCACCCAGGTGATGACAGGCAGCAAACAGCCCTACACCGTCTACTCTCCGTTTTGGCGCAACTGGAAAAGTCAGCCCAAAGCTGAACCCGTCGCAGATTTGACCGCAGCAGCAGGGCTAACCGACGCAGAAAAAACCGCTGCCGAAGCTGAAACCATCGCCTTGCCGACTCTGAAAGACTTGGGGTTGGTTTGGGATCAAGACCTACCGCAAACGCCCGGAACCCCAGCCGCCCAAGCCCGCCTTAAGGAGTTTTGCAGCCAAGCCCTAGAAGAATATGGCGAGCAGCGTAACTTTCCAGCAGTTTCGGGTACGTCTCGGCTCAGTGCCGCACTCAAATTCGGTACGATTGGGATTCGGACGGTTTGGGCGGCCACCGAAGCGGTCTATGCTGAGAGCCGCAGCGACGAAACCCGCAAAAATGTGCAAACCTGGCAGCAAGAGTTAGCTTGGCGCGAGTTTTACCAGCACGCGATGTATTTTTTCCCAGAATTGGCAGAAGGAGCATACCGAGCGCAGTTCAAGCAGTTTCCCTGGCTCAACAATCCCGATTACTTTCAGGCGTGGTGTGAGGGGCGGACGGGCTACCCCATTGTCGATGCGGCCATGCGGCAAATGAATGAAAGCGGCTGGATGCATAACCGCTGTCGGATGATTGTGGCCAGTTTTCTCACCAAAGACCTGATTGTAGACGGACGGTTGGGAGAAAAGTATTTCATGCAAAAGCTGGTGGATTGGGATTTGTCGGCTAACAATGGCGGCTGGCAGTGGAGCACCTCTAGCGGCATGGATCCTAAACCGCTGCGGATCTTCAATCCTGCCAGTCAAGCCCAAAAGTTTGACCCAGACGCCGAATACATCCGCGAATGGTTGCCCGAACTGCGCAGCGTCGATACGGCAGATTTAATTAGCGGCAAAATTTCTGAGGTCGATCGGGCCCGCTGCGACTATCCGGCTCCGATTGTCGATCACAAACAGCAGCAAAGCTACTTCAAAGCGCTTTATCAACAGCAAAAAGCAGGGTGATAGAGTAAGACAGTGGAAGATGCAGTGGAAGATGTTGAATCTGGAGATGCAGCCTGCTCATAGATGGTGATCTAGAGGAAACTGGCGCAAATGAGTGATCCGGTAATCGAGCGTATCAAAAGATGGGTCTACCGGATGCCAGGCTTAACGCGGCTGTTGCCAGGGTTTTTGATCCTTTCCGGGTTGTATTGGGTTAAGGAACACGTCTGGCACAAACCCCAAACCCAGCAGGCGCAACCCGTACAGAACGCTGAACTGCTGACCTGGCAACGCGCCCAACCGAATTTAGACACTCTCAAACCTAGCCAATCGGCAACCCTTGTGGCGGTTCCAACGGCCGACTCTGTGACGGTTTTATCCGGGAAAAAATTGCTGCGGCTCCGGCTCTGCGGCATTGATGCCCCCGAACTCACTCAACCCGAAGGCAAACCCGCGCAGGCATTTCTTCAACAACTGCTCAATCAAGGGCAACAGCAGGTGCAGTTTATTCCGGTGCGGCAGCAGTCTGCTTACCTGATTGCAGAGGTGTTTTTTGGTGCAACTCCGTCACCGCGATTCGTCAACCAAGAACTGGTGCAAGCTGGCATGGCCTATGTTTATCGTCCTTATGTGGCAGAATGCCCGCATCAACAGGCGATTGTGCAAGCAGAAACCCTGGCGCAGCAGCAGGCGGCAGAACCCCCGACCTCAAAACTTCGCCCCTGGGAATATCGCCGTCAGCAGGTGGCTCAGCAGCTATTTCAGCCCATCGATGCCGCCACTCTGTTCAGAATGCCGCCCGACTATCTGCGCGATGGGATGCAGCAAACCATGCTGGGGATTGCCTCTTGGTATGGGCCAAATCTGCACGGCAAGTTGACGGCTAGCGGCGAAACCTTCAACCAAAACGCCCTCACCGCTGCCCATCACTCTCTCCCGTTTAATACGCGCCTGCAAGTCACCAATCTGCAAAACGGCAAAACGGTGATCGTTCGCATCAACGATTATCACCCGGCTCTAGACGGCTCCAGCATCGACCTTTCTCAAGCAGCGGCTCGGCAAATCGATGCCATTGAAGCGGGCATTGTTCCGGTTGAAATGGAAATTTTGGCAGGGCGCTAAAAAATGCGCACCATTTCTTACCCTGCCAGCGCCAGACCGTCGGCTCGCGGCTCTGAGGCAGCAACCAGCACATCGCCATAGCGCAAAATCATTTGCCCTTTACCAAAAGAGCGTCCTTCTGGCATTAGCTGTACCTGATGTCCACGTTCGATCAAATCCAGCACAACCGCTTGTGGAATGGCCTGCTCCAAAAATACGGTTTTACCCAAAGTCACCTGCCAGCGAGGGGCATCTAGGGCAGCCTGCGGATTCAGCCCATAGTCCATCAGGTTAACGACAACTTGGACATGACCTTGAGGCTGCATATGTCCACCCATCACGCCAAACGGGCCAAGCGGCTGGTCTGCTTGCGTCAGGAAGCCCGGAATGATCGTGTGAAAGGGGCGTTTGCTAGGTGCGGCGGCATTGGGATGATCGGGTTGCAAGCTGAAGCCGACACCGCGATTTTGCAGGGCAATTCCGGTTTCTGGAATCAGGATGCCGCTGCCAAAACCCTCATAGTTGGACTGAATGAAGGACACCATCAGGTCTTGATCGGCGGCGCAGAGGTAAACCGTGTCGCTGGTGGGATTTTCAGCCTGAGCCAAAATCGCCCGCTCGCCAATCCATTTCCGGCGCTGAGCCGCGTAGCCTTTCCGCAACAAATGGTTAACGGCAACCTGCATCCAGTTCGCGTCAGCAACATGCTGATAGACATCGGCAAAGGCGAGCTTCATGGATTCGATCTGCCAGTGCAGGCTGGTGGTAGACTCACGCGGGTAGCGCGACAAATCCAGCCCTTCCAGCAAGTTCAGCGCCATCAGAGCCGCGATGCCTTGACCATTGGGCGGAATTTCCCAAACGGTGAGATCGCGGTAGGTGGTCGAAATCGGCTGCACCCAGTCTGCCTGATGCTGCGCCAAATCTTCTAGGCTCAACAGCCCGCCTGTATCTGACGCAAATCCAGCCATTTTTTCGGCCAGTTTACCGCGATAGAAGCTGTCGCCGCCTGTTGCCGCAAGCTCTCGCAATGTCTCCGCATGAGCCAAACTGCCCCAAACTTCACCTGCTCTGGGCGCACGATCGTTGGGAAAAAACACCTGCTGAAACGGCTGAAACTCTGGACGGGTCAGTGGCACAAACACTGATTCAACCGACTGCCAAGCGCGAGCCGTTTCAGGCGATACCGGAAATCCCTGTTCGGCATAACGAATCGCAGGTTCAAACAACTGCTCGAACGGTAACTTGCCCCAGCGTTGCCAAAGACTCCGCCACGCCGAAACCGCCCCCGGAACCGTGACCGGCAGCCAACCGAGGCTAGGGATTTGCTTCAGAGCCGCCAACCGATCGACGCTCAAACCATTCGGGCTCCGCCCAGACGCATTCAGCCCATGCAGCGTGCCATCCCAAACCAGCGCAAAAGCATCCGAGCCAATCCCATTGGAGGTCGGCTCCACTACCGTGAGGGTAATCGCCATCGCAATTGCTGCATCAACCGCATTGCCGCCCGCCCAAAACATTTCCATGCCTGCTAAAGTCGCCAAAGGCTGACTCGTTGCCGCCGCAAACCGATTTCCCATCACCACGCGACGCCCGGAAGGGTAGGGATAAGCCGTTAAAGCACTGAATTGCATGAGCAGAATTAGGATAAGCGACGATTAAGATGATCTCAGAATTGGGAGCGATGATCTAGGGCAGAGGGCAGGAGGGGGAGGTGCTTTGGTCTAGTTGGCACTCCTGCCCCAGCCGGTTTTGGGGAACGGGCGCGGTTAGGCGGATGCCGTAAATGTTCGTAAATGTTTAACTGTTCATTGTAAAATGCGTTTCGGCTTCGCTCAACGCGCCAACTTTTGCATTCGGTGGGTTGCGCGCCGTCAAACAGCGGGTTGCGCGCCGTCGAAACCCAAATTTTAAGTCTGTTTCATGGGGTTCTTCTACTTGTTTACAGGGGAGCCAAGCAGCCAAGCACTACAGAAAAATTACAGCCTCGACAAACTCAGAGATTTTGCACAGAATTCCCACTTTCCCTGTCTCCCATCCTCCTGCCCTTTGCCCTCTGCCTTCCCCTGATCCTTTAGCGAGCCAATCTGATATTGTAAGCCTGGAGTTTGACTAGGTAGTTTGATCGGAAATTTAACTAGGAGACGAGAAGCAATGCGCTGGCGGCGGTTTTTCCTGCTATTGACAATGGGACTAGTTTTGAGCGTGTGTTTGGCTTGCGACCAGTTGACGGGCACTCCTGATGCCAATACTCCTGTCCCGGTTGAGTCGCCTGCTGCGGTGCAGCCCTCTGTCACCGAATCGTCTGCATCGCCTGTCACAATTGCTGGAACAGAGAGCCTTTACAATCCGCCGCGTGGTGATGTGCGGCTGATGGTGATTAGCGATCTCAACAGCGCCTATGGCTCCACTGAGTATGACCCGGAAGTCGATGAGGCTGTGAGACTCATTCCGTTCTGGCAGCCCGATATGGTGGTATGCAGCGGTGATATGGTAGCCGGACAGGATATTTCCCTCACCGTCGAGCAAATTCGCGCCATGTGGGAAGCCTTTGATCAGCATGTGGCGGCTCCGTTGCGGGCAGCAAAGCTACCCTACGGCTTCACGATCGGCAATCACGATGCGTCTAGTGCGCTAGGCGTAGGCGGCACGTTTTTGTTTCAGCAAGAGCGCGACTTAGCCAAAGAATACTGGAACAAGCCAACCCATGATCCAGGGGTGAAGTTTGTCGATCGCAATGAGTTCCCCTTCTACTACACCTTCGAGTACAAAGATATTTTCTTCCTCGCTTGGGATGGTTCCTCCAACCGCATTCCCCAGGAAAAGTTAGCTTGGGTGGAACAAACGCTTGCCAGCCCGGAAGCGCAACAGGCAAAGATGCGTATCCTCCTCGGACATTTGCCGCTATATGCCGTAGCTATCGGTCGTAATGAACCCGCGGAAATGATGGAAACGCCGATCAGCTACGAGAAATGCTTGAAAAATATAACGTTCATACTTATATTAGCGGGCACGACCACGCCTACTATCCAGCCCACAAAGGCAAGATTCAGTTATTACACATGGGCATTTTAGGTTCCGGGCCACGACCGCTACTAGAAGGTGGGCTGACTCCTCAAAAAGCCCTCACCGTCGTTGATATAGATTTCAACTCACCCGACCTCACCACCTACACCACCTACGACATGCAAACCATGCAGTTGATTCAGGTTGAAGAACTCCCTCGCTTCCTCACCAGCTACAACGGCATGATCATGCGTCGCGACGTAAAAGACCTCAACGCCGCAGAACGAAACCTCTGCGAGCAAAAACTCAACGCCAACCAGTGCGCCACCTGATTTGCCACCTGATTTGCCACATGATTTCTAATTTACTGTCACCCAAAATCCAAAATCCAAAATCCAAAATCCAAAATCCAGGAATTCCACCATGTCCACTCGCCGCCAAACCCTGCAACTTGCCGCCCTTTCGACTGGAGTAGCGCTAGGCATCGTCGCCTGTCAGCCGCAGCAAACATCAGAACCCGCTTCGAGTGCTAGTCCCACGAGTGCTAGTCCCACAAATGTTTTTCTAACCGGAACCGGGGCAACCTTTCCGATGTTTCTCTATCAGCGCTGGTTTAGTGAGTTTAACCGCATCAATCCCCATATTCAGATCAACTATCAGGCGACCGGAAGTGGGGTTGGCATTGAGCAAATGATTGCCGAAACGACCGATTTTGGCGCCAGCGATGTGGCCATGACCGATCAGGAAATTGGGCGCGTCAAGCGGGGCGTTGTTTTGATTCCAATGACAGCAGGCAGTATTGCCGTTGCCTACAATCTTCCGGGCATCGAAAGCGGGTTAAAGCTGCCGCGAGCCGTTTATCCTGCTATTTTTCTAGGCGAAATTACCACATGGAATGATCCTCAGATTGTCGCGGCTAACCCTGATCTAACCTTGCCCGATTTGCCGATTGTGGTGGTTCAGCGCGCCGACGGCAGCGGCACAACCGCAGCGTTCACTTCCCATCTCAGCGCCATTAGCCCCCAATGGCAGCAGGAAGTTGGCACTGGGTTGAATGTAAGCTGGAAGGCAGGTGTGGGTGTTAAAGCGAATGCTGGTGTGGCGGCTCAGATTCAGCAGCAGGAAGGAGCTATTGGCTATGTCGAATATAGCTATGCCGACAAGCTGAACATGACGACAGCCGCATTAGAGAATAAAGCTGGTGATTACGTTTTGCCCAATCTTGAATCGACGACCAAAGCCTTAAGTTCAGTCCCGTTTCCCGCAGACCTGCGGGTATTTGTGCCTGATCCCGATCAGCCAGAAGCTTATCCCATCGTGACTTATAGCTGGATTATGGCTTATCAGGAATACGATGATCCCAATCAAGCGAAAGCGATTCGAGACGTGCTTCAGTGGAGCTTAACCGAAGGGCAGAAATTTAGCGAAGAACTGGGCTATGTGCCGTTGAGCCGGGAAGCCGTCCAAAAAGCCACCTCAGCCGTCGCCCAGATCAAACCCTAAACTAATCATCCACTCTGTCACTCTGAATCATTACAAAATCATCATCACATTTGCTTCAAATCCACTTTCGCTTGCTCGGCTTTTGCTTGCTCGGCGGCTTCCTTCGCTGCTTGTTCTTTACGTTCACTATAGCGATCGGTTAAGTAATCCACTTTGTCTCGCAGCAGTAGGGTGAACTTGTATAGTTCTTCCATCACATCAACCACCCGATCTCGATAGGGCGAGTCTTTCATCGTGCCATCTTCGTTAAATTCCTGATAGGCTTTCGCCACCGAAGACTGATTTGGGATCGTAAACATCCGCATCCAGCGCCCTAAAATCCGCATGGTGTTGACGGCATTGAACGACTGTGAACCGCCACTCACCTGCATTACAGCCAACGTTCTGCCCTGCGTGGGACGCACCGCACCGATGCTGAGCGGAATCCAATCGATCTGGTTTTTCAGAATGCCCGTAATGTTGCCGTGCATCTCCGGGCTTGACCACACCTGCCCTTCTGACCATTCACTTAGCGCCCGAAGCTCTTGCACCTTGGGATGGGTGTCAGGCACACTGTCGCGGATCGGCAGTTCTCGCGGATCGAAAATTTTCACCTCTGCCCCCAACTCTTGAATAATCCGGGCGGCTTCTTCTGCCAACAGGCGGCTGTAAGAGCGCTGGCGGAGTGAACCGTACAAAAACAAAATCCGGGGTGGGTGATTAAATTCGGTCATGGGTTTATGGATCTGGAAAAGTTGCTGTAGGAGTTACTGTAATGGAGTAAAGCCGAGCCGCTGCACGATCTGCTGTCCTTGAGGAGACAAAGCAACCTCAATAAACTGCTTGGCGGCAGGGCTAGTTTGCTGAGGCACAACGAGATAGGTCACGCGGCTAATCGGATAAGTCCCTGTTCGCACCGCGTTTTGATCGGTCGGTGAAATCCCGTCGATGGGCACAACTCGCACCGTTTGCTGATTCACCACCTGAGTCACCGTACTGTAGGTGATGCCATCTTGCCCCAGTGCTCGCAGCAAAGGCGTTGTTTCATCTTGCTGAGCCGTCGTCACATTTGGACCATCGGGGGCAAACGGTTCACCCAACAGCACTACATCTTGAAAAAACGTATAGGTGCCGCTATCAGGCGAGCGATTGAGGACGCGAATCGGCAGATCTGGGCCGCCCACTTCCGACCAGTTGGTGATTCTACCTTGAAAAATTTGCTTTAACTGATCGAGCGTTAAGCCGCCTTGAAAGGGATTATCCACCCCGACTGCCACCGTCAGCGCATCTCTGGCAATTGGGATGCCAATCAGC
>JAAUQT010000138.1 GCA_012033495.1 Cyanobacteria bacterium RM1_2_2 | reverse complement strand
AAGTTGTTGTCACGTTGGGGCAGGTTTGGACTCAGTCTCGCGTCGCCCAGAGGATTGATCTGCAAAACCTGCCCGTACCGGGGTAGAGGGTTTCCCAAAAATCTCCTAAGCAGAATCTCAGCAGACGGACGAGTAATATGGGCATCAACCAAAAGCTGCGTTTCTCCGTCATCAAACAGCACCATGGTGGTTCCATAATAAGTAACCTTAATTGCTCCGTTTGCAGGGGTTTCGTTACTCTGACGTAAGTAATAGGGACTGTATCGCTCGATCGTTACTGAAGAGGGAGAAGTGCTTGCTTTTGCCGGAATCAAAAAGTCTCGATCAGCCACTGCTGCAAACACTAGAACCGTCAGAAGGACAATTGCAAGCTCTCTGACCCAACGTTTAGCTATTTTTTGTTCCCTGAATTACATCAACTTGGCAATGCTTGTTTCAATCATAAAACTGAGCGTTGACTGCACTCTATATTCTGGTGGGTGGGACGTAGGCAAAACCCAGCCCTTAATACTGGATCTTCAGTCGCTAGTTTAATTCTCTAATTTCTCGATTAATAAGTAGAACCAATAAAATCTGTTTACATACAGGTTTGTATGCATTAAGAGCCACCTGATCTGCTGTCCCAAACCTACTCCGACATGGAAAAGATTGGCGTATCCTAAGTAAAGAATTGCTGCAAACTGTAGATTAGAAGCGCATGAATACGCTGGTGGGTAAAACGCTGCAAGGCGGTAAGTACACCTTGGACAGGCTGTTAGGGCAAGGCGGCTTTGGTGTGACGTTTCTGGCGACTCATCACTATCTAGGGCAACCTGTTGTAATTAAAACGCTGAATTTGCTGAGTCAAAGCCATCCGCAGTTCAGCAAGATGGAGCAGCAATTTCAGGATGAGGCGCGGCGTCTAGCCCTTTGTGTGCATCCCAACATTGTGCGGGTGAACGATTTTTTCATGGAAGATGATGTGCCCTATTTGGTGATGGACTACATTCCAGGGCAAACCTTAGAGCAAATTGTCTTCCCCGATCAGCCCCTGCCCGAATCGATCGCCATTCACTATATTCGGCAAATTGGCGCAGCGTTGGAGGTGGTGCATCAAAACGGCTTGCTGCATCGAGATGTGAAGCCTCAAAACATTATTCTGCGGCAGGGCACGCAAGAAGTTATCCTGATTGACTTTGGCATCTCCCGCGAGTTCACAGAAGGCAAGACCCAAACTCACACCAGCCTAATTTCGGAAGGCTATGCGCCGATCGAACAATATGTGATGCAGGAAAAACGCACCCCTGCCACTGACGTTTACGGATTGGCTGCCACCCTATATGCCTTGCTGACGGCGCAAGTGCCGCTCGCATCTATCTTGCGAGAACGCCGACCAATGCCTGCCCCCCGCGATCTTCAACCGCAGCTTAGCATTGCCGTCAATCAGGCGATTATGCGCGGCATGGCGGTTGAGGCACGCTACCGTCCGAGTGGAGTTCGTGAATGGCTGGCGCTCTTGCCCACTGCATCTGATTTACCACCGCTGGCATCGCCTAAGCAGCGCGGCTCCAATCCTTCGACCGCTGCCACGCTAGCAGTCAGCCCGCGCCGGGGAAACCCACCCACCCACCATCGTTCTGAAGCTGCCATTCCATCACCCGTTCCGACTCCGGGATATCGGCAATCTCCGGAAATGAGTGCTGCCGTCACTACGCCCCCGCCCCAACCGCGAAAACCCTGGCGTGGCGGCCTATTTTTTGGTCTGTTGGTGATTGCTGGCGTCGTTGCAACAGCAATTTGGGGTGTGATTACTGAGAATCGCCCATCTCCCGAAGCACCCCTAGCGCCAGAAGAAACCGGCGAGCCAATCCGTCAACCCACTCGATCTATCACCCAACCAGAGGAAGCAGACCCCATCGAAACTTTCGAGCTTGAACCCGAAACCACCGAAGAACTCGAACCTGAAACCATTGAATCACCTGCTACCGAGCCAGAATCCGTTGAAACACTGGAGGAACCATCCCCACCTGCGATTGAAGAATCGGGCCGTCCTTCGATTACAACCCCACCCTCAAGGAGAAACTCCCCTAAACCTGCCAACGAGAAAGAGAAGAAGCGCAACCGTACCCGAACCTTGCCGAATAACCTGCGGCGGGAACTGGAAGAACGTGGCTCGCTTGATTGAGAGATGGGTGGATGGAGAATTATCCAGTTCTGCTCACTTTTTGTTGACTCCCTCACCTCCGTTCCTCATCGCCCTACCTTTCCTGCTGGCGGGATACAGATCAACTTGCATCCCGGCCATAACTTAGCTTGGGTTCGGTGCGGTGGGGCTGTTAGTCCGCGCTGTCGTAGGGGGTGGATAAGGTTTTGCAAAGGTGAAACATTCAGGTGAATCCCTGTATAGCGCAAGATGCTCTAGTTTCGCCTTGCCCTCCTCTACCGTGGGCAAATGTCCAGCAGGAACCCACCACATAGCAAAATGCTCGCCTTGATATTTCTCAAACCATTGACGACGACGGACAAAGAAATTACCATGCAAGCTCTGATAAACGTAGACTTTTAGCTGCTCTACACTCTGCCAAAGTGATAGATTAACCAGCATTCTTGGGTCAGGATACGCTTGAATGTCGGTTGCGTTGCCAGAGGAGGATTGTAGTCGCCAAACAAAACCGGAACTGTGGTCTGCAACTGCATTAACCTCGTTTAGTGCAGCAGCAAACTCAGCCATGATGGGATCTTCTAGGGGAGCTTTCATCAAAGCAATGTTGATTTGAGCAAGATAATAGTTTTGTTGATGCGGTAGGTGCGCTTCTGCTCTGGTCATTGTTCCTGGTCTCGCCTCAAAAAACATGACCTAAAGTATCCAAGAATCAAGGCTAATCTGTCTTGAACGATATTGACATGCGGCGATAGTGACCTGGCGTAATTCCTAAAATTCGCTTGAAGTGACGAGTCAGGTGGCTTTGATCTGACATCCCAACGGCAAGCGCCGCATCTGCAACAGACATGCCTCGCCCCAGCAACTGCTTTGCTTTTTCCACACGAATCTGGTTCAAGTAGGTGTAGGGTGGCATTCCCACGGCTTGACGAAACACGCGAATCAAGTAAGAGCGATTTAGTCCTGTGATTTCTACCAGTTGGTCTAATGAGATATTGGCTCTGAAATTATCATGTAGGTACTCTTTGATTAGGCGAACGGCTTGATGTTCTTTACTCAGCCGAATCGATCGAGGTCTTATCGCAGCGTAGTGGAGCAAGATCGCTGATAAAATTTCGACCCATTGGGATTGTTGTTCCAGCCGCTCGTGTGATTGTTCAAGCACTGCATGTAGGGCAAAGACGTTTCTAGCCAAAACCTCATTTTGAACAACAGCATCCGCAAAGTATGGCGATCCGCTGCTTTGAACCTCGCTGGCTATTCGTTGAATGCAGTCAACACTGGGGTAGAGCATCCGATAGGTGAGGGGCAACTGCTCAGCCGAATATCCGGTGTGGGCTTCCTCTGGATTCATGAAAACAACACTGTTGGGAGGAGCTAAATAAGTCGTCCCTCGATAAGAGTTGCCTCCCACTCCAGCCTCAATGAGTCCAATTGAGTAAGTTGAATGAGCGTGACGAGCATAGTGACAGTGGATTGCTTCTGCCCGAAACAACTCCAAGTTGTCGAACTCTGGAATCAACCAAAATTTTGTCTTCTGATGCATCCCATTCCTCCTATCAGGAGAATCTCTACCCCTCCACCCTCTCCCCAGCCGCTAGGATAATAAAGCAAAGTAAAAGCAGGCAGACTGACGCGATGACGGCTCCCCCGATTCAATGGTATCCCGGACATATTGCGAAAGCAGAGCGGGCCCTGACCGAGCAATTGAAGAAAGTAGATGTGGTGTTTGAGGTGCGGGATGCTCGGATTCCGCTGGCAACGCAGCATCCTCAGATGGGGCAGTGGCTCGTCAACAAAGATCGGGTGTTGGTGCTGAATCGGGTGGATATGATTCCGCCAGCGGTGCAGCAAGACTGGATCGAGTGGTTTAAGGCGCAGGGCGAACGACCCTACTTCACCAATGCCAATCAAGGGCAGGGCATTGCGGCGGTGGCGCAGGCGGCTCAGAATGTGGGTGATCGGATCAATCAGCGGCGGCGAGATCGGGGCATGTTGCCGCGGCCGGTGCGGGCAGTGGTGATTGGCTTCCCAAATGTGGGCAAGTCGGCGTTAATTAACCGTCTATTGCGTAAACGGGTGGTGGATAGCGCCCGGCGAGCCGGAGTGACGCGGCAGTTGCGCTGGGTGAGGATTTCGGAAACGCTGGATTTGCTGGATGCTCCGGGTGTTCTGCCCTCTAAACTAGAAGACCAAAAAGCTGCCTTTAAGTTGGCGATTTGCGACGATATTGGCGAAGCCTCTTACGACAATCAGCGCATTACGGCCGCTTTTTTAGATTTGTTGAAGCCGATCGCCGCAGAACTGCCTGAACTCAACGTGATGCAAAGCTTCGAGGAACGCTATGGAGTGACGCTCACCAGTCTGACTGGCGAAAGCTACATCGAAGCGCTGGCAGACCACAAATATCACAGCGACTCAGAACGCGCCGCCCGCCAAATTTTGAATGACTTCCGCAAAGGCATATTAGGCACGATTCCCCTCGAACTGCCACCCCTCGAACTGCCACCCCTCGAATGACGCAGCCTGCTAGCCTACTGCAAATCTTGGTGCGCGGGGCAGGTGTGGCGCTGCTCACCCAAACTGTGGGGGTCGGCATTACTTACCTCAGCCAGGTGCTGTTTGCCCGCTGGATGGGAGCCACCGAATTTGGCGTGTTTGAGTATGTCTCTACCATCAGTTTAGTATTGGGCTTTGTCGGCGGTTTGGGCTTGTCGAGCGTGGCGTTACGCTTCATGTCTGCCTACAGCGTTCAGCAAGATTGGGGACGGCTGCGCGGCGTGATTTGGGGAAGCTGGTGGCAAACGGCTTTGGCGAGCGTAGGGCTAGCCGTTTTGGGGACAGGCTTGCTGGGGTGGCGACAGACCCAATCGCCGATCGAGCATCTTGCCTCAATCTTGTTAGGGCTGTGGGCGGTGCCGCTGGTAGCGTTGATGAAACTTCAGCTAGAGATGGGACGTGCCATCCAGCGAATTGGCTTAGCCTATGCTCCTTCGTTGGTGATGTATCCGCTGATGCTGCTGTTAGGCGCAGTCATCTGGGTTTTGATCAATCAATCTTTAACTAGCGCCGTTGTGCTAGGAATTTCACTCTGGACGATGCTCAGCGTTTTGGCGATCCAGCTTTTGCTGCTGCGGCAGGGGTTCGTGCCAGAAATTCATACCGCAAAACCTGTCTATGCAATTCGTCAATGGTTACAGGTAGCGCTGCCGCTGTTGTTTATCGATGGCTCGTTTATGGTGCTGAACCAGACCGATACGCTGATGATTGGCGCAATGCTCAACCCAGAATCGGTGGGCATCTATAGCGCTGCCTTTAAAACGGCAGGATGGGTGAATTTTATTTTGGCGTCAGTTAATGCGATTGCGGCTCCGATGTTTGCCTCGCTTTACGCCCAGGGCAAGCAAGCCGAACTTCAGCAGTTGGTTTCAACAATTGCTCGCTGGATGTTTTATCCCGCTTTGGCAGTTGCAGTGGGGCTAACCCTATTCGCTGAGCCGATTTTGGGTTTATTTGGCCCAGAATTTACTGCCGCGAAGTGGGCCATGATGGTGCTGGCAATTGGGCAACTGGTGAATGTGGGAGCCGGCTCAGTGGGCTATTTGCTCAACATGACCGGACACCACAATCAGTGTGCCTTCGTGGTCGGATGCAGTGCGGTGTTGAATCTGGGTTTGAACTGGATCGGGATTCCTTGGTTGGGGATTCTGGGAGCCGCCCTTGCAACGGCAATTTGCATGTCGCTCTGGAATGTGTGGCTGAATCGGCTGGTGGTCAAGTATCTCAATATCGATCCGTCAATTGTGGCAGCGTTGAGAGGCTAGCTTGAATCATTCCCGATCTGCCCTACCCATCTGCCTCTAACCCTTGCCGCTGCCCATCAGGTAGAGTAACGCCATGCGAACGGCAACGCCACTCGTGACCTGCTGCGAAATCAGGCTGAATTGCGGATCGTCCATCAGTTCTGAGCTAATCTCAACGCCTCGATTGACCGGGCCGGGATGCAGCACCTTCACGTCGGGCTGGCAGTGTTTGAGGCGAGCGTGGGTGATGCCAAACCGCTGATGATATTCGCGCAGGCTGGGCAGCAGATGTTGCGTCATCCGTTCGCGCTGAAGCCGGAGCGTCATCACAAAGTCGGCTTTTTCTAAAGCTGGTTCCAGCGACCAGTGCAGGAAGAGTTTCCGATCAAGCGGCATGTCTTGATGATCCGGCTGGTGCTCTGCTTTGACAAAATCGGCAAATTGCTTCGGCAACAGGGTGGGCGGCGCGGCGAGATGCACCTCGGCTCCGCTGGCCGTCAAGCTCCAAATGTTGGAACGCGCCACACGGGAGTGGAGAATATCGCCTACGATGGCGATTTTTTTGCCTTCTAGCAGCGACAGTTGGGGCTTCTCAGCGTTCAGCAAGGTGCAGACCGTAAACAAATCTAACAGCGCTTGAGACGGATGCTCGTGTTGCCCATCGCCCGCATTAAACACGCCTACCCGCGACTGAAGCCGATCCATTTCGTTGGCAATGGCCAGCGGCACTCCGGCTTCCCGATGGCGCACCACCATAATGTCGGTTCCCATGTCCAGATAGGTTTTTGCTGTATCAAGGATAGTTTCGCCTTTGGTGAGGGAAGACGTGCCGGGCGCAAAGTTGAGCGTATCGGCAGAAAGCCGCTTGGCTGCCAGTTCAAAGCTGTTGCGGGTGCGCGTCGAAGGCTCGAAAAACAAATTGGCGACCACCTGCCCTTGCAGCGTTGGCACTTTCTTGGTGCGACGAGACAGCACTTCTTGAAAGCTAGCGGCTGTTTGCAGCACCGTGTCGTATTCGGCGGGCTGAAAGTCAGACAGGGAAAGAATGTGGCGACGAGTCCAAGCAAGATTAGCCATGACGCTTCATCGCTTTTTGGAAAATAAATTAAACAAGCCACTTCCTCCTAAGTTTTTGTTAGCAGCTTTACCGTCGGGTTCTGTCAACTTTAACTTCGTTGCATATTCTAGCGCGAGCGGATCTTTCGGATTAAACTTCAACGCCTGCCGGAAATGCACCTTTGCCATGCCAATCAGGTTTTGCATCAGGTAAGCCTTGGCTAATAGAGAATGATACTCACTCCGATTTGGCTCTAGGCGAATCGCGTCTCGCAGTTCGGCAACAACCTGAGTCCAGGTCGATTTTTTGGCATATTCTTGAGCGCGGTAATAGTGACGTTGGGCATAGTTCACCGCCGCCTGAGCCGTTTCAGAGGTACTCGGCGTATATTGAATCGGTCTGGCTTGCGGAGCCGCTACAATGCCGGTGCGCTTCTCTCGAATTACGGGTTCACCCATCTTCAAATGCAGATAGGTGAGGTTGAGTTCGCTTAACTGCTGAGTAATGGTTTGAAATTGCTCAAGCTGCTGATACTGCACTTCACTCAGTTTGGCAACCGACTGCTCATAAAACACATCGGCTTGGTGAATCGGCAATTGCAGAATTTGCTGTCCAATCTCGCTTTGTGGCAGCATGGCATCTTCGCGGTTGAGGCGGCGTACTCGCAAACGCAACAAAGCCATTGCCTCAGAACGTTCTTTCTCTTGCTTCAACCGTTGGTAGGCAGGGTTCACCAAACGAGCTAGAACCTGACTTGCCAAAGCTTTTGTGGCTGGCTCGGCTGTTACGAGGCTATCGGGATGGAGCAATTTCGCAATATTACGATACCGTTTGAGCACCCGACGTTCATCCGCGGCCACAGACAGGCCTAGCACGGCATAGGGATCGGAAAGTTGATTCAGCCATTCTGAAGAAAAGAGAATCTGTGACATTGAACAGCGACGCTAGTGATTCAGGATAATTTGATTCAGGTTAATTCAAATAATTGAGTAAATTCACCCTAACGATTTTCCACCCCAACTGTTAGTGGAACTGTTAGCGGAGTGGGTGGTAGTTCCCTGATTGCTTTTGTTCCTGTCCTGCTAGCAGCAGTTGTAGAAATTTCCTTGTCATCTTCGCTGTGAGTGCTCACAGGGTTGCGACAAGGAATTGAAGAAAAGCAACCTGATCTTAGCGAACCAAAACAGGAAAAGCCTCAAAGAGTGCTAAGCCATTAGATGAAGCGGTTTGACAGACGGAGCGGTCAGAGCAGCAAGAAGTTAAAAGTAGGAAGGTTATCTGTCACCTCAGTTGGGGAAGCAAAGTCGCTAAAAATCTATCCGAGCCTTCTTCCCAAGATAGCAGCAAAGACTTGAAAGCGAATCAGAGGAAGGATGACAAACCTGTTCTAACATTTTGCTTCTAGGCAGGAGGCACGCTCACAGGCGGGCGCTGTTGCCATGGATAGGCGGCTTCAAGTTGAGCAGCGAGGGCAATTACAGTCACTTTCATCGGCAGGGTCGCCCCAACCAGCTTGGACTTCCCATCGGCAACCCGGCTGCTGTGAGTCCTCGCGGTAGAGCTAGGGCAGGCTGACCGCTAGCATTAAAAGGCGGGCAGGGGGCGATCCAGTGGATAATCCGCTGAAGGGCATCGGTAGGCGGGAGTCCGTTCCATGCGCCAATCCGGATGGGCGGATGTAAATAAGTTGGCAGCAACAGCGCATCGTAATGTTCAAAAAAGGCAACAATGCGACGAGCAATCATTTGGATCGCCCAAACTGCTTTCAGGTAATCTCCACTCAAATCCTGCTGAGAGAGCAACCACTGATTAAAGGGACTGAGCGCTTCTGACGGCAACCCAGACGTAGCGACTCCAGCCCGCCACAGCACGATAAACGGCTCCACTAAGCCTGAAAAGTCAGGACAGTTGGGTTCTAGGTGATGTCCTAGGTTGGCCAGTTGGCTGGCTGTTTCTAACACGCACTGCTGACAGTCGGCATCTGCGGCTCCAATCGGCAAAATTTCCGTCGCATAAGCGATCCGCAGCGATTGATCAATTCGGTTGATACGATTCGCACCCTGTTGCGCCACCGCCAAAAACGACGGTTCAGGATTGGGCAACCAGTACGGATCGCCCGGCACGTAGCCTGACATCACATCGAGCAGGGCGGCGGCATCTGCGACAGTACGAGCCAGCACGCCATGAGCGGCAATTCCGCTTTGGTGATCACCTAATGGAGCAAAGGAAATCCGTCCTCTGGCAGACTTCATGCCAACCAGCCCACAGCAGAAAGCTGGCCCGCGCACCGAACCACCCCCATCTGAGCCTTGAGCAACCGGACTCAAGCCCGCGGCAACGGCGGCAGCAGATCCACCACTCGATCCACCGGGCGTGTAGTCTAAATTCCAGGGATTTCGGGCAGTGGGTAAGTGAGTTGGCTCAGTGTAGGGTAAGGAGCCAAGCTCAGACACAGACGTTTTACCCAAAATGATAAAGCCAGCTTGTTTAAGTCGAGTTACGACGGCATCATCATGAGCGCTGACGTGATCGAGCAAAGCCGGACTGCCAAACGCACAGCGAACTCCTTGAACTGCGGTTAAATCTTTGATGGCAATCGGCACACCCCAAAACGGCGGTAGTTGCGTGGTCTGATTGCGGCTCGCCAACTGCTCGGTTTTGGTTTTGGCCTCTGCCCAAGCTTGCTCTGCTGTCACCGTCACAAAACTGCCCAACTGCGAATCCAACTGCTGAATTCGATCCAGATACAACCCCACCAGGTCTATCGGAGTCAGTTCACCTTGGCGGATGAGTTCAGCCTGAGTGAGAGCGGAAGTGAACGCTAAATCGCTCGAATTCATTCGTGTTTCTACATTTCTACAAGCTCTACAAGCCATCTGCTGCTGACTGTAGCAGGAAGGATCGGTTTCTGACAAACCCCCTACCCGTCAGAATTTGAGTTGTTTGGGGTTCCAAATGCTCTTTACCCACTGTTGACTAGGCAAGGTTTACTGGGCAAGGTTGACTAGCAAGGTTTTACTGAGCAAGGTTTACTGAGGCAGCGGTTTGGTTGGCAAGGGTTGAGGGGGCACTCCAGGCTGAGGCGGACGCTGTTGAGGGGTTTGCTGCGGCATTCCAGACTGAGCCGCCCGCTGAGCTGCTATCTGTTGCGCCTGTTGCGCGGTCATTTGGGGCTGACGTTTTGGGAAAGTGCATTCAACCGTGACTTTAATGTTGCAACCCATCGTTCCGGCTGCCACATAGGGGACGCCTCCTGAACCGCTGACGTTTAGCCCAAACTCTAGCGTCACTTTCTCGACATCTGCCAACGCCGCATCTTTGAAGGCATTCAGCGTGTGTTTTGTGTAGGTCTTAATTGTGCTTTCAATCAGCTTGAAGCTTTGAGCCATCTGAGTTTCAACCGTGCGATTGCCACTCTTTCCCACGCGGCTTTGCTCACCCTCAACCGACTCAATCACCTCTGGAACCTCGACATTTTCTTGAGTTTCCAGATAAATGGTTGCGCCGTCCACTTCAATTGCTTGTAATCTACTCATCGTGAGAAACACCCTGTCTAAGACGTTGTAGGTATCAATTTGTACTGTTAATTGGCTCTTTCTGAGGATAGGCAAAGAAATTAACAAACTGAAATGGAGCCAAACCCCCTGACGCTTGCTCCATGTTCACCTTCAGCTTGCGCCTTTCCTGACTCACCAGAAGCTGTAACAATAGATTTTTGCAGAGATTATGGATTAGACCAAGCAGGCAATGAACAAAAAATTAGTGTGGTATCTCAAAGCGCAGGCAGGGGTGTTGCTGTTTCCGTTTGGGCTGTGTTTGCTGGGCGAAGCAGTCATTCACAAAGCGACGGGTCAACCTTGGTTTTGGCTGGGCACGCTTAGCCTGGTTGTAATCAATACTGGCATCGGCTTGATGATTGATAGCCAGCTTTTGCGAGGCTTCCCACGAGAAGATGCCTCAAAATCTGCTGTCGCTACCGAGCGCAGCGATACACCTGCTGCCACCTAATTCACAGATGCTTCAATGCGTGATCGGCACAAAACCTAGCGTCTGCCCATCCAATCTCGTAACCGAACTCGGCTCGCCACATAGATGGGAATTTGATAATGTTCTGCCAGCAGCCAACTCACCATCAGTAAGTGAACTCCAAACGTGCAGCCAAGCCATACATTGGGGAACCAATCCCAGAGGCTACCCGGCAAAGGCGGAAACAAGTAGGAGGTGAGCCACACAATTCCAGCAGGTAGCAACACAAGCACAATGCTGGCAAACCAGACCACGGCCGTTAAACTCGGATCATCTCGGTGGGTAGACTGCCAACCGCGCCCATTCCAGCGCCAAGACAACGGTTGAGAGCTATCTACCACCTGCACAGTCTGATTAGCCAGATTAGCGGTAAAAATATGGCGACAAAAGTTGCAGGCAAAGGCATCCATCAGGGTTAAAGCTGAGATCTGACCATGCCGGCAGACTGGGCAAATATAGCTGTCTTGGTAGCTAAGCGATTGAGAGTGATCGCTGCGTCTAGACGATAAATGGCTTCCCTCCGCAAGGGATTTGCTCTGAGTCTCGCTGGCAGAAGGATTCCAGTCTGGAGTTGGCTGTGTCATGCAGACCCATTAGTGAAAGGGCAGTGAAGACCGTGAGGCAGCCGTAACGGTTGATGTCAACTGTCAATATCGAGCGATGGGGTGAAAGTTATAGAGAAGCCTCAAAAGGCTACCGCTTTCGTTACATCGTTCCGACTAGAGCGCCGCTTGCTCCGATCGAGCGCACAATTTCTCGGCCTTCTTGCTCTAGGATAACAACGGGTTCGAGTCCCATTTCAACTCGTTTCACCAAAACCGTCCCATTGCCCATCCGTTCTCCGACGGCCACATAGCGGCTCGTGTGCTCATCTGGGACTTTGACAATCACATTCTTTCTGCCACCAACTTCTACAACTCCGCTAATTTCGATTGTTTCAGCTAAACTACGCTGGGGAATTTGGGGAACGTTGAGCGACGGCAAATTGAACCCCTCTGCGGCAGGCAACAGCGGCGGCAAGGGAAGCAGGGCTGGAGCGGCAGACTGAGGCATCGCCACCGAGACAACCGGCGCACTTGGCACTGGAACCACAGGGGGGGCAGGGGGGGCAGAAACCCTAGCTGGCTTGCCTTGCACCACAGTCGGAGCCAAATTCAACGAAGCGAAAGGGTCTGGGCGCCCGGTGTCAACTTGCGGCACTCGCTCGATTGAAGTAGTGGGCGGAATTAAATTCGGCATCGGTAAAGGTTTTACACTAGCCGAACCTGCAATCAGCGGATCGGGGAAGAAATCTTGAGCCGCCAAGGGTTCAGCCTGCTCGGAAACTGAACTTTCAACTGGCGCTTCAGCCCCAGCAATATCGACCGTTTGAGGCTGTTTTGCTGTCTTGCTGTTACAGCCTGAGCCAAGGCAAAGTAGCCCAACAATGCCAATTAGCCATCTCCATCTACTCATAATGACGCTCCTCAGAAATCCCGTTTTAAATAGTCCTCATCAAATAATAATCAGTCAGGCTGAAAACGGCGAGTTTTTTTGTAATGAGAGAATAGATTAACTGGAAGGAGGATCTCCCGACTGGGATCGGCGAATTTGGTCAATTTCTTGCTGCAATGTTTCTAGTTCTTGTTTAAGCCGATCGACTTCACTCGGTTCGGCAACCGGAACTTCGACAGCACCTGCCCCGGTGCGGTGATATTGCCCTGAGCGAATCTGTCCAAACTCGGCTGAGGTTGACCACTCGCGCAAATGATGGACTCTTTCGATTGCAAACGGATGCGTCTGGAAGGCGCTCTGCGATAGGTTGTTATAGAGAAAGAACTTGTACACCTGATTCAGGTTGTCTTGATCCAACGCTTGATAACGATCTGCTTGGCGCACAAATTCTTCTAGGCTCAGTTCATCAGCATAGCGACTGCTGCCACCTGTCAACCGCATCATGCTCTGCATAACCGGCTTCACATCATCCATCACCAGCAAAGCTGCCCGATCCGCAGAAAGTTCTGCTTTGCGGAGCCATTCATAAAATGCTATGACCAGCCCGCTGCTGACCAAACTACTCAAGCCAAACGTCATTTCCGATAGCCCAAAAACAAGGCTGACTGCCCAAGTTGCCATTTGGGTGAGGGTGGTGTGCCCGCATTTAATGTGTCCCAACTCATGAGCAATCACCGAGCTTAATTCAGCTTCATCCAATAGATCGAGCAGGCTGGTATTTAACACCATGCAGGGGCGCTCTTGTCCCAACGCATAAGCATTGACAACGGGCGATTGGGAAACAAACAGAACCGGCTCTGGAAAGACATCCAAATCTCTGACGCAGCCTCGAAACAAATGGTAGATCGACGCATACTGACGCGGCCCCACCTCAACGCTATTCCCCATCAAGTAGACATGGCGCGGGCGTTCGTATAAAAATTCCACAAACCGATGCGCAATTAAATCGAATCCCGGAACGCTTCTGAGTGCCTGTTCTGCTTGGGCATCAAGGGGATGGCGAAAAGCTTCACTAGAAATTCCGGTGTAGGTTGGCATAGAGCAAAACTGAAAGACGCGGCGCTGAGTCAATCCTAACGGGAGAATTGCAGATTCAGCTACCCTATCGCTTCAGCCTTGCTCCCGCCTAAAAGGATTCCTCCTTTGCCTCTTCCTTAGTGTTTGTGTTTTGTGTAGGCGTTTCGCGAACAAATTTTAGCTGAATTGAACGAGACTGTTCTCCATCTGAAGCAACCGCCATAATCGGGAAGTCAATCAGCCCATCCGGGAACATCATATGAAACCGGAAAGTGCCATCGGGGTTCAGTTGAACTGGGCGTCCTGCAATCGTCAATGTTGCATCAGGCTCAGTTGCTCCATACACGATCAGTTCTGCATCGCCAATCAACCAGAATTTACGAGCGCGAACAGGAGGCATTGATGCAGAGAAACCAATACCCGACATCATGCCAACGCCTGACATCCCCATCATGCCGACACCGGACATCATGCCAACGCCAGACATCATGCCCATGCCGGACATACTCATCATGCCGATACCAGACATGGTTGGCACTGACATCCCGACGCCTGACATCATGCCGATACCGGACATAGTTGGCACTGACATCCCAACACCGGACAT
>JAAUQT010000137.1 GCA_012033495.1 Cyanobacteria bacterium RM1_2_2 | reverse complement strand
AGCTGCGCCTGTGGCACTGACGGCACCTGCCATCAACGGTTAAATTCCATCGGCTCATCTGTTTGAGTTAGCTTGAGCGCCTCCTGCGGGGGGCGCTTTTTGCATTGAAGGCAGCCCTAGTTTTGTTAACATCACGGTGTATTCAGTTCCCCCGCGCATGAATTGCGGGCTAATGGAGCAAGTACACTAAAACACTAAAGTATACTGAAACCCTTTTCCAGCCTGCTTTGAGCAGACATTCTCGACTAGCTCGCCATTCATGCGCGGGGAGAAGCAACAAAGTCAGAAATCTCGATTGGATAAACGAATCGCTTGCCAACACTCGGTTAGGGCAATGCCATGGCAATTCAAAATCACCAGTCTAAAATCCAAAGTGATATGACGTAACAATAGACCCTGAGAACAATTAAGCACTCAGGGCAATTATCTTAACGATAGGAGTCAGGTCAGATTTGGATCAGCAGAACTGCCAACTTGCTTTACACAAAGTCGCTGCGGTTGATAGCCCGAAGGTCTGTGTTTTCAATCAAAAGCAGATTGCTTCTGCCTAACTTCACCAACACATCATTTTGCCGCTCTTGAAACAACAGTTGCCCGAAACTAATGCCAACTAAATCAAACTTGTCTTGATTGTTTCTAAAATCAGTGACCCGATCGAAGCCTTGATTGCGACGTACCACAATCCGGTCGCGTCCCAGTCCCGTTGTGATCACGTCATTGCCTGCACCACCGTCAATTCGGTCGTTGCCGCCACCACCAATCAACACATCTCGACCGCCACCGCCAAGCAATACATCATTGCCGCCTTGCCCCTCCAGCCGATCTCGCCCTGCACCGCCAATCAGGGTATCTTGGCCGCTGCCGCCGAGTAAGCGATCATTGCCACCTGAGCCATCAATCCGATCGTTGCCCCCTAAACCACGAATCACATCTCCTGCGGGTGTTCCGGTCAAGCTGTCGTTACCGTTCGTCGGATTACCTGAAGGAGGTGGATTCGTGCCGGGAGGTGGATTTGTACCAGGAGGTGGGTTTGTACCAGGAGGCGGATTTGTACCCAGGTTCACTTGGGTGATGGCTAAGTCATAGTTATTGCCTTCGCCAAAGCGTGGATCTACTCGAAGAAAGTAAGCTCCTGTCGATAAATCCACTGATAACGTGTTACCCAACCGACTCGCAATTGTTTCACCAGAGTCAATGACCCCGTTTGCGTTACGGTCTGCAATGATGCTGACATCTGCCGGATTAGTTCCTCCAGAGACCACAATACCGAGATTGCTATTTTGCGTCACGGTGAACTTGTAGAAGTCATCAGAATCTAAATCCCCGACATAATCCCTCAAACTGCGTTGTCCAGACAGCACACCAATGTCAAGCGCTTGGCTGAGGGTGTTACCTGGATCAGGGAAAACATTGCCAGGTTTGGGAGTTTCAGCGATTCGCATATTGTATGCGCCGGTGGAACCTCGTAATTCAAAATAATAAGTTCCGGCAGGAAGCGCCTCCTCCAAGAGATCGCCGAGATCGCTGTCGAAGGATTCACCACTATCAACAATGCCATTTCCGTTGAGGTCAGCAATCAACTCCAGTCGCAGAAAATTGCCAGTGAGTGCTACAGTCAGGTCGCTATTTTGCAGCAGGGTAAATTTGTAATAGGCAATTCGATCGCTAGAGTCAAATGTGTCGTTGATGTCTCTAACACCAGAAAGGACACCCAGATCGTTTGCGGTCAAAAGCGTATTGTCGTTTAGTGAAGCCATCGTATTTCTGAAATAAACAGCGATAAAGATGTAGAGTTTGAAAGATCGAATTTGGCAATCTTTCGGTTGCAGGACGGTGAGCAAAAGGCATGAATGCTGATAAGTTGCACTACAAAACCTGTTGAATCCGCAATCAAATTTGAAGCTAGGCAGCCAAACAGACGTGAAAACTAAAACAGACAAAGGTCATGCTAGTTCTTCACCTATTAGCGTTGGTTCAATGCCTGAGCATCGCACTGAAGACGGCTACCTAAAGCTTCCGACGACTCTGCAACTGAGAACCTGATGATTTAAGCAGTTTGCCTTTCAATTAACTAGGCGATTAACTTGCACAGATTGATTTGCTTGAGTTATGCCGTCTTAGCTTTGATAGAAAGAAACAGCATTTCAGGGGTTCAAGGAATACACCTCTCAGCCTGAGGTTAAAGAATCTCACCATGGATGAACGTATAGATCAAACAAAAAAGCAACATGAGCAATTCCGGTAACTACACGGAGACCTAGATTCAATTGACTCCTCTAGTAGAGGAGACGCAACATCTTAGGTCAGGCGCCACACTGGCGTTAGTATACATTACAACCAAACACATCACGACCACTTTATGGAAAAGGGTGATCTGAGTCAGTGAAAATGCAGAGGTTTTGCTTAATCTTTGAATTTTTTATCGATTTCGTAAAGCTTTTGTTTAGATCAGTGCGGAGATGTATCAATTTCATAGCTGCTTTGCAAGGGTTGCTGGCTCACTGCTCAGTTCTGATCAATTTAGACCGCGTCCTTCGTTAAGCTGGGGTGGAGGAAAGCTATATTTCCAGCTTGGAAACAAAACTTTCAGTCCTGTTTAATCAGCAATGTTGATGAGCGACTTCCATTCTCATGACTTCCAATCGACTGATTACCCTTCTAAGTGATTTTGGGCTAAATGACGTATACGTAGGCGTCATGAAAGGCGTCATTGCACAGATCAACCCAACGTTAACGATCATTGATCTGACTCATGAAGTGCCACCACAAAATATCCAATCGGCACAATTCAATTTAATCAGCGCTTATCCTTATTTTCCAACAGGAACGGTGCATGTCGCAGTCGTTGATCCGGGTGTCGGTGGAACGCGGCGACCCATTGCTGTAGAGCGTACTGACGGAATTTTAATTGGGCCAGATAACGGCATTTTTACCGGACTCCTCGATCAGGCAATTCGAGTTGTTGAACTGACCCGTGCTGCCTATTGGCGCATTCCTGAACCCAGCAACACCTTTCACGGCAGAGATATTTTTGCCGCAGTAGCCGCCCACCTTGCCAGCGGCGCATCGCTTACCGACGTTGGAGAGCCAATCGATCCGACGATTTTAGTGCAGCGTCCCTTACCAATTTGCATTCCAACCGCGAATAGAATGATGGGCAGCGTTCAGCACATTGATCGATTCGGGAACGTAATTACAAACATTCCAGGGAATTTTATCCGAAATCAGTCTTGGTCGGTGGCGATTGGCAAACGCATCATTCCTGGATGCCAAACTTATGGAGAAGTGAAGGCAGGAGAACCCTTGGCTTTAGTGGGAAGTCATGGTTGGGTAGAGATTGCTGTGAATGGCGGCGACGCACATTTTCAGTTACGGTTGAACTGGGAAGATTCGATTGAGTTACTGATTGCTAAACAACCTGTGAACCCAACAAATGATTTGCCTTAAAGGAATGCGTTTAGTGTGGAACAAGCTCTCCAATCTGACAGGGCCGTTCTTTGCAGGGCCGCTCTTTGCAGGGCTGCTCATGATATCAAGCTGCCTTCCCTCTGCTTCAGTAGACTCATCTATAGATTCATCAGATTCATCTACCGCAAATCCGCCTAGTCCAACTGCGTCAGTAGAAGCCAGTTCTGAGCCTCCAGAGCAACTTACTCCAGTTGATTCGCCTCCGGCTATTCTGCCCGCTTCAGAAGGAGCCGAACTCTGGAATCTGCTACGCCAAGGCACGGGCTATGTGGTGATGCTGCGCCATGCCCTTGCTCCCGGAACAGGCGATCCGGCAAACTTTCGCCTAGAAGATTGCACAACCCAGCGCAACCTCTCCGAAGCAGGACGGCAGCAGGCAATACAAATCGGAGCTACTTTCCGGCAGTATCAAATTCCGGTTGACGCAGTGTTTTCCAGTCAGTGGTGTCGCTGTTTAGAAACTGCCAAACTGATGAATCTCGGTACAGTTGAACCGCTTCCAGCAATTAACTCTTTTTTTCAAGATTCGACCACCGAACCGCAGCAAACAGCGCAAGTGCGACAACTGATTCTCGATCGGCGCAACACATCAGGAGTGACAATTTTGGTAACGCATCAAGTTAACATTACTGCCATAACAGGCATCGTACCTGCATCTGGCAGTATGGTGGTGTTACGGGCCAACGGCGTCGCCGTTGAAACGGTTGGAGAAATACCGTCGATTCCTTAGCAGTTGAGGAATCTCCTGATCCGGTTTTTCTCGCAGTATCCTAGTGAGTGAAGCGCTTGAGGCATAAAGCATGGATGCAGCAGCAGAATCAATCGAATCGGTGGTTTATCAAGGGCAGTTTGGCGAATTTACGGTGACACCCGATGACCGCAAAGGAGTTGTGATTTATCGGTCAGGGTTGATGGTAGCAGCGCTGTGTTTTGCCATCGGTGCAACGCTGGCTTTGTGGCAAGGCGACTCCCCAATTGTCCAGCGGGCGCTGACTCCGCTCTACACCGGATTTGCGGCGGGGTTGGCAGTTAGTTTACTGACAATTCACATCTACCTCGCTCCACTGCATCGGGCACTGCAAGCTTTTTGGCTCATTGGCGCAATTGCCTCGCTCGCTGTGGCTCATTTTTATCCAGAACCGTTTGTGCTTTCGGTGTATCAACATCCAGTCTCAATTTTGGGCATTGGATTCATGTTCGCTGCCCTAACTGGCATTTTCTTCAAAGAAGCGTTCTGCTTCAATCAGCTGGAAACCAAACTCCTGACGCCAATTGTGCCGCTATTGCTGCTGGGACACTGGGCAGGCTTTTTGTCGTTGGCGGTTGAGAAAGGGTTGCTGGCAGTTTGGGCGGTGCTGATTGTAATCTTTGCTTTGCGGAAAGCATTTCAAGCGATTCCTCCAGACATCGGCGACAAGAGCGTATTTGAGTATTTGAAACAGCAATCGAAACAGCCAGCAATTGAGTCAAAATAAGCAACCCTGAGTAAAAATAAATAACTTTGCAGTGGGGCATCGCTCACAGAAACCCTTTTCATAAGAACTAGAAGCACCGTCCTTGTGTCGATTCAATTTCCAGCACCAGAAGCAGCTCAACCTCTGGCGCAATGGGCGCAACAAGCGCAACATTTCCTGATTAAGCTCCTGATTCAACCCTCCGAAATTTGGTTGCCCACCGCCCTAGGCTGGCTTGTTCTGTTCGGCAGTCTGGGGTTAGTGGGGCTGTTGCTGTTGCAAAGACTTTATCCTTTCTTAGCCGTCAATGTGCCGATTCAAGCAGACCTGCTCGTCGTTGATGGTTGGCTGCCCGACTATGCGCTTAAACAAGTCTACACAGCGTTTCATACTGGCGCTTACCAGCAAATTGTCACGGTTGGAACGCCAATCAACCGGGGACATTATCTGATCGAGTACAAAACCTATGCTGATGTTGCCGCTGCCACTTTAATCGCGCTAGGCATTCCAGCAACCCAGATTGTAGCCGTTCCTGTGCCAGTGGCGGCGCGATATCGAACGTATTGCACGGCTGCGGCTCTCAACCAGTGGCTAAAGGCAGAACAGCAGGCAGTGCAGTCGATTGATCTGTGCACGCTTGGTGCTCACGCTCGCAGAAGTCGCCTCCTGTTTCGCAAAAATTTAGCTCCTAACGTGAGCGTTGGTGTAATCAGCTTGCAACCATTAGAGTATGACTCTAGCCAATGGTGGCAGTGCAGTGCGGGAGTCAGAGTTGTAATTGCCGAACTGATTGGCTACCTCTACACTCGCCTCGCCTTGCCCTGGATGAGCGTTGACTCGGATGCAGCTATGAGGTGATTCCCAGGTGAACCAGCAGCGCTTTTGGGCACACTGGAGACGAAGCGTATGTCCTGGGAACGTAGCGGAAGGAGCATTGAGTGACAGAACGGGCATTTTGGTTAGCGTGGTCACATATTCCAGGGGTTGGAGCAATTTTAATTCAGCGGCTCTATCAGCAGTTTGGCTCTCTGGCAACCGCTTGGGAAGTTAGCTTAAGTGAGTTACAAACCGTCGAAGGAATTGGCGAACTGGGAGCAGAAAATATTCTCAAAGAGCGCCGTAAGCTTGATCCCCAATCCCTCTTAGAACAGCACGAGGCAGAAAATCCAGCATTTTGGATACCCACCGATGCCGAGTATCCGCGCTGGCTGCTAGAGATTCCTGATCCACCTCCAGTGTTGTATTATCGCGGTCAGGTCAACCTCCTCGAAAATCAAGGCATGACGCCAGCGGTGTCGATTGTCGGGACTCGTGGCCCCTCTGACTATGGCAGACGGTGGGCGCGTCGCCTCAGTGTTGCTTTGGCGCAGGTGGGTTTTACCATTGTTTCAGGTTTAGCTGAAGGCATCGACACCGAAGTGCATCAAAGCTGCTTGGATGTCGGCGGACGCACGATCGCGGTTTTGGGTACCGGCGTGGATGTGGTTTATCCATACTTCAATCGCAACTTATCCAACCAGATCGCGGAACAGGGGCTACTGATCAGCGAATTTCCGGCAGGTACTCAACCCGATCGGACTCATTTTCCTCGTCGCAATCGCATCATTGCTGGACTGTCTCGCGCCACGCTGGTGATTGAAGCTCCGCAAAAATCTGGATCGCTGATCACCGCTCGGCTCGCCAATGAGTATGGACGCGAAGTGTATGCCCTGCCCGGAACATTAGACAATCAACGCGCGAAAGGCTGTTTAACTTTGCTGAGCCAAGGGGCACAAATGATTCTAGGCGAATCGCAGCTATTGGACATGCTGGGAACCTTACCGCAACTGGATAACTCAGCTTCACCGCATCAACTCTCGCTGCTTGCCGCCTCTGCACCGGAACCTGTTGATCTAGAACCAGCGCTTCAGCAAGTCCTTCATGCGGTGGCGCTAGAACCGAGCGGCTTTGATTCGATTGTGCAAAATGCCGGATTAGCCACCAGTTCAGTGCTGAGTGCCTTGGTGCAGCTTGAGCTAATGGGTTTAGTGTCTCAATTGCCTGGAATGCGCTATCAGCGAGGCTAGCGATTAGAGTTAGTGGGCTGAGGTGAAGAGGGAGTTGGAGCAGCCGTTGGGCTAGCAGACTTGGAGCGTCCCGCAGGAGACGGGGGAGAAGATGGGGGAGCAGGCTGAGCAGGCGGCTGAATTTGGTAGCTGTTCACGATTGCCTCAGCGTCGGTGTTGTAATTTTGGTAGGGTTTGTTGACGCCAAATAGATTCAACACAAAAATCGTGTTGCCGCGCTGTTCAACAATGCTAACGGCATCGAGGTTGTTGCCAGTTTTATCTTTGCCCGTCCAATCGAGCCGCAAGCTGCCATCGGGCTGAACCTGAGCCGTTTGCCACTTCACTTCCTGTAAGCGATTGGTAAATTCTGCCTTCAGCGAAGCCTCAAGCTGTTGGGTCGTCAACTGTTTTCCATCAGCCGAACCAAAATCAATCGCACCTGCAAACCCCTGATCAGCCGAAACAAAGGCCACACCGCTGCCCGTAGTTTTGTGCGTGTAGCCTTTCGGAAACGCGATTTGAAACAGCCCGCTCTTTTCTCGATAGACCTGCTGCGAAGTTGGGCTAGCTGAGGGCGTAACGGTTGGGCTAGGCGAGGGCAAAACAGGCGTCGGGGAAACAGCAGGCGTCGGTTGGGCTTCTGGTTCTTGGGGGCTACAGGCAGTGAACAGAACGCCTAAAAGCACCATTAACCAGCCCAGCCTTTGGGATTGCAAGCGTTGAATCAAGTTCGGTGTGCCCTTACTCATCCCGTTCCTTCCGGCTTCAACAACGGAAACGCAATTGCATCTCGGATGCTAGCACAATCGCAGAGCAGCATCACCAGTCGATCAATGCCCATGCCCATGCCCACAGTTGGCGGCAAGCCATATTCCAACGCCGTCAAAAAGTCTTCATCTACGCCATGCGCTTCCAAATCTCCGGCGGCTTTACGGGCTGCCTGCGCTTCAAATCGCTGCCGCTGATCGAGCGGATCAGTTAACTCAGAAAAGCCGTTCGCGGTTTCGCGTCCCACAATAAATAGCTCAAACCGTTCCACCAATCCGGGCTTACTGCGGTGCGGTTTAGCCAGCGGCGAAATTTCGATGGGATAATCTGTGACAAAAGTGGGTTGAATCAAGGTGGCTTCTACCGTTTGTTCAAACGCTTCATTCAGCAGGCGACCTATCGAGCCGCAGTCGTCAATATTTGTGATGCCTGCTGCCTTGGCTGCCGTTTTTGCTTCGTCTAACTCCGTGAACTGACTGAAATCTAACCCGGTTTGTTCCTGCACTGCGTCGTGCATCGTAACTCTACGCCACGGCGGAGTTAAATCAACAGGCTGCCCTTGGTAGCTAATTTGCAGCGTTCCCAACACTTCCTGCGCCGGGAGGGTGATCAGTTCTTCTACCAGCGTCATCATGTCGAGATAGTCGCCGTAAGCCTGGTAGATTTCAATCGAGGTAAATTCTGGGTTGTGGCGCGTTGAAATGCCTTCGTTGCGGAAAATGCGCCCCATTTCGTACACTCGCTCAAAGCCGCCCACCACCAGCCGCTTCAGGTGTAGTTCAGTCGCAATCCGCAAATACAGATCCATTTCCAGCGCATTGTGATGGGTGATAAACGGACGAGCATCTGCGCCGCCAGCCTCCGATTGCAGCACCGGCGTTTCGATCTCGACAAAGCCCCGATCGTTCAGGTAGCGCCGAATCCCAGCAGTAATCAACGCCCGCTTGCGGAAGGTGTCCCGCACGTCTGGATTGACAATCAGATCGACGTAGCGCTGCCGATAGCGCTTTTCTACATCCGTTAAGCCATGCCACTTATCGGGCAGGGGCAACAGCGATTTGGTCAAAATTTCGTAGTCGCGCACATAAACCGACAGTTCGCCTTTCTCAGTGCGTTTAATCACGCCCCGCGCCCCAAAAATATCGCCCACATCAGTGAGTTGCTTGAGCCGGTCAAAAGCGGCTGCATCCTCCGCCATGCTGACTTCAATCGCTTTTTTGTCGAGATAAAGCTGAATTTGCCCCGTCTCGTCTTGCAGCGTGAAGAAAGCCAGTTTGCCAAACACCCGCCGCGCCATAATCCGTCCGGCGACCGAAACTTCCACTTCTACCATCTCTCCGGCAGCCAAATCGGCATATTTCGTTTGGAGGTCAGCAGTATGATGAGTCACTTCCCAGCGATAGGCATAGGGATTTAAGCCCTGCTGTTTGAGTTGGTCAGCTTTTTCGATGCGAGTCGAGCGGAGATCGTCGGAGGACATAGTTTCGAGGGAAAAAAAGGGAGTTAGAGAAGCCTAGTCTTGCTGATGGGCAAATTGGTATGCGCCAATGCCAGCCAAAATCAGCGCCGCAATCAACAAAACTGGAATACTGTACCAGGGAAATTCGCTCATCGGCAAATAGGCGGCGGCTCGAAGTCCGGTGCTGGTGTAAGTGAGCGGCAGCAGATAGACAATTCCTTTTAGCACAATAGGCAATGTGCGGGGATCAAAAAACGTTGCGCCCAGAAACGACATCGGCACAATCAGAAAATTATTCAGCAGCCCCACGCCTTCCAGCGATTTTACGTTTAAGCCCACAATGACGCCCAACCCCGAAAACACGGCACAGTTGAGCACCAGCAGCAGCAAAAACAAGGGACTCAAAAAATTGAGATTGCGGGTAAACAAAACGGCAATCAGAATCACCGAAGATGAGGTTAATAGCCCGCGCACCACGCCCGCCAGCATTTTGCCGAGAAACAGCGCCATTGGATGCACCGGCAACAGCAACATTTCCTCGAAGGTTTTGGAGTAGAGCCGTTCACCGCAGATCGAAAACGTTGTGCCGCCAAAGCTGATCGTCATTGAAGAAAGCGCCACCATGCCCGGCAGAATAAACTCCAGGTAGCTGTCGCCAACGGGAGGTTTTGCCGTTAGAGCGCTGCCCAGCCCAAATCCAAACGCTAAGATGTAGATCAACGGTGACACTAGCCCGGAGGCGATCACCTGCGTCAACCGAACGCGCAAATCGAGCCAATCGCCCCAAAACACAGTCAGACTGTCGGCGAAAACGCTGCGCCACCAACCGCCTTTAAAGAGTTGACCGACCGAGAAAGAAGGCTGAGCTATCACAATGGTTATTCCATTAAGAAAAGATAAAATTAAATCTTCTTCTTATTCTGTCATTATTTGTGACTTTGGTTTGCACCAAGCGCAGTTCTGTGCCCCAACCTATGCTCAACTCTGTCCCCCACAATACCGAGACACTGACCTAGACTAGAAGTGATGCGTGCTAGAGTGTGGTGAAGGATGACTCCAGCCGCCGCTGATTTATAGACTATGAGACGTAAACCGAAAGTGCCACCCCGTCCTCCTCGCTATTCTGATTCTTCTCGCTACTCAGATGATTTTTCTGACCGAGACTATTCTGAGCGTCCTATTCCTCCGGCTAAGTCACCAGTTACGACGGTGCTAAACTGGAGTACTGGCGCGATTTTGGCAGCCGTGCTAATTGTTGGCATCGGCTTAGGAATTCTGTTTAGTTCTGGAACCACCTCAGATGTAGGTAACGTTGCTACCCGATATGACATCGACCGCAGCGCCCCCAACCCAGAAATTTGCGTTCAGTTTGGAGCCAGTGCAATTACAGTCGATTTGCGGGCTTTTGTGACGCTCAACCCCTTCAGCGTGTTCATTTCTCAGCCTCGAATGCTACCCGGATGTGTGTTGCGTAGCAGTAACTGGGACGTTCTACAAAGCCGAGATTTGGTTAGCTCTGAAGACGTGAATCAGTGCCGTAGACGCATGAATACCTTCGGCTTTACAGGCGACCTCAACGCCAGCGACAACAAGCCCAAGGTAGACTGTATCTACCAAAACGACGCGGCTCGCAACCTGTTCCTACCGCAAACGGGCAACAATGCGGCTCCCCCCGAAGTGGAGCGATTTAAGTAGGATCGGTTCAAGTCGAGATAGCTGGACTGCGTTCAGCCTAGATAAATAGAACTCAAACAAAGGTGGAGGGATGTCAGAAACGGCATCCCTTTTTGCAAGGTGACAGGATTGACCGTTTGGGTGATGCTGATTGACCGTTTGGGTGATGCTGCAATCTCAGTGATCTTTAATCCTTAAGACAGTTCAATCAGGTTCTAGTCAGGGAACCTGGACAAGTTCTATCAGTCTTGTGATGCATTGTGCTACTTCCCTGATGGCTACGGCTAATGTCGTATCTCAGTTTTACAGTGTCTATTACGATTATCACGATGGGTTAGGAGATTTGGTTATGTCCAATCGAACACTGAAAGATTTTTCGCCCCGCTCGCTCAACAAAAATGCCGCTTCACTGCAAGAATTCAGCAGCCGCAACCGCTTTCGAGAAGACATTGGAACACTGCGAAGTCAGTTTCGCGCCTCTGATGAAGTCAACAAGGATGAACCCAACCGCTACCAATTTCGCTTGACTCGTCGCGCAACGGTGAAGGTCAGTTTAGAAAACGAGGAGAATGCAGGCTTTTTTGATTTTTTAGGGACGAAAAGGCGAGTGCAGGCAGAACTGCTAAGCCAAGGCAACAGACTCAAATCTACAGATCGGCTCGCTCCTGAGGATGACGAAGATTTTCGGATTCGACTCAATCCAGGAACCTATACGGTCAAAGTGACAGGACGCAGTGAGAACGATTTAGAATATGATCTAGAAATCCGCTTGGATAGTGGCAACGATGATGACGATGACGATGACGACGATGATTAAAGTATCAACAGTCCAATCGATTCTTCATCCTTCTGAAGGTATTCTCGTTTAAGTTAGCTTAGCCCCTTCAAAGTTGTAAAATTCACAAATTCGTCCTCTGAAAATCATCTTCAGTCTATCTTTTTCTTAGAGACGATATATCTTATTCATATCAAGGGGTGCTGCTCATGGCGCATCCCTTTTCGTTGAAGGGCTTTTAGTGATTAACCCGGCAACAGAATCCCCAACCTTGGGATCGGGTTTCGACTGCGCTCAACCCACTGGGTTTCTGAGGGCTGAGGGCTGAGCGCTGAGCGCAGTTGAGGGCTGAGCGCTGAGCGCAGTCGAAGCACGGCTGTATGAACAACGATTGTCAGGTCAAATCTATAGATACCCAAGAGATGCGCACTTGAATATAAGTACATATGAAGATGCGCATGGATCAACTTGAAGAGCAGTCATTTCTTGACAGTCATTTGCTCCCTCACTGCAAGCCGGGAAGAATTGCAGCCCAATCTCCTAAATTGCGGCTCATTCGCTAGAATTTAAGACTAGAGCAATTTTTTAGCCCCTAGTTTTTTAAGTAGTTTTTGAATCACTGACTGTTAGGGCAATGAGTGATTTGTGTGATTTGTCTTAGTCTATTTGCGGAAAGACTTCGGTGAATATATGTTAAATTTTATACTATTATTTAGATGAATAATACGGATATGGCCGTCAGGCAAAGCGTGGGTCGATTGAGAGGACATTAAATAGAAATGATGGTTGAACTTTTAAAAGCGCTGGCTTCGTTAGACATTGCCGCTGATTGGGTAGGGTTGCGAACCGTCAAATCCACAATGGGAAGTCGATCGGTTCGAGATGGTTTGCCCCAGCGAAACGGCAAATCCACAACTCAAGGCACCATGGTTGAAGTCCTGGTCAACGGTCAGATTGGCTATGGCGCAACGAACTCACTTCATCCTGATCACCTGAAGCGAGCGGCTGAAACAGCCTATCGGCAAGCGTTGGCGGCTAGCGAATGGGCAATTCACCCCCTCACCGTATCTGTTCGTCCGCAGGTGGTGGGGCAGTATATCTCGCCTTTCGTCAAACCGCTGAATGCCCTGTCTCCTTCCGAAATTAACGACTTGCTGATCCAAATTTGTCAGACGATGAAAGTCTCTGACCGAGTTGTGCAAACCCTAGCCACTGCCATCACCAACGAAACAGAATCCTGGTTTGTGAGCAGCAATGGGTCGGAGGTGTACCAAAAATTTTCGATGCTGCAAACCCACTACGGCGTGACTGCGCAAGACGGCGGCATCGTTCAGCAGCGCAGCAGTAACGGCTATTTAGCCAACTGCTATCAGGGCGGATGGGAAGTGTTTCTATCACCCGAACTATGGCAGCAGGCGAAACAGGTAGGCGAACAGGCGGTTGAGTTGCTGACGGCGGAAGAATGCCCAAATGCCGCTACAAATCTGGTGTTAGCGCCTGACCAAATGATGCTGCAAATTCATGAAAGTGTGGGGCATCCGTTAGAGCTTGACCGCATTTTAGGTGACGAACGCAACTACGCAGGCGGCAGTTTTGTCAAAGCCTCAGATTTTGGGCAGTTGTCCTATGGCTCAGCGCTGATGAATATCACCTTCAACCCCACCGTTCCCGGCGAGTTTGCGAGCTATAGTTTCGATGACATTGGCGCACCAGCCAACCGCGAATATTTGATTCAGGCAGGCAAACTGCTGCGCGGATTGGGTAGCTTGGAAAGCCAGGCGCGGATGGGTAAACCGGGTGTGGCCTGCGCTCGTGCTTCTTCCTGGAATCGACCACCAATTGACCGGATGGCAAATTTAAACCTGGAGCCGGGAACGGATTCGTTTACCGATTTGATCGGCAATATTGAACACGGCGTTTACATGGAGGCGAATCGTTCTTGGTCAATCGACGATCAGCGCTATAAGTTTCAGTTTGGCTGCGAGTATGGCAAGTTGATCGAAAACGGCAAGCTGACGAAAACGGTGCGGAATCCTAACTATCGAGCCACCACACCCGAATTTTGGCATCGGCTGGCGCGAGTCGGCAACGAATCGACCTGGCAAATGTATGGCACGCCCTATTGCGGCAAAGGAGAACCCAATCAGGCAATACGAGTGGGGCATGGTTCGCCGACCTGCGTTTTTGCCGATGTGGAAGTGTTTGGAGGTGGCGCTTGAAGCCGATTGAAAGACAGCCAACTGAATTAAACCTGATTGAAATTGAGCAACTAGAGTCCACTTTTAATCAAATTGCCGAGCATCTGCTAGCAAACCTCCAAGCTGAAGAGCATCTAAAGCTTAACCTGGCAGGCGAACAGAGCCAGTTTGTCCGGTTTAATGGGGCGAAAGTGCGGCAGACGGGCTGCATTGGGGATGGCAGCCTCACCCTCACGCTGATGCGCGACCAGCGCAATAGTTACCGTTCGATTCCACTGACGGGCCATTGGCAAACCGACTGGCCGCAAGCGCAAGCCGCTCTAGCCGAACTGCGGCAGGAAGTCCCA
>JAAUQT010000136.1 GCA_012033495.1 Cyanobacteria bacterium RM1_2_2 | reverse complement strand
GAAGCTACGCTTAGGGAACAAGAAGAACGATTTCGATTTTGGCAGAATCGATTCCACACTTTGTTTGGACAGGCAATGCGGATGGCTCAGGTGAATATTACAATCGTCGCTGCTTAAATTATTTAGGTGTAACAGCAGAGCAAATGCGGTTTGCGATCTGGACACAGTTTGTTCATCCTGATGATGTTGCTCAGGCAATTACCGTATGGACAAATGCTTTAACGCGGAAAACAGAGAGTCAGGTAGAAGTTCGGATTCGGCGGGGGGATGGCGAATATCGCTGGTTTGAATCTCGCATGGTGCCATTTTGGGATAACCACAATCAAACGGTGAGATGGTTTGCCACCTGCACTGATATTGACGATCGCAAACGCGCAGAGCAAGCATTACGCCGAAGTGAGGAACAGTTTCGCCTATTGATTGAACATGCGCCTGATGCTATTTTCATCAGCGATCAGCAGGGAATTTATCTTGAGGTTAACGCGAGCGCTTGTCAGTTGCTTGGCTATGAACGAGCAGCGCTAATTGGCAAACAAACCACTGATCTGATTCCTGCCGAGGACTTGCCGCGATTCATGACTGCAAAGGAACAACTGCTGGCAGGCAAATCTCAAGTAGAAGAATGGACGTTGATTCACAGAGATGGAACTCTGATTCCGGTTGAGGTCAGCGCCAAAATTTTGTCAGACGGCCGCTGGCAAACGTTTGTCCGCAATATCAGTGACCGGAAACAAGCAGAAGGTGCGCTTCGCCAGAGTGAACTCAAGTTTCGGACGCTGGCGGATACAATGCCGCAGTTATTCTGGACAACGCAACCAGACGGCAACCACACTTACTTTAACCAACGCTGGTATGAATATACTGGACTGCCGCTAGAGCAAACTCAAGGCTGGGGATGGTCTCAGGTATTACATCCGAACGACCGGGAACGTTGCTTTGAAGTTTGGAACGAATCATTACAGACAGGTAAAGATTACAACATTGAGTATCGGCTCCGAGCTGCAAGCGGAGAATACCGTTGGTTTCTAGCGAGAGCATTTCCATTGCAGACCGAGAATGGTCAAATTCTGCACTGGTTTGGTTCCTGCACCGATATTCATGATCAAAAAATGGCGCTTGAAGAACGCGATCGAGCTTTTGTTCAGGAACAGATTGCGCGAGAACAGGCAGAAACCGCTAACCGAATTAAGGATGAGTTTTTGGCAATTCTATCCCATGAATTGCGCTCACCCCTCAACCCAATTTTAGGCTGGACAAAACTGTTGCGCAGCCGCAAATTTGACCAGCCTACTACCGACCGCGCCCTAGAAACCATCGAACGCAACGCCAAACTTCAAACCCAACTAATTGAGGATTTGTTAGATATTTCTCGGATTTTGCGCGGTAAGATGGCGCTTGATGCTGTTCCGGTCGATTTAGTTAGCGTCATTGAAGCGGCACTCGAAACCGTTGATTTGGCAGCAGAGGCTAAAAAATCCAGATTGAAACCCAGCTTGAACGCTCGGTTGGGCAAGTTTCTGGTGATCCAAATCGGCTTCAGCAAATCGTCTGGAATTTGCTGTCGAATGCGGTGAAGTTTACTCCTGAAGGTGGTCAGATAGAAGTCACATTAACGAAGATTAGCGATGATCTACCTAGAATATCAGGTGGAATGCAATTAGGAACAGAAATAAGTACAGAAACTGAGCATAAAGAGCAACTAACTGCTGTGCAGCTTCAAATTAAAGACAATGGTAAAGGGATTGACCCCAACTTTCTGCCTTATGTATTCGATTCTTTTCGTCAGGAAGACGGCAAAACGACACGGGAATTTGGCGGTTTAGGGCTAGGGCTAGCGATTGTTCGACATTTGGTTGAACTACATGGCGGTCGGGTGGTCGCAGAAAGCGCAGGAGAAAATAGGGGAGCTACTTTCACCGTCACGCTGCCTCTGCTAGCGGAGCATGAACCTGTCATGCCGCAGATGCTACCTGCCCCATACTCTCAGATGATCGCGCTGGACGGATGGCGAGTGCTTGTCGTAGATGATGATGAGGACATGCAGCAATTGGCGTTTGTCATCCTGCAACAGGCGGGTGCAACGGTGCAAGTGGCAAGTTCAGCCGCAGACGCCTTACAGCAATTGGCATCCTTCCAGCCTGATTTGCTGATTAGCGATCTAGGAATGCCAGAAGTTGATGGTTACATGCTGCTTCGCCAAATTCGGCAGCAATATTCTGACCCAACTCAGCAGATCCCAGCAGTTGCAGTCAGTGCCTATGCGACAGAGTACGATCGGCGGAAAGCCATAGAAGCTGGATTTCAACGTCATCTCGCTAAACCGATCGAGCCTCAAGTCCTCCTGGCAACTGTGCGAGAGATGCTTCCCCCTCAACAATGACATCACCATGCATCAGTCTTATTTTTAGGACTTACGCATTTGAAGCTGGAAATCTTGATCTCCCCTAACCCCCTGTTCAAGGAGTGAACTTCTAAGGAGTTTCTAGAAAAAGTTAGTTGCCACGTTGGGACAGGTTCGGACTTAGTCTCGCGTCGCCCAGGTGATTGATCTACAAAACCTGCCCGTACAGGGGTAGAGGGTTTCCCAGAAATCTTCTAAAGCCCCCTTTTTAAGCTACGGTGTACAACACAAGTCCTCTCAGCCCCCTGAATCCCTCACCAGTGGGGGACTTTGAAGACACAATCGGCTTGGAGAAGTCCCTCAGAATGGGGGATTTAGGGGCGAAAAGTCTGCAACGAAGCGAGTCTCAACTGGTGTGTACACGGTAACTTTTTAAGGGGGTTGGGGGATCGCTTCTGCGTAAGTTCTAATTTTATATTTTTTTGGAGTGAGGTCATACTTTCTGTTTTTCCCGATATAGCAGTACTGCCTAAGGTTAGGACGGGGTGTAGGGGTTCCACCCCTAGCTGGGGGCGTAGCCCCCACACCCCCTATGTTTTAAGCTCAATGCGTAACGCTATACCTGAACTCTATCTGAAGTTATAGGTCATTCCACTCTTGATTCTGTCTGTGGCAGGCTGCTCACTTGCGCTGATTAAATATAAGCTAGACAGCGAAAAGAGTAGAGAAAAGAAGTATGAATCGAGACGACGTTAAGTTTTTGCAATCGATTCAGAGCTACCCATCTGTGTCAATCCTGTTGACAACGCATCGAACCGCGCCTGAGAACCAGCAAGATCCGATTCGAGTCAAAAATTTAGTAGAACAGGCAAAAGAGCGGTTGCAGCAAAATTTTTCTGATCGTGAACTTAGCCCTGTTCTGGAACAACTTGAGCAGGCGGTTGAATCGATCGACTATCCGCATACACTCGATGGATTAGCGCTCTTTGCTAATCATGAGCTATATCGAGTTTATTATCATCCATTTTCATTCCGCGATCGAGTCGTCGTAGACGAAAACTTTGCGACTCGTGATTTAGTCTTTGCCTTGAACCGTACACCTCGCTATTGGGTATTGGCACTCAGCGAACAGTCAACTCGTTTGTTTACAGGCGTGCTTGATAGCCTGGAAGAAGTTAGAACGAAAGCATTTCCTTTAACGCATGGCGGCCCTGGCGGCGGTAGCAACCTGCCTGGTGGACAGGGAATCAACACATCTGCCTACCGAGATGACGCCCATCGCCAGTTTTTCCGCGACGTTGATCAAGCCTTCCAGCCCCTGATGGCAGAAGAGCCTTTACCGTTAGTGTTGGTGGGCATTGACCGCTACTTCAGCTTTTTCAACGAAGTATCAGAGCACAAAGATGCAGTGATTGCGACCCTTAGCGGCAATTATGATAAAACATCTGTCCATGATTTAGGCAAATTCGTCTATCCTTGGTGCAAGAGGTTTTAGCAAAACAGCGAAAAGAAGCTTTTGATCGCCTGGAAAATGCAGTCGGCGCTCAACTTTTGGCATCCGGCATTGAGCAGGCATGGCAGAAGGCGCAAGCAGGGCAAGGTGAGCTTTTGTTAGTCGAGGAAGGGTTTCACTGCCCAGCGCGGACAGATTCAAGCGGCATGACGTTGATTCCTGATGATCATTTAGCAGAGATCGACGTGATGGATGATGCAGTGGATGAACTTATTGAAGCCGTGATGACAAAAGGTGGAAAAATTGTTTTTGTAGATGATGGAACATTAGCAGCGCATCAACGAGTCGCGCTGATTCTACGCTACTGAGTAGAACTGACCCACTTGAAGCTTGAAATCTCGATTCCCTTTAACCCCGCTTTTCAGGTTTGGGGAATCTCTTAGCTTTCGCTTATCTAGCTTTTACAACAGACTGTTGCAAGATAGCAACTCCGCCTCGAAACACCAGTCCTGTCACCAGTAAGCCTATCACCAAATCAGGGAGGCGAGTTCTCAGCAGACTCACCAACACCCCAGCGCTGATCACTCCCAAGTTGGCGATCACATCATTTTTGGAGAAGATCCAGCTTGCCCGCATATGAATCTCGCCTCTGCGATGTTTGGCAATCAAACTCAGACAGGCAATGTTTGCAGCCAGTGCAACCAGTCCAATTCCTACCATCCAGGCAGGTTCCGGCTCGCTGCCTACAACAAAGCGGCGCACCACATCGACTAAGACCAGCAAGGCTAAGCCGATTTGAAACATGCCGCTCACGAAAGCTGCACGGTGCTTTGCTGTTTGAGATCTGCCCACGGCATACAGCGCAATGCCATAGATTGTTGCATCAGCGAACATATCAAGCGAGTCAGCAACCAAAGCCGTCGATCGCGCCAAGAATCCGGTGGTAGATTCCAGCAAGAACATTACTGCATTGATCACGAGCAACAGCCAGAGCGTTTTGCGCTCCATTTGATGATCTGTTTCAGTATCACCACAGCCACAATCAGACATAATCAGTAGATCGCAAATAAGCCAAGAAAGGGTTAGGCTATCACAAATTCAAACTGAATCATGACGATCTCCCCCTTTCATTATCTCCTGCCCCTGCTCTAGGCGACAAAACTACCCTGAAAGCGTCTCTAGGTTGCCTCTTGGAGCATTTACCCCTCAATGCTGGGAGATACAGCCCCGCCATGCTGATTGGGCGCAAGAGTTAGGCAACCGGCTACAGGCTTAACAGCCCTGCATACGGCACGGTTGATTGCCAGATGCGGGTGGTGTGCCGATAGCACAAAGGTCACTGCCGTCTGTTTGCCTACGATTATTCCATACTCCGCACTCCAGAGGCTGAATTAGCATCAGAGTTGAGTTCACTTAATCGTTGTTCCAATTCGGCAATCCGGGCTTGCAGAGGCGCAACTATCGTCTCAACTTCCTGTTCTGAATAACGGATAGGAATATGTTGCGGACAGTTTTCACTCGTTGCTTCCACATGCAATAAAATAGCGCGTTCAACTGAAGCAGCGTAGCCAGGAACCTGAAGTCGTTCAATCAATGCTGGATTATCTTCAACAAACTCGGCTCTGCCCCAAATTTTGATGCGTTTACGGTGGCGGTAGTCCATCAAAAATAAAAACGCTTTGTTGTTTCCAGACAGGTTGCCAACCGTGATGTACTGCACATTTCCAGAAAAATCGGCAAAGCCTAACGTCTTTTCGTCTAGCACCTTGAGGAAACCAGCCGGTCCGCCGCGAAATTGGATGTAGGGATAGCCATTAGAACTCACCGTTCCAAGATAAAACCCATCGAGTTGAGCGATGAATTCTTCTAGTTTGGGCGTAAGAGTGTCACTGGCCGGGCCGTTGGCAATATAGCGCTCATAGGTTTCCCGCGATCCTCGTGCTGTTTGGGCTGCCTGCACTTCAGGGGTAAAGGCAATTTCGCCAAATTTACGTGCCATTGTCTCCTCTTAGGCTGCTGCGGGTTGTTCAATGCCAATCATGCCCACAAAACCAGGTAACTGTTTGACGCGATCAATCCACGCCAAAACATGGGGGTAATGGTCGAGGGAAACCTTGCCGTCTGGGGCGAGGGCAACATAAGGAAAAACTGCCACATCGGCAATGGTTGGATGCCCCAACTCTAGCCATTCCCGATCAGCGAGATGCTGGTTTAGCTGAGTCAGGATAAACTCCGATTTTTGATTCGCCCGTTCCAGATTGAGGCTGGTGACTTTGAACAGATGATACAACCGCGCCGACTCCGGCCCCTGCCGAATTTCTCCTGCTGTGGTTGACAGCCAGCGAATCACACGGCTGATCGGCTCTGCTGCCAACGGCAACCAAGATTCGTTCCCATACTGCCGTGCCAAATAAACCAAAATCGCTTGAGCATCTGCCACAATGGTGTCTCCATCTACCAACAGTGGCACTTGCCCAAACGGATTCAGCGCCAGATATTCCGGCTGCTTGTGTGCGCCTGACATCAAATCAACTTTCACCCACTCATAATCGACCCCCAACAGAGATAGCAATAATTTTGCTTTGTAGCTGTTGCCAGACAATTCGTGACCATAAAGCTTAATCATGATTTAGTCCTCTAACTTAGATGTGAATGAATCAGAGAAAATTGAATCAGCCAAAAATGAACAGTCAGCCGGCAGGGATTCGTGCTCTAAAGGAAACAAAGATGTGAATGCACAGAGTATGTCCCAAGTAAAAATGACCTGATTGGCGATGAAATCTCACCTGAATCAATGCGAAACATAAAAGCACCTCCCAACTCTGTTGACTAGGACTTACGCAATTGCAGCGATTTCGCCCCTCAAATCCCCCAGTCTGAACGTTCGTGAGCGTCAGTCGAGCGGGGAATGAGAGAAAACGGCTTGAAGAAGTCTCCCACTGGCACGGGATTTGGGATCGTGGATTGAATCAATCCGTAAACTGGACGGTCGGGTCTAGCAAATCAATGGGCATCTTGCAATCGATTTGACCGCAAAACCTACCCCTCCACTATCGAACGGATTGAATTCCCATTCCCTAGGGCTACCGTGTACACAGATCTTGCATTGGAAGTTAAAACCCTGGTTGATCCCCCTAAATCCCCCTTAGAAAGGGGGGACTTCAAGCCAGTTGTAGGTTGGTTCCCCCTCACAAAATGGGGACTTCAAACCATTTTGGGTTCGGTTCCCCCCTTTCGTAAGGGGGGTTAGGGGGGATCTTCAACTTGTGTGAACACCGTAGTTCCCTAGGGGGAGATGCGTAAGCCCTGTTGACTTGAGACTATCCTCACGCCTGTCCTCAAACCTGTCCTTAAGACCGCCCTGGAGAATGTACCGATCGTTCGGTTACTTTTACTGTACCGATCGTTTGGTATAATGTCAAGAGGTTCATTTCTGACGCTCTGCCAATGCCCAAAGAAACCTATATTCCATGCCTATTGCGGTTGTTTCGGCAATATGGCTACGATGGCGCGACGCTTGCCAAAATTTCTGAAGCAACCGGATTGGGAAAAGCTAGCCTTTACCATCACTTTCCCGGCGGTAAGGATGAGATGGTTGAAGCTGTCCTGAATTTTTTAGAAAGTTGGCTTGATCAAAACATCCTGCAACCGCTTGGCAAAACGGGCGATGCCTACACTCGACTACAGCAGATGTGCGATCGGTTGAATGAATTTTATGAAGGGGGAGAACAACCCTGCCTGTTTGCTGTTTTGTTGCTTGGTTCAGCGAGGGACGTATTTCATGCCAAGGTCAAAACGCTGTTCCAAACCTGGATTAATGCAATAGCACAGGTATTGATTGAAACCGGTATGCAGCCAGAACTTGCTCATCAACGAGGGGAAGATGCAGCAATTGCGGTTCAGGGGGCACTCATTTTGGCTCAGGGGTTAGACCATCCGGCTCCATTTCGGCGGGTCATCCAGCAGCTTCCTGCCCAACTCTGTCAAGCAGAAATGAGTGATAACACACCCAGAACGACATTATGAATTCCTTCAGGGGTTGTTATGTTCAGCTACTGAATATAGATTAAATACACCTCTTATGCAGCATTAGATGGATTACCTTTTTTCGAGAATTGAGATGAGATGGTAATATTTTCACCATCTGGTATCAAGTTATATATGTGTAATTCACTACATCGTTTGTTACAGGTTCTTCGTCGCATACCTGCTGCATTGGCTAAATCTCGTTGGCGTCGCTTTGGGCTAACCCTGCTGCTTGGTTTAAGTATGGTGGTCTTCTGCATGAATCGGGCGACTGCCGCGACAACGGTTTTGTTGCAGTACCGAGATATGAGGCTTTCTGTGCCGCTCCCAACATTGCAAAGCTTTGCAAAACAAGGCGAGCCGTCAGCCGAATTGCAGGCATTTCTGCAAAAAACGCAGGAAGATCCTGAGTTGGTGCGTCAATGGCTCACAACCAGCATTGCACCCAGTTCAGGTACGTTCTTGCCAGAAGAGTTTGTGCTGTATCAGATCAACAAAACGTTGGGTGATCCGTTAGGGCGGGAAGATTTCTCATCTCTGAAAGCCGCTTTGGCTCAAGCCTATGAGGACGATCAGGCTTTTTCAGTGCTGGAAGTTTTAGAACAATATCCCAAGTCAGAGGTGCGGCTCACGTTGAGTAGCCTTGAGCGAGTTTACACCGATGTCACCCTGATCGTGACGCGGATTCAGCCTGTCCTGACGGTTGCCAAGCAACTCTTACCAGAATTAGTCTGCAACTGCACGATTACAACTGACATACCTGATACAACCGAGCGTCCGGTGCTCATGCCCGGCTCAGAAGCCCTACCAACGACGGGAAATCGATCTGCCCAGCTAGCCCGTTTCAGTGCGCCTATCTCGGCTCAAACCGGCAGTTCATCAAGTGATCAATTAGGCAATCCATCAGGCAGCAAAACCATTGCCTACACGCAAGCCCAAAACGCGATCAAGTCTCTCTATACGCTTCAGCCAGACTCGATCGCTCAAACCGCTCAACCCCTCGTAGCCCTTGCCAACCCTCCTCGTCCCTACAATACGCCTGCCTATGTCAATAAAAACCTGGTTTTGCGTTTGGCCCGATCCGCCCTTCGATTTCCGTTGGGGAACTGACCGAGTTTGTGAAAACCGGAAAGCTCTCTAGAGGCTGGCGGTTTTATTTGAACCTCGTCAACATTGACCGAGAGGATTTGCGGCAAGCGCTGAGCCAGGAGGTGACGGTCGATGGACTGTTCCTTGATCAGAAACTTAACTCACTGCTCGGTGAGTTTCTGCTGTTTGAAGTGGGGCAAGTCATCCAACCGCCCTCAGGTGGGGCTAGAATTCAGGCCTTGCGCTCAACCCTAGTGCTGTCTGCCCTGCGAGACAATCGCTTTTCGGTCTTAGAACTGCTGCAAAACTACCCGACACAAGAGATTCAAGTCAATGGCCTCAGATTGGCGCGTTTAGGCAGAACGGTGAGTCGGTTAAGGGCGCGAGGGCTGACTGGCATCGCCTCAAGTGTAGAAGATTGGCTGGTGCAAGTTCAGTCCTCAGCGGCTGAAAGCGTTTGTGACTGTCAGCAAGCCCTAACCGCAACCGCTCCGCTGATGGATGCACCCATTCCAACCCTTGCAACGCCAGCGGTAGCCCAATTTTTACCCGCCAACTGGCAACCTGTCGCCTCGCACCGAGAAGATCGCAGCATCGTCAAAGTAGTGTGGCTGACTGGAACGCCCTACGAGATGGGCTTTCAGCATGGTCAACTGTTGCACGATGAAATTGCCTCAATTGGGCAAAGGGTGATTAACGTTGCTCGCTTTGCCGCCAGAGGGTTTGCCTTGGGTCGCCTCGCCAGCAAACGCACCTACCCTGATTTGCTCGAAGAATGTCGAGGATTGGTGGATGCAACCCAAGATCTGGGCATCGATATGGATGTCTGCATGGTGATGGCTTATGCCGATGTGTACCAAGAAATTTTGGGCTACACCTTACCGCAAGAGTTGTTTTGGGAGGGCTGTAACCAAATGGTGGCAACGGGCAGCGCCACGGTGGATGGCCGCCTCTATCACGGCAGCAGTGTAGACAACGGGACGCCGGTAGACTATGTGATGAACCATCCGGTAATTTTTGTGCGTCAGCCCAACACCGGACTCCCCCACATTTTTGTCACCTATCCGGGTGTGGTTTGGCCCAACTCTGGCATGAACGTTGCAGGAATTACGTTAGGGCTAGATACGGCTCACCCCAACAGCCCAGATGAACTGTCGCTGGCAGGCAGAAGCAACGTGCAGATTATGGCCAAAATTCTGCAAACGGCAACTAGCTTTGAGGAAGCCCGCACCCTCATGGAAACCCAACCGCGAGTGCGAGCGAACATCATCATGATTGCTGACGGCAAATCGAAACAAGCTGGCGTGTTTGAATTCACGGGCAAAAGTTTGGGAGTGCGCACCATGCCAGACAGCGGCGTATTGTATGCCACCAATCATTTTGAGCTACCGGATATGTATGAGAAGCAGGCACTGCCACCCGAACCTTCTAGCCTGTCTCGATTTGACCGCTTCAAACAACTGCTCGAACCAGATCAAGCAGGTTCCTACTACGGACGCATCAATCCAGAAGTCGTTGCCAGCATTGAACGCGATCGGGTGAATCCCTACACCCAGGCAGCCAGCCCGCTGGATGTGTTTGACGACAACGCCAGTCCAGGCGGCAATGGCTCCCTGCGGCAGGCAATTTTCGACCCCGACAGACTGCAAGTTTGGATTGCCGCCGGACAAGCCCCTGTACCGGAAAATCCGTTTGTTTGCTTTGCGGTCGGTGAGTTGCTCGGCTTGCCGAATGCGACGCCCTGTGTATCGCCGGAAATGTAGGAGGGGGGGGGGGAGATGGAAGAGATGGGAAAGATAGGGGATAAGCACCTGCTCTATCCTCCCCACCTTCCTATTCCCCTAACTTACCCCCACCAACTTAGCGCTCAAATCCCACAGTCGTTTTGCTTTGCTGTCGTCGCTAGCTTCGTCAGAAACTTCTTGGACGAACGATTGGCGGCCTTGCTTCTGACGGTTGCCCCAACTCCAATATGCGCCGGACTGCTTGTATTCTGGATCAGCAACGACGGCTGCAACTCGATCGCCGGCTAATTCTTCAGAGACATAGCCGCCGGTAATATTTTTCTGGAAAAGGGGAAAGATTTTCTGAAACAGCGGGTAGTGGTTCCGAAACAGCGCAGTAGTGGCAACGCAGCCAGGATAGAGGGAGCTAAAGGTGATGCCGGTCGAGTCGTGGTAGCGGCGATGCAGTTCCCGCATGGTGAGCACATTGCAGAGTTTGCTGTCTTTATACGCCTTGCCAGATTTGAACTTCTTGCCGTCAATCATGGCGATGGGGGCTTTGAAGCCCGCCTCCAAGCCTTTGAGGTCGCCCAAATCGGGTGGGGCAGGAATCGGGATTTTGCCGCCTAGCTCTTTCGGGTTAGCAGTGACAGTCCCCAAAATCACGAGCCTCGGTTCCGCTGCACCAGAATTTTTGAGGTCTTCCAACATCAAGTTACATAGCAAGAAATGCCCTAGGTGATTCGTGGCGACGCTGAGTTCATATCCATCTTTGCTGTAGGCAGGCTCTTTTAATAAGGGCAGGTAAACGGCAGCGTTGCAAACCAAGGCTTCCAGGGATCGGCCGGTTTCACGAAACTGCTGCACAAACTGCCGCACGCTGTCCAAGCTGGCTAAATCGAGGTGCAAAATCCGGTAGTGGTCGGGCGACATGCCCACCGACTGAGCTGCTTGTTCGGCTTTGGGTAAATCCCGGCACGCCATGATCACATACCAGCCTTTTTGGGTGAGCGCTCTAGCAGCCTGCAAACCCACGCCTGATGAAGCCCCTGTAATAATAACCGTTGATTTTTGATCGTTCATATCTAAACTCCTGCTTTAAACTTCGTGAATCGCTACTCATGTTTGAACCTATTTTTAAGCTCTCACATCATGGCGCAATCGTTCATTGCCATTCTTCTATGCTGAAGCTAATCCTTTACCTTTGCAGTGAAAACGCGATATGGATAACCCAGCATTTTAGTCTAGCCGGATCACCCACAGCAACAGGTCGGATGAGTTGTTGCGGCAGCAAGCCGACCAACTGATACCCACGCTGTAAAAGCAGCTACGGATCAAACGCCACAAATCGATACAATACCGAACAATGCTGAACAGGAGGAACCGCTTGTTGCAAAAGCCAAGCATTAGGGCAAATCAGCTCGTCAATCGGTTAGACATGCAGTTAGACATGCGGTTAGAAATACGCACCCAAATGCTTCACCCGTACTTATACATACCGACTACATGGCGATAATGTCTCTTTTCAACACTCAATCACATTCACTGCCAATCCTCCACGAGAAGTTTCTTTGTACTTCTCATGCATATCTGCACCCGTATCTCGCATTGTTTTGATGACTTTATCCAAAGAGACACAATGCCGACCATCGCCCCGTAGTGCCAACCGCGCTGCATTAATCGCTTTCATTGCTGCCATAGCGTTTCGTTCAATACAGGGAACTTGCACCAACCCGCCCACCGGATCACAGGTTAACCCCAAATTATGTTCCATGCCAATTTCGGCTGCATTTTCAACTTGTGCTGGAGTTCCTCCCAAAATTTCAGCTAGTCCAGCAGCAGCCATCGAGCAGGCAACACCCACTTCCCCCTGACACCCCACATCGGCACCAGAAATTGAAGCATTTTCTTTATAAAGCAACCCAATGGCTCCGGCTGTCAGCAAAAAACGGACTACGCCATCCTCGTCAGCCTCTGGGCAGAAGCGCGTGTAATAGTGCAACACTGCTGGAATCACGCCTGCCGCGCCGTTGGTTGGAGCTGTCACCACTCGTCCCCCGGCGGCATTTTCTTCATTCACGGCTAGGGCATACAAATTCACCCAATCCATGACTGTGAGCGGATCACGGGTCACGGCTTCAGGCTGGCGGCTGAGCGTTTGGTACAGTTCGGCTGCCCGACGTTTGACATTTAGCCCGCCCGGAAGCGTCCCTTCGGTTTGGCAACCTCGCCTCACGCAGTTTTGCATTACCTGCCAGATATGGAGCAACTCTTGACGTACCTGGGTTTCAGCCCGCCAAGCTTTCTCGTTTGCTAGCATCAGTTGGCTGATAGAAAGATCGTGTTGCCGACAGAGAGATAGCAGTTCTCGCGCGGTTTTAAATGGGTAGGGAATCGGCGTAGCGTCGGGTTGAATGCGTTCGATGCCAATTGCTGCTTGATTGATAACAAATCCGCCGCCGACCGAATAATAGGTTTTACAAATTTCGTCACCTGAACTCAGGTTCGCTGTAAAGATCATGCCATTGGGATGGTGCGGCAACGCTTGCCAGTGAAAGGCTACATCCGTCTCCTGAAAGGCAACTTCGTGTTTTTTCAGCAGGTGTAATCGTCCGGTGCTGCGAATTCGTTCTAGGATCGGCTCAACTGCGGCTGGGTCAACTCGATCTGGCTCTTCACCTTCTAAGCCCAACAGCACTGCTTTATCGCTACCATGCCCTTTCCCAGTTGCGCCCAGTGATCCAAACAATTCAACCCGGATGGATTCAACTTGCTCTAGCTGCCCAGCTTGGTTTAAATCAGTCATAAACTGCACAGCGGCTCGCATCGGCCCCACCGTATGGGAACTAGACGGCCCAATCCCGACTTTGAAGAGTTCAAACACACTGATAGGCATAGCAAATCCTAGATTTGCGGGTTCCTTCATTCTATCCGAGTCTTGCCTATCTTGATTTACAGCTAGTTTATGAGCGCTTTCTGTCTAATAGATTGATTGACCTTGCGAAATTATGAAAAAATAGACTCATCGTTTGATGTTTCTGTAGATGCTATGACGAAAGCGGAACCTCCTGTTAGTGCTGGACTCGACCAAGTTGATCAAGACATCATTGAATTGTTGCGCACAGATGGGCGAATGGCGTTTACCGAAATCTCTAAGCGGTTAAATATTCCTGAAGCAACTGCCCGATATCGAGTTCAGCGATTGCTGCAATCGGGCGTGATTAAAGTTTTGGCTTGGCCCAATCCTGAAAAGCTAGGCACACCCAATACGCTAGTGGTTTTGTTGACTGTCGAGAACAGTAAGGTGGAAGGGGTCGCAGAGCAGCTTGCAGGGATGGATGAAGTGCGGTTTGTGGCCATTTCGACAGGGCGTTACAGTATCATTGCTGACGTTTACTTTGGCGTTCACGAAGAGTTACTAGAGTTTTTGCTAAGCTGCATCAAATTCAGGGGATCATCAGCTATGAGTCTCAGCTAATTTTGAAGCTGCTAAAGGCAGAGTACAAGTATACATTGACCTAAACGGTAACTTAAAATTCGGGTTTCGGCTGCGCTCAACCCACTATTCTGCTGCGCTCAACCCACTATTCTGCTGCGCTCAAC
>JAAUQT010000135.1 GCA_012033495.1 Cyanobacteria bacterium RM1_2_2 | reverse complement strand
CTTGTGGCAAGCTCGACTTTTTTCATCCTCTCGTTCAACAACCGATATGGTGAAAATACCAAAAGCCTGGTTAGACTGCTGGTTCAGCCTACTTTGCTATGCTGCCTGAATTGGACAAAGTCGAGCTGAGGTTTTTATCTATCTCTCTGCCAATTTTAAGGAAGCAAAGCTGCTATTTTTGACGGAATTTTTATTAGTTGATTTAGGCTATAAGTAATTAAAATTAGCTTTTGATCAGCGTATTTTATCTCAGAAAATATAGGGTTAAATAATTAGAATATTGCTTTTCTATTTCTTGATTTTCCTTCTAACTTTTAATTACTTAAGCTAATTACTTAAGCTGTAAATGAGCCTGAATGAAGAAATTATGAGAAAAGTCTCATAGTTGTTGAAATTTGTTTCTTTGCTATTTAATGTTGATGTAGATAAGGGTTGAAAGAAAGACCAGTGACTGTCTTAAGGGAACAACTGACAAGGATTAAGGCTCTTATTCGTTATCTGAGTTTTTCGATTCTAGGGTCTTCTAATCTAAATTTCTCTAGAGTTAATGCTGGAGGCGAAGCAGGCGTAACCTTGACTTTTGAAATGTTCTCTGATGGCTCAATACCATGACTGAAAATGTTGGAGACTGAAAATGGCTAATAATCTAAATCCTGATTTACAACTTGCTGGGTTAACCCTACTTTCAGGCGAAAACAGTTTCCTGAAAGATTTGTCTGAAGAAGACGAGGCAATGATCACAGGTGGTGATCGCTCGAATAGCAATAGTGGTCGTCGTCCTCGCCGACGTAGAAGACGGCGTCGCAGAAATCGTAGTATCAGCCGCACCTAATGTAGGCTAACGACCTCTGGTTCTGTACAACAGACTTCTGTACAACAGACTAGTGTTGACCAAATAGCTGAACTTGAGAAGCAGGGCTAAACCTCACTCATTCCAACTGCCCTGCTTCCAGCTTTGATCATTAAATCAAATCACTGCTTGAAATGCTATTTCCTAGGGGTGAATCATCTACAGCAGTCATAGATAATTCAGAGCATAAAATTCTCGGAATCTTGAAGGATCTGGAGACTAATACAGTTCATTCTCATCACTCACTTATGATTGCTATAAGCAAGTCGAACTTCTGATTGATTTAGGCAAGTGAAAGCTGCGTTGAGTTCAACCTGAGTTAAAAATGTTTTTGATAGGGACCGATAATGTTGTTGACTATTTAATTGAAAAAAAAGTTTGCCAAGTTGGCGAGGTTCAACAGAGCAAAATAGAGCCTAAAATATTTAAGAACTTTAATTTACTCATTCATTTATCGAGTGAGCGCAGTTTGTTTGTTAAGCAAGAAATGCACAACCAAAGTGGACAAACGAACGGTGATTTTTCATTAGAATGGCAGCTTCATCAGTTTTTGCAATCGCGTCCTGAATTGGCTGATATTCAAGCGCTAACCTCTGAAGTCATCGAAGCTGATCTTAATCACTCGATTTTGATTTTTAACTACCTCAAACGCTACATTGATTTAGATACGTTCTACACTCAAAATCAGCATTTTCCCCTTTCAGTTGCGACGGCATTGGGCAACGCTTTGGCAACGCTTCATCGAGCAACGTTCAATCAAGCAGAGTATCGGGCGGCTCTTTCTGCCTCAGACGACTCCACCCTAGAACAGGTTCCCGACTTTACCCACGGGTTAGAATTCCTGACGCCCGAAATTTTTGGCACCGTTTCAACAGCTGGGCTGAAGTTTTATCAGTTGTATCAGCGGCATCCAGAGTTAGGGCAAGCCCTTGCCTCCCTGCGCGATAGTTTCACCCCTTGCTGCCTCACCCATAACGACTTGAAGTTTGCTAACATTCTCCTCCACACTGACTGGAATGGGCAACCGCCCGAAGCACCTATCCGGTTGATTGATTGGGAAAAGTGGAGTTGGGGCGATCCAGCCAGCGATTTGGGCATGGTTTTAGCAGAATTTCTCAAAATTTGGCTGAAAAGCCTGACGGTCAGCCCTGATTTAGATATGCACCTCTCCTTGCGCTCGGCGACAACCCCGCTCGAAAAGATTCAGCCGTCGATGGTTGCCTTCGTGCAGGCTTATCTACGTCAGTTTCCAGAGCTACGAACAGCCCGACCGCAGTTGATCACCCAAGTTTTGCAGTTGACTGGCTTTGCTTTGATTGAGTCGATTCAAGCGAAGCTTCACTATTTAGAGCCGTTTGGGAATGTGGGCATTTGTATACTGCAAGTGGCAAAAACGTTGCTGTGTGAGCCAGAACAGTCGATTTCGGTTGTATTTGGCAATAATTTTCCAGATTTGATTCACGGTTCTCTCACTTGAATTTAATCATGCAATTGTCTTTACTCAGCTATTCCCTGGATGTGCTCACTGATATTATCACCTGCATTCAAATACAGTCGGCGTTTGACATACAGCATTCTCGCTATCAGCCGCTCGATTTGCCGGAGGCGGTGATTGATCGCTATCGTCAGCTACCTGAAGCCTTGCAACGTCGCTATCAGTGCCAAAAGCTGCGCGACTATTTGTATGGCATCTACTTCAGCCACGAGCAAGATTTAGTCGTAGAAATGGATGTCAATCCCGAAAATGCTGCCGAAAATGCAAGGAACGAATCGCCTCTCAGGAATGACTCCATCCGAGGCATCAACCGGACATTCTATGAGCAGATTCAGGACGCCAATCAAGGTCAGGGTTATTTCGATGCGGGTTGGCAAATCACCGAACTGTCGCCAACTCACCGCATGGTGCAAAAGCAAGGGCTAACCGTACAGATTGATCCTAGCTACCACCTCTCCCCTAGGGATCGGGCGGCTCAAATGGGCGAATGGGTGGCAATTCGGTTGCCCAAAAATCGGTTAGAAAACGGCTTCTATGTTGCCGTCAGCAATGCAGGAGTGCCTCACGGGGCTGGTGTCGCCATCTACTTTAACGTCAACCCCACTGGCGCAATTACGCTGATGCAGCACTTTACGCAAGCATTGAACCGCCGCCAAATTGCCTTTACCTTAAAGCTCCTGTATGACCCGACTGACTACGGACGCTATGACGCCGTCACTCTCTATTTAGAACGCCATCACTATCCAGAAATTGTGCCCTTACTGAAGCAGATCTATCAGCAAACGCAATCAGAATTTAGTCCAGCGGTTCCATTGTTTACCAAGCCTCTGGCGCTCGGTTTGGGTATAGCGGAAGCCCCGGAAGCTGAACCGCACAACTTCGGGCTACATCGCTGTCAGCTTGTGGCAAAGGGGTTACTAGCCGCCTGGGAAACTGGCAACGAAACGCCTGAACAGCGGCTAAGCTATATTCATCAAACGTTTGCGCAAAGCCAAATTCATCTGCAATTTCCTTACCTTAATCCTGGCTCACTGGATGTCTATCTCCCGTTTGATTGATGGGATGACAAGATTTCCCATGCTGAGATAAAAAGTAAGAAAAATAACAGTTTCTATATTGATCCGTAATCTATCCGTATCTATCCGTGAATGAATTACCCACTTGTCTTACAACACAGCGAAGAAGACTGTGGAGCCGCCTGTCTCGCATCGGTAGCAAAACACTATGGTCGGACTTTTAGCCTCACCCGCACCCGCGAAGCCGTCGGAACGGGGCAACTGGGAACCACTCTGTTGGGGCTGCGACGAGGCAGCGAAGGGTTGGGGTTTTTCGCGCGCTCAGCGGTGGCATCCACCGAAATTCTAGAGCGGCTTCACGAAATTCCTTTGCCCGCTGTGATTCACTGGCGAGGCAAGCATTGGGTTTTGTTGTATGGCAAGCGGCGAAAGCAATATGTAGTGGCCGATCCGGCGGTGGGCATTCGCTACCTTTCGGAAACAGAACTGAGCGAAGGTTGGACAAACGGCGTCATTTTGCTGCTAGAACCCGATTCCAGCCGATTTTACAACCAGTCTGATGATCCAGTGGCTGGTGTCAGCAAGTTGATTGCCCGCTTGCTGCCCTACCGCACGATCTTACTAGAGTCATTGCTCTGCGTGACGCTGATTGGCTTGCTGTCACTCGCTTCACCCTTTTTTATTCAGGTTCTCACCGATGATGTCCTGCTTCGAGGCGACACTCAGCTATTGTTGGGGATAATGCTGGCGATTGTCACAATGTACGTGATTCGGAGCGGATTGGGAATCGTTGCAGATAATTTGATTGCTCATTTTGCCCAACGATTAGAGCTAGGGTTTGTTTTGGAATTTGGACAGCAAATTTTACGCCTGCCGCTCACCTACTATGAAACTCGCCGCAGTGGAGAAGTAATCAGCCGGTTACGGGATGTTGAAGAGATCAATCGATTGGTTTCGGAGGTGGTGATTAGCCTACCGAGCACTTTTCTGATTGCGCTCGCTTCATTGGGTCTGATGCTGGTTTATAGCTGGAAGCTGACCTTAGTGGCGCTCGTGGTAGCAGCGCTGATGACCGTATCAACCATCATATTCCAACCCATTTTGCGGCAGAAAACCCGCAGAGCTATGGTGCTGCGAACTGAAAATCAGGGCATTTTGGTGGAAACTTTCAAAGCCGCCCTGACCCTAAAAACCACCGCAGCCGAACATCAAATTTGGGACGAAGTTCAAAGCCGATTTGGGCGATTAGCCAATCTGATGTTAGACACGACTCGAATGAGTATCACCAACAGTGCATTTAGTGGATTGGTGGCAGATATTGGCGGTGCAATGATTTTAGGATTAGGTGGATTATTGGTGATCAACCAAACGCTAACAATTGGACAACTGCTGGCGTTTACAACCTTGAATCGTAATATCACAGATTTAATCGATCAGTTGGTCGATGTTATAGATGATTGGGCACGGGTTGAAACAGCAAATATTCGACTCAATGAAGTGACTACTGCTACACCAGAGAATCAGAACGATTGGAAGAAAGCTTGGGCAACGGTTTCAGATACAGCCGAGATTACTTGTACAGATTTGAATTTCAACTATCCTGGTAGAGTCGATTTATTACAAAATTTCTCCCTGACCATTCCCGGAGGGCAAGTCACAGCGCTGATTGGTAAGTCGGGCTGTGGCAAAAGCACGCTAGCCAAAATCCTCGCCGGACTGTATTCGCCCCAATCCGGTAACGTGCGACTTGGTCATTACAACTTAGCGGATTTATCAATAGACTGCATTCGTCAGCAAGTGGTGCTTGTTCCGCAAGATTCGCATTTTTGGAGCCGTTCTATTATCGACAACTTCCGACTTGGTAATCCGCACGCCACCTTCGAGCAAATTGTCCAAGCTTGCCAAATGACGGGAGCCGATCCGTTTATTAGCCGCTTACCCGAAAAGTATCAAACAATTTTGGGCGAGTTTGGCTCTAACCTGTCTGGTGGACAGCGACAACGGCTCGCAATGGCGCGGGCGATTCTCTATCAGCCGCCAATTCTGATTTTGGATGAATCCACCGCAGGACTCGATCCCGTCAGTGAGGCGCAGGTGCTGAGTACGCTGTTGAGGCATCGGCAAGGCAAAACGACGATTCTGATCAGCCATCGCCCTAAAGTGATTAAACTCGCCGAATGGATTGTGTTTCTAGAGGAGGGGCAGTCAAACCTGCAAGGCACTCTGAATGATTTGCACTCCCAAACAGGCGAGCATCTAGAATTCCTGATTTGATTTAACTCTTAATTTCTAAGTACAGCTATAGTCACTTGGTTTAGGACGGGGTACAGGGGTGAACCCCCCTTTCATACCAATGTCCTCAGCAACCTGGCGACAGCTATAAATGGACAAAATGAACTGTAAAATGTGCTTCGGCTCCGCCCAACGCTCAACCCTTCAGCATTCGGCGGGTTGAGCGTAGTCAAACAGCGGGTTCTTCTACTTAAAATCTACTGCTTTAGAAATTAGGCGTTCAATCAGAAAAACAAGATTTTGAAGATTATGGAAGTAAAAAATTCAGGGGCAATTGCCAACTTGTGGTAACTCCTCTATCTATGGGACTAAGCGCAGAGCTAGACGCACAGAGGAATATATCCCTCATTAGGCAGAAGAGTCTCCTAGTGGATCACTGTATCTTAGTGTTATGAATTTGACAGTCCGGTTTAACCATTGAAGCAATATCAGCAAAAGCTGATTGGATGTAATCGGTTTAGGAAAAATTCAAACCACTCTGGAGGAAAAACAATGAGCACTGAGAACAGAATCGAGGCAACTGCTAAGAACATTGAGGGTAAATTACAGGAAGCTGCCGGTGAAGTTATGGGTGATCCCAAGATGAAAGCTGAAGGGCAGGCAAAGCAAGCCGAAGCTGAAATCCGTCACTCGGTTGAGAACGTCAAAGATGAAGTTAAGAAAGCAATTGATTAGTGTGGAAATCGGCTGAGTTGAAGCCAAGTTAGCGCTCAGCCAAGCTTGATTTTAACGTCGCTTAGGTTTCGAGTCGATTGAAGTAGCAGACGGGGGGTGAAAATGCCCCCTTTTTTTGTGCTTGAATGAGGCTAGATTAGGATTGACCTTTGCATTAGGGTTAAGTGTTTTTGTATGTTTCAGACGACTCGTCAACGTTTAGCGCTCTGGTACACAGGCGTGACTGCGGTGTTATTGCTTCTATTTGCAACTGGATTTTATCTGTATGTTCGTAATACGTTAGTTGAACGAATTGATGACACTCTAAATCATGTTGTAGAAGTTGTGCAGCGCTCCCTAGTTGTAGAGTCGATTAGCTCAGAAGCAACTCATTCAGAAGCAAATACAGATTTCTTTGCGAAACCTTCAGTCATTGATCATCGGGTTAATTTAGAAGCAAGCTTTCCTGACCATGCTGCTGCTGTAGAAGATGATCACATTGATTTAGAATGGTTCAGCCCAGCCGGAGAATTACTTTGGTCTACTTTTTCTGCACCGCTGGATGTCCCTCTAGATTTCAATAGCAGCGGTAAAACCGTCTACGCTAATCTTTACGCCGATGATCAGAGTGATGACGATAACCTACTAGAACTTCCGGTAAATTTTGCGTTGCGACAAATCACCCAGCGCGTTCAGCTAAACGATCAAACGCTAGGATATTTGCGAGTCAGCCATCCTTGGTTTGAAGTCACGAAACCCAGTCGGCAGTTAATTCGTGACCTCAGTGTTGGTGTGGTGTTGGTGCTGGGTGCAGTGGCGGCGATTGGTTGGCTGCTGTCGGGTTTAGCAATTGCTCCAATTCGTGACTCCTATCAGCGGCTTAAACAGTTTACGGCAGATGCTTCCCACGAATTGAGAAACCCAATTGCCGTCATTCAAACCAATGTGCAGGTGGCGCTCGCTGACCCCGATCCTTCCCTTCAGCAAGATCAGCTTCGCGTGGTTGAACGCCTGACTCGGCGCTTAGGTCGGTTGGTGGATGATTTGCTGTTTCTAGCCCGCCAAGACAGCATCACCCCTTTGCAGGTGAGTTCTGTATTGCTCGACAAACTGCTGCAAGATGTGGTGGAAGAACAGCAGGCAATTGCCGATGACAAGGGCGTTATGGTGGCATTTCAAATCAGCGAGTCAGCAGAAGCAGGCAGCGAGAAAAAGCAAAGCAGCGCTTTCAACTTTGCCGTGAATGGAGATGCAGATCAACTGACGCGACTGTTTACTAACTTGATTAGTAATGCGGTGCAGTACACATCTAAAGGCGGCAGTGTTCGGGTTAGCTTGCAGCGGGTTAAAATCGCGGGAGGCTTTTTGCTTCAAGTGCAGGTGCAGGATACCGGAATCGGCATTCCGACTGAAGCAATCCCCCATCTGTTTGACCGCTTCTACCGCGTTGATCCGGCGCGTTCGTCCCTTTCGGGCGCTCAGCAGTCAAGCTCTTATCAGCTAGCCCAAAGCAAACGATCTGACCGAGCAGGCTCCGGCTTAGGTTTAGCCATTGCTAAAGTGATTGTAGACAACCATCAGGGGCAAATTCAGGTCAACAGTGTTTTGCATCAAGGAACAACTTTCACGGTGCTGTTGCCGTGCTTGAAAAGTGCTGCTTGAGAACATCGAAGCGGGAACAGTGCCAGTAATCGATATGAGCAATAATTTGCTCTTCAGCATTTAGCTGCAATTCGCTCCAACCAGAAATCGCAATCCGAGGTTTCCAAGGGAGGGGTGTCGTCCAACTGAGCGTCCAGTCAGTTCTAATCTGAGCGCCCTGTCGCTGAATTTGATGTAAATCCAGCCGAGGCTGCAAAAACCAGGTGCTAATCAACTGAATCATTTGTTTGTAACGATCCAGCCCGCGAAACTCGTTTAAGGGATCTTTGAAGTAAACATCCTGGGCATAGATGTGGTAAGTCTGATTTTGAGGGAAATTTTTGTAATCTGTGGTCAGGGTTTCCAAAATATCCATTGGCATTGGCGCAATTATTGAGTACTTTGCCGCTTGGCGAAATCGCAAACTTTCGTTACATTCGATTCAGAAATCAATTCTTGCCAACCGTTGTCCTTAAATCCTGTCCCTTAATTTGTAGCATCTTATGCCAAGCAGCCCTACTTCACCCCAACCAAGCAGTATTGTGAACGAGCCAACCCCAATCTTTTCGCAGAAGCTAGTCGATCGGTGCCACATTTTGCTGCCCGATACGCCAACTCCGACTAGCGCAATCTATTATGAGGGACGCTACTACGCCTATGTTAAGTTCTTCCCAACGGTAGAAATTGCTCGCCAGAAAGCCGATCTAATCGCTCAACGAGGTAACTTGGTGTTGCTGACCCGCATTCCCAAAGGGTTGGTGCTATGGGTACATGAACCCGACGCCCGACCTGCCTCCAAACGCTAAGCTAGGATCTGCTGTAATCTTGTTGCGACTTCTACCCGCCAGGCTATGAGTAAGCGCTTGCCTCAAACAACTGCCTACGTCCGCATTACCCATCAATCTTGGCATCAGGGCAGAATTGAGGGAGAAGTGCGGGCCAGCGAATTCGAGTGGCAGTTTGAATGGCGCTTTAAGCAAGGGCAGCTTTCTCTAGAGCCTTCCTTGGGTCGAGCTTTGATTGAAGAACCGTTGTCCCGATTCCTAGAACAATGTGACTACCAGCTTGAGCCAGGTGGAGACTATTCTTTCACGATTCGGGCAGAACTTTGAAACGCTTCTTTGTCAATAGGACTTACGCAGAAGAGATCCCCCAATCCCTACCCTGCGGGAAGCCGCTTCGCGTCTACAAAAAGGAGGCTTTAGAAGTTCACTCCTCGAAAAGGGGTTAGGGAAGATGGAGATTTCCAGCTTCAAGGGCGGAAGTCCTAATCAAGCAAATTTATCAGGCACGCGAATCGATAGGGCAAAGCATTTGGCTTCAGAGGGATGGAAACCGTTCACCTCGTCGCCAATGCCTTGCCCTTCATTCAGGCTGGATAACTTAAGTCAGCGCCCAAGTCAGAATTGCCTCAGCCCAACTACCATAGCCCTCGAACAGGCTGGGGTGCCGGATCTGCTGCCGGAGCAGGAGCAGGACGAGTTTGCTGAACGGTGGTCTCCCGACGAATGGTTGTGCTTGAAGAGCTAGAAGATGAAGAGCGTTCACCCGTTTGCATTGACTCAGCCTCCATTGATCCAGTAGTGGTTGACGCAGAGCCAATTGCAACGACCGTATCGCCGCGTACACTCAGAACCACATCTGAGCCAACCTCTAAACTGTTGCGCTCTTGGTCTGCTTCAGAAATGGTATAGGTGCGCATTTCGCCGTCGGTTAACCGCACTTCTACTTCGTCATCGTCGATTCGGGTAATTCTGCCGCGCACTTCGGTGGTATTCAGTTGCGGAATGCCTTCTCGAGGAGGGATGTTCTCCTGGCTCAGGCGGAAATCGCTGGGCTGCTGTTCAGGAAGAGCAACACCAGGTTGGGGCGGCGGCTAAACCTGCGACCAGCGCAATCGTCACACCAGCTAACACTTTGCTGTAAAAAGACATTGTCGAGCACTCCTTGTTTTAATTAGGTTTTGTCGAGTTTCTGGAGAAATAAGAAAGCTTTAATCATAATTGATTAACTGCTTCATTATTCTTGCCATTCTTTACAGACAGTCTTCAGAACTCAAAATTGCTCATGGGTTCAAAGCTACATCAACAACATAAACCTTTGAAATCCTGCCAAACTATATACCTAAAGCAGGATATCTATGCAATGGAGCATTAGGAAATCAATTGAATCAATCCGTAACCTGTACGGGCGGGTTGAGCAGATCAATGAGCACCCTGCCATGGATTTGACCACAAACCCGCCCCTACCCACTGTTTGACTGCGCTCAACCGATCGAATGCTGAAGGTTGGCGCATTGAGCAGAGCCGCAACGCATCTGACCGTTCATTTTGTCCACCTACTTATTGCAATGTTTTCTTACCCAAGAGAACGTCTAAAAATTGGCCATCCTCCAAAACCTGCCGAAACCTACCATTCCAATCGCAAACCCTGTTGACGTAAGTGCTTCTGGAGTTCTGGAACGAGTTGTGCCGAAGTAATGCTTGTCGGTAAACGGTCAGGGTGCTGCTTGACCAGCCATCCAGCCGTTGCGCCCGCCGCACCGCCAGTTACCCATTCGCCGTGATGTACACGGGTTGCGGCATTGACAATGTGGCTGGCAGCGATGCTTTTACCGCCAATCAGCAGGTTATCAACTCCTTGAGGGATCAGGGCTTCCAGGGGAATGTAAATTGGCTTAATGTGGGTTTCATCCTCTAACGGCGCGCTGCTCGCCTCCCAAGACTCTGACCAATTGCGATAGCGGCAGCCATGAATGTCAATTCGGTAGTGGGTGAGCGCCACGGCAGTTGGTGTAAAATCGCGGCCGCCTCGCATATCGGTGCGCAAATCGGGTTCCCGCATCATAAAGTCAGCCGAACCGTAGGCAGGTCGGCCGAGAATCCGGCGGCCTTCTCGAATGTAGGGCATCATGCTCAGCCCAGAGTTCGTTGCCATGGGTGCAGTTTGTCCTGCCAAAAACGCCAGCGGCAAGCCAGGACTCGATTGAGTTTCCATCAGCCATTCGGCAAACAGCAGGGCATGTTCTTCGGCATGACGCAGAGCGCTGAGAGACAGCCCACCCATCCAGTTTTCGTGCTGTCCAGTGGCATCGATCCGTTTTTCGTTCAGGATCAGCGGCGGGTCCATCAGCGTCCAGTCGTTGCCCCGGTTCCAGTTCATCATGGTGATGTCGCCAGGGGCAGGCGTACTGGTGCGCGGATCGCTGGATGTGGTGCTGACAATGCGGCGATAGTTGAACACACTCGCTCCCCGAAACATTGGAAAGCCTTGCAGATCAAAATCTTTGCGGTGTTCAGCGCGAGAATAGTCGGGCTGGAGTTGGGACAGGGAGGCATAGCTCTCACCCTGGTCATCCAAAATGGCCATCGCAAACGGATAGGTGAAGGCTTGCGTGCAGTCGGGGTTGTCTTGCTGTGGTGCAAACGATTCGCTGGTGGTGGTGCGAGCTTCCGAGCCGAGCCGATAGGGAATACCTGCCCAGCCGATTAGCTCTCCGGTGTCGGTGGCATCAATCACGATCATTTGCTTGCCCGCCGGAGCCTGAAGCCGCATCGGTACTTTCTCAAACTGGTCATCGGCAGACCAAGAATACCAGAGGGGCAGTTCCTTCGAGGGGCGACCCAGCGGCACATAGTCAGCTTGTTTCGGAATCCGCTGCACGGCATACACCGCCGTAATTTGGCGTCCGGTCGGGTCAAACTCAGCGCCCTTAAAAGCAGTTGAAGTCTGCCAACGGCTATTCGGAGCCAACTCAGCCGCTTCGTCTAGCCATTGCTCAGCAGCGCTAGCTCCAACTTCCGGCAAAAAACAGAGGCTACCCACCCAGCAACTATTCAAACTTGACACTGACGCAGACGAAACGCCTGTCCAGTCGGGCAGTTCGACCGGCTGCGCTCGAATCGTTTGTTTGAAGTCGATCCAACTTTCGCCAAAATTCTGCGCCGCCTGCATCGCGCTCGACTCGTCAATTGCCGACACTCCCTGCGAGCTAATCTGTCCGCCTAGCCACGGAGCCAACTCAATCAAACAGGTTTGGGCGCCAGCCTGCATGGACTGTGCCGCCGCCGAAACGCCGCCCAGCGTGCCGCCAATCACCACCACTTCGCATTCCCAGACTGTTTTGGGATTGGGCAACGGCTGAAGCTGAGGTCTGCCGCTCATTCGGTTTACTAGCCGGTCGAGGGCTTGAATGTCGAGCGTTTTGGCTCCTTCACTCAGCAACGTAGACGACATCGGGGTAACGGCTCCACCCCAAGAGTAATATTGCAACGCGCCGAGCAAACCTGTGGCGCTGATGGGCAGAAGCAGGCTCAAAATGGCTAGCCGAATAAACTGATGCTTGGACGATGATTGGCTCACAGCAGGAAACGCGCGAATTGTTTAGAGATTTTTAAATTTGACAAAGCGATGCACATACCGATGTAGAGTGGGCTGAGCAAAATTCGTCATCCTAGCCGCTACATCTGGAGATCACACATATTAATCTATAACGTAATTTTCGCAGTTCGGATAATATTTCCGCTGTGGGGTTTACATAAGTTTTTTGTTAGGTTGGGGTCGGGCTTACTTCGCATCCATGAAGCCTTTCAGCATCGCCACTACAGGCTTCACAGCCGGATGATCGATTGCAGATTCCAGCGCAGTGGTGCCGCCTTCCTTCAGCGCATTGACCACACGGGCTTTTAGGGTTGGATTGTTTTCAATCGATTCAATGGCCTTAGCGCTGATCATGGCTTGTCCGCTAGGGGTGGTGCGGTCGTAGTCTTGGTCTAACTGCTCCAGTAAGGCTTTGATCTCTTTGGCAGCCTGGGCGAGATTCGGGCTGTTGTAATTGGTGATTTTGTCGCCCATGACCTTGTCACCGCCTACTTTGTCGCCCATTACTTTGTCACCACTGACCCGATCGCCGTGCCAGATGTATTGTTTCTCGTTCGGATTTTGATTGGCGTTCATAGAATTACTGGGTGGCACATAGCGAGTAGTTGAGGTTCCATCTTCGTGGTGAACCGTCACAGAATAGCCTTGGCGCATCGTTTCTGCATATTTCCCCCGTACACCGCGACCCAACTGGCTAAGGTCATATTCAGATCGCATGTCGTCATCCTGATCATTAGTCTTGGTCATAACGTCTCGCCTCGCTTGCGGTACATAATCGAGAACTAATCAGCCGAATGCGGGAATTGCGCTCTGTGTAAATAACGAGAAGCAGTCTGCCTCTGGACGAGAAGCCAATCTCGATATATCGATTCTCGTCAATTGAATGGGTGGTGTGAATGGGTGGTGTCAAAAAGAGTGAGTGCGTTGGGGTCAAGGAAAACCGTAGCAGCTTCTTCAAACCGGACACCGTGTTTTTTAAAGTTGCGATTGTTCTTGTCCTCATCCCATTCAAACTGCATTTTGCCTGACTGATTCCCTCACTGCTCGATTTTGTCGCGCCCAATTTTATCGCTGCCCACTTTATCGTTGCCAACTTTATCGCCGCGAATCACGTCGCCGTAATAGTGGTGATACTCGAATCGCGCTTCGTCTCGCTCGCCTAACCGCCGCATTTGTCGGACTTCGATGGGTTCGTAGCCGTCGAGCAACTGGCGCAGATTGACTTTAATCCGCAGTTTGCCGATGGGATACTCACGTTCGCCCATTGCTTCCAGTCCAATTAGCTCCTGATAGTCGAGCGGCGGATGGTTGGGATAGTCGGGAACGGGAACCCATTCGCTCACTTCGAGGTTGGCAAAGGCGCGATGGATTCGTTCAAACTCGTTGCGGATCAATAGCAAAAAGGAGCGGCGGGTGGAGGCGCGTCCGTTAATGGAAATAAAAATCTTGTGGTCGGCAGGGTCGGCTTTGATGCGGGCTAAGTTCTGTTCGTTGCCTTCCTGATAGACCAGCATGACGCCGGTGCGCCAGAGGTGTGACTGTAGATTTTTTGGTGCATCAAAACGATGAACCGCGAAATCACGCTGTCGGGCAAAATGCGGTAGTGATACTGGAACTCTAGCGTTTCGTCTTCGAGGTGGGTTTCGGGTTCTTCTTTGGGCAAGAGTCCGGGAATCAGAAAGGTGGCGGGTTCTTCGAGCGGGAAGCAAAGCTGGAATTCCTGCATCAACTCGGTGAGGTAGTAGTGGCGATTGGCGGGATAGCGCTCTGGGTCGAGGATGCGGCTGAGGTGGGCGGGGGTGAGGATGCCTTTGCTGACGGTTTTGAGATCCTCGTCGCTGAGCAGAGCGTAGATGCCAGTTGTGACCCAATCGGGCTTGAGGACGGCGTTGTTTTGCAGAATGGGGTGATCGCGGAAGTTGAGCACCAGTCCGAGGTTGTGCAATAGCGTGATCAGGCGTTCCTGGT
>JAAUQT010000335.1 GCA_012033495.1 Cyanobacteria bacterium RM1_2_2 | reverse complement strand
GGCATAGTCTTTGGAGTATGCCCGTCGTGTTTCTAGTTATTCAGGCAGCGCTAAAAGACCTTGATCCTGATTTAGAACACGCTGCTCGTGGTTTAGGGGCGAACGCAATCACAACCTTTCGTCGAATTACGCTACCTGTCATTGCTCCAGCTTTGCTCGTTGGTGCAATTATGGCATTCATTATCTCTTTGAATGAGTTTGTCATTGCACTCTTCTTAAGTACACCTGCGATCGAAACCCTCCCCAAGGTGATCTGGCCCAACCTCCGCTACACCCTTACTCCTTTAGTTGCCGCAGCATCCAGCGTGACGATGGTATTGACGTTGTTCGGAATAGCAATCAGTGTTTGGCTGCTTCGATTAGAACAAATAAGCAAACTTCGCAATGATAGGGTGTTAGAAGCGGTCGGGGTTGTTTCAGCATCTTGCGATGCAATTCAGTGCGCTTTTTTAAGGAAATAACACTGCAACTAGTACACACTTCATCCAGAAGGGATTGGACTAAAATTGGACTGATCAACCGAGCGCAAGACTGCCGCAAGTGCCAGGAAGCCGAAACCCCCTAGCACTCTTTTTGCATCAAACCACGCAGGGCACACTCACCGCAAATCTAGCGACTCCCCGATCCACGCGCCGCACTTTCACCGCATAGCCCACCACTTCCGCCCACTTGATCGCAAACTCGCTCGGCAGTTCATCAAACCAAACTTCTGCTACAAACCCGGTGAAGCTGCGCTCGCTTTCTCGCCACACGCAATCTACGGCGTTGAATTGATCGGCAATGTCAGCAATTAAGCTATAAGGAACTGAATTCATGGCTTATCTCTCCTCACTCGCGCGGGCTTGCAGCAGCGGAGCAACTTCCTGAGCAGCAGGGGAATCTTGCCAGCTTGCCTCATACCACCAGCCCCGCAGCTTGAAAGTCGTCTGAATACCGCGATCTGCGAGCCATGATTCAGCAACAGCAGCCTCACAGCTTTTGCGGACTTGCAGCACGTAAATAATGCCTGTGGGCAGGGGTTTAATCGTAAAGCGAACGGAATTGGACATATCAAAAATCAATCATTCAACTGCTTTAATTATAGCTTTTCTAGTACAATTTTTATGGTTTTTGAGCTATAATCTAGATATGTTGAATTTGATTTTTGGTTACATGAATATCTACGTTTCTGATACGGCAAAGCAAACATTGTCTTCGGTTGTTCCACAAGTTCAGGCGTTTCTGGAGCGTGAATTGGGTTTGCACTACAGCGTGAATGATTTAGAGAAGGCGTTAATGCATTGGCTAGAGGCTTCGATTGAACAGCTAGCGGATGATGCGCTTTACCACTGCATTGAGGGTGATATTTCCTTTGCCTTCAACCGCCACAGCTTCACCCATGCGCTCTCTCGGCTCAAGCCTGCCCACACGCCCGCTGAGGCAGATAGCGTCGTCGCCTAAGTTTTCGTGTGCTGGGGCATCGGTTTTCGGTGTCCCGCTGATTTCCCAATGCTCAATTCACCAAAACAAGGACATTCAAACAATGCAGCTAAACGAATACCCGCAGGCGATTGCTAAACTTCAGCGCCAAATCCTGAAGCTGGATCAGACGGTTCTGGGGCTGCAAGATACCCTGGCGATTCTCTCCCTCGAAATTGAAAAGCAAGTGGTAAGTGATGCCAGTCTGACCAACGACACCAAACGCAAAGCCAGACGGCTCGAACTCCAGCAGTCGGATCTGGACTATGCCAAAGCCGCAATCGATTTCAAAACTGCCCAGTTTGAACGCGAACGACTCGACATCGAACTACACCTGCTGAGGAATCAATTCTCGCTATTGAAGCTAGAGGCTCGTCGGGAAATTGCCGCGATGGAACTACACGCCAGCAGCGCCGCCTAAATTTCGCTTTGGGGTAGCGCAGAGTTACCCCAGTCATTCCCTTTTATGTTCACCCTTTATCGATTTGTCGGTTTTTAGCATATGGAACTTTTACCCCCTAGCATTCGTGCCCAAATTCCGCCGCTTCACGCCCAAAAAACGACCGATGCAATCGCCTACGTGAGGCTGTTTACGCCCGACGCCAACTGGAGTTGGTTTATTACCGAGTTTTGACGGCGAGGATCTCTGCTTTGGCTTGGTGCGCGGACATGAGGAAGAACTGGGTTACTTCAGCCTTGCAGAACTGCAAACTCTGCGTGGCGCTCTGGGGCTGCCGATTGAACGCGACCTTTACTTTGACCCCACGCCGATTTCCCAACTGCGAACGGAGGGCTAAGCCAATGCACTACGACCCCTACGCCCTGATGCAAACTCGCTATGAACAGCAGGAGCGGATTGCCGAATCCTGGTACAGCAACGGCTGCAACGATGCGCTTTTGGGAAAACTGCCGGAATGGAAAGATGAGGCTTATCTCGCAGGCTACCTGTCTGGAATTCGGCAGCTTCCCGCTGATGACGCAGGGCGAATTTTAAGCCAGCAGATAGCGCCACCGGATTAGGCGGAATCCTAACGTCATGTTTCTCTAAGCAGTGGGGCATCGCTTTGATTTCTTTGAAGTCGATGCCCTTTTTTCTCAATCGCTTTGTTTTTTCACTCACTTCAACTGCCACTTCAACTGCGATGCAAACGACTGAGCCAATAACGAACCCCCTCACCCCACCCTCCATGCCTGGTGAATGGACGCTGAGCCAGATCCAGTTCGCCCTGAGCCGACCCTTACCCAAATCGGTGCTGGCATCTCGAAGACAGGGCGGCGCAACGCTGTTTTATATTCCCTGGTACACGGCGAATAGAATCCTCGACAAGTACGCCCCCGGCTGGACGTGGGAGATTAGAAGCATTGATCTGAGCAGCGAGCGGCTGTTTCTAGTCGGGCGGCTGACGATTCCCACCGCTGAAGGCAACGTTTACCGGGAAGCTACGGGCACGGAAGTTCTCAAAGGAGCCGAAGGTGATCAAAGACCAGGAAGGGCAACCCTTTTCGAGATGGACTACGACCGACCGCTCACTGATTTGGGTTGAACTC
>JAAUQT010000134.1 GCA_012033495.1 Cyanobacteria bacterium RM1_2_2 | reverse complement strand
GCCTGATTACCGAGGGAGAGGGAAAAATTTGTCACCATGTAGGGGCAGGTTTGTCCCAAGTCTCACGTTTCTGAGATGATTCGTCTGCAAAACCTGCCCGTACCGAGGGAGAGGGTTTCCCAGAAATCTCAGCAAAAATTACCGCGCTGGTTGGGGACGTTTAGTTCACTAAGGAATGGGAATTCAATCCGTTCGATCGTGGGGAGGGGCGGGTTTTGTGGTCAAATCGATCACCGGATGCCCATTGATCTGCTCAACCTGCCCGTCCAGTTTACGGATTGATTAAACCTACGATCCTAAGCCCGTTGCTGTCATTTCCGTAGAATTAATTGCTACTCAATCTGATCAGCAATTCCTGGAGCAAAATCAGGAACCATAGCATTAAGTTCAATAGGCTTTAGTATCTATCACCTGCTTGCTGGTCTACGTCAACTGTGCCGAATTCAGGCTGAAAATCCTGACCGTTCTTTTCTTTCCCAGGTTGTAGACTGCTGAAACAGGAGACTGCTGAAACAAATGCTGTTGGCTAAGGCAAGATCCCGACGTAGAGCAGAACGTTTTGTATGCCTTCATGCTTCGGCTCCTGCCCACGGAATCGGAAGCGGCACAGCCCAAATCGACAGCAGCACGATATTTGCCGAATTAATAAGTCTTTTGTCAATCTACACATCGGGTTACACTTGCTAAGGATTTATTAAAAGGAAATGCTCAGTCGAATGGACTTTAACCTGCTATCCAGCCAACTATGGGTTCAATTACTGTGGGGATTGGTTTCCATCGTGGGTGTTGAACTGGTACGGGATGTTTATCACCTAGCGGGGCATTATTGGCAACCCTTACAGCGGTTTCATCTCCTCCATCACAAAGCCTACCGGCGCGACTTGACGATCACCAGTTTGGAAGCCTACAAGAAAGCACAGCGTTACAACGATATTCCTGAATCCTTTGTGATGGTGAGCGTCGCTGCTTTAGCTGCCATTCTCATCCAAAATGTTGGCATCTGGTTGGGTTGTCTCTACTCTCTCGCCTTCTTGATTCCGGCGATCGCTCGCTCGCAAGGTCTGTTGCTGCAAACCGATTTGACCCACAAGCCCGGAGCGTTGGTCGAGATTCCTTCCCTGTGGACGGTCAATCGGACCTATCACTGGCGTCACCATTTTGATGAGAGCAACGCCTACTTCAGCGGACACTCAACCCTCCTCGACAAAATGCTAGGAACCAGCCTATCTGTAAAGGAAAAAGTCATCGCCATTACCGGAGCCTCTGGCACTTTGGGGCAGGCATTGATTGAAGAACTCGCTTTGCAAGGGGCGAAGGTGGTTGCCCTAACAACAAATCAAAATGCTAACTTTCAGCCGGGAGTTGAGGTTTTACACTGGCAGATCGGGGCTGAGGCAGATCTCGTCAGTCGGTTGAAAAAGGTCGATATTCTCGTGATTAATCACGGCATTAATGTATATGGCGATCGTTCGGCGGCGGCGGTGTTCACCTCCTATGAGGTGAACACCTTTTCGACGTTGCAGCTAGCAGAATTATTTCTGGCAACCGTGACCACCTCTGCTGATCGAGCCACGAAAGAACTTTGGATCAACACCTCAGAAGCCGAGGTAAATCCGGCGTTTAGCCCATTGTATGAACTGTCGAAAAGAACATTAGGAGATTTAATAACGTTACGGCGGCTAGATGCGCCTTGTATTATTCGTAAGCTGGTGTTGGGGCCGTTTAAGAGCCAGCTTAATCCCTATGGGGTGATGTCGGCTCGCTGGATTGCTTGGGCGATTGTGGCTTTGGCAAAACGAGATTTTCGGAATATTGTCATCACGGTTAATCCGCTCACTTATCTAGCCTTTCCAGTTAAAGAATTCTTTCAGTCGCTTTACTTCCGTCTGTTTACATCGAATAGATCAAATCAGTAGATGAAATGATTACCGAATTGAAAACTGACTGCCACAGGTTACGGTTGCTTCATTTTCTATTTTTCTAACGACGGAAAAATTAGCATCTGGCGAAGAGGTTTCACCGGAGTTCTCAGCGGCTGATGGGTGGCAATCCCAATCATCAAAGACTCGATGTGTGTTGAGGTGAGATCCTGCCAGCAATCTTTGCTTGAAATCAGCCCTTCAGCGTTTCGTATTGATGCCATGCAGCATGAGCAATTTGATCATCCTGACCGACCTCTACTGGAACAGACAGATGCAGAAGTGTTTCTGGCACTTAAAGCAGGGCAAACCGCAGCGTTATCTGTGCTCTATGATCGCCATGTTGGGTTGGTGTATGGGGTAGCGCTCAAGGTCTTGGAGGATGCACAAGAGGCAGAGGATTTAGCCCAAGATATTTTTTTGAATTTGGGCAAATCCAGCTATGACCCTCAACGCGGCGTACTCAGAACGTTTCTTGCCGTGCTGGTTCGGTCGCGGGCCATTGACCGGCTTCGTTCTCGGAGCACGACTCAAAAAATGCTGGATCGGTGGCAATTGAATCGAAGCCAAATGGTTGCATCCAATTCACCTGCTGAATACGTATCTCAACAGGAACAATCTCAAGAAGTTCAAGCGGCGCTGGCTCAATTGTCAGAAAGCCAACAGCAAGTTTTGAGACTGTCCTACTACGATGGTCTCAGCCATTCTGAGATTGCCGAGCAGTTGCAGATGCCTTTGGGAACGGTTAAATCAACCGCTCGACGAGGATTGCTGAAGTTGCGCCAAACCCTCACCGATTACATTGAATAGTCTACGTTGAATCGTCATGGCTTCTTCGATGCCTTCAGACCAGTTACAGCTATTGATTGCAGGCTATGTCCTCGGTGATCTTGATCGAGAGGAAGCTGAAACTTTTGAGCAACTTTTGGCAGAGAATCCAGCCCTGATGGTCGAAGTTGAACGGATGCAAAAAGCCCTAGAGCTTGCTTATGCTCCGGCTGAGGTGTTGCCTCCGGCTCGCCTGCGTTCTGCGGTTCTGCTGCCCGTTCAATCAACGCTTACTCAATCAACACTTGTTCAATCGACCCAGCCTATCGCTACAGCAGCCCGACCGAAAGCTTTTTCGTGGGGCAAAGTGATGGGAGTTGCGGCCGCAGTTTTACTGGTGTCCTTGGGCATCAGCAATTATCGCCTGTGGCAAACGCTGCAAGCGGTGCAAATGCAAAGACAACAATTTGAGATGCTGACTTACTCGCTGAGGGCAACCAGCGCAAACAATCCAGCGACGGCTAGGGTTGTGGTTGATCCGAATACGCTGAAAGCCAATTTGATTGTCAGCAACTTGCCGCCCTCACCGCCCGGAAAAGTTTATGTTTTATGGACAGTTTTGGAAGCAGGCGCACCGCTGACCACCGATGATAAAAGCGCGATTTTGACGGAGGTTTTTCAGGTGAATGCTCAAGGAGATTTTGCAGAAACCATTAGTGTTCCTGACGTGTATCGCTCTGAAACCCTGATTACAAAAGTGGCGGTGACGCTAGAAGATGTTGATTCTCCTCAAGCGCATGTTGGCTCACCGATCTTGATCACGGGATCGTGATGCCCTGCCTCAGCGGTTGAGGTTGGCGCACAAAGCGCGATCGGCTGCTTCGATGGTTGCATTAGTTTTCAGATAATTCTCAATCCACTCACAGCCATAGTTAAGGGCATCGAGATTCAAGATTTGCGGAATATTCCACAAAATCATTGTTCGATCGTCTCCTCCAGAAGCCAGCAGCGTTCCGTCGGGGCTAAAGGCAATGCTTTCCACCTTGGCCGTATGACCGCTGAGCGTCGCCAGCAGTTTACCGTCTCGTTGCCATAGCTTGATGGTGTTATCCGTGCCAACCGCAGCAATCATTTCGCCATTCTCGCTGAAGGCAAATTGCGTAAAGCCCGTATTGCCGCCTTTAAGGGTTTTCAGCAAAAAGCCGTTGCGATCCCACAATTGAAACGTGCCATCTCGACTAGAAGAGGCAATCACCCGCTGATCCGGGCTAATTACGGCTCCCCACACCGGGCCATTGTGATCGATCAAAGCGCGAAACAGCGGGGTGGTTGCGCCTTCTACTAGCCAAAACCAAATGCCGCCATCTTCATCCACCGAGCAGATAAACGCCCCATCGCGGCTGAACGCGACATCCCAGAGCTTGGATTGATGTCCTTCAAAGGTTTTGTGCAGTTGAAATTGATTTTGCGCATTTCGCCGCCAAAGTTTAATCGTGGTGTCGTCGCTGGCAGAAATCAACGAACGCCCGTCGGGGCTAAAGGCAACCTTGCGAATCGCGGCACTGTGACCGTCTAAAACGCTTTGCAACTCGCCGGACTGATGCCAGAGCCGCAGTTTACCGTCTGCCGCGGCCGAAGCAAAGATCGGCTCAGTGGGGCTAAAGTCCACGTCAAGAAACTGGGTTTCTGGCAGAGAGACGGTTTTGAGCAGTGCCCCATCCCGCCGCCACAGATTCAGGGTGGAGCCAGCCACCGAAACCACCTGCTGGCTGTTGGGGCTAAAAGCAACATTGCCAACGCTGCCCAGATGGTTATAGCGCTGCTGAAAAAAGGGTTTACCGACGCGCCAGAGCCGCACGGTGGTGTCATCACTGGCTGAGGCGATGCTGTGGCCATCGGGGCTGAAGGCGACATCTCGAATAATGGTGCTGTGGCCGCGAAACAACCGCAGCAGCGTGCCATCTAATCCCCACAGCCGCACTGTTTTGTCAGCACTGGACGAGACAAGACTCTGACCATCCGGGCTAAAAGCCGCGCCGATCACTGCCGCCTCATGTCCGCGCAGAGTTCGCAGCAAGGTTCCTGCTCGTGTCCAGAGTTTGAGGGTGTGGTCGGCGCTGGCCGAAAGCAAGGTTTGGCTATCGGGACTAAAAGCCAGCGTCCAAACGGCTCCGGTGTGTTCGGTGAGGGTTTTGAGCAGCGTGCCATCGGCTGACCAGAGTTTGATCATGCCGTCAATGCTAGAGGAAGCGAGGCTTTGACCATCAGGGCTAAATGCCACGTCCCAAACGGCAGATTGGTGTCCCTGTAAGGTTTTGAGCAGTGTGCCATCGAGTCGCCAAATTTGGATCGTTTTGTTAGCGCTAGCAGTCGCCAAAGTTTTACCATCGGGACTGAATGCCACATGCCAAATCGCGGCATTGCTGCCCTGCAATGGTTTTAACAGCGTGCCATCCAAACTCCACAGCGTCACATCTCCGTCAACCCCCGCAGCGGCAAGCATCTGGCTGTTGGGGTGAAAGCCTAAGCCATACACCGTTGCGCCATGATTGCGGCTCCAAACGAGCGTTCCGTCAGGTTTCCAGAGTTTGATCGTTTTGTCGCTGCCCACGGTGGCGAGCCACTGCCCATCTGGACTGTAGGCAACGCTGAGCACGGCTCCCTGATGCCCGATCAGCCGATTAAACTCATCGGTATCCAGCACCGTCCGTTGCAGCATAATTTTGACCTGTTGAGACAAAGCCGCCTGCGTCGCCGGATCGAAGTTGCCCATTTTTGCAGCAGTCGGGTGGCTTTGATGGTTTGAAACAGCGCATCCAGCCGACGGTCAGCCGCAAATCCGTCTTCGGCTGCGGTGGCAATGGCTTTGACTTCGTTTAATGCCGACTGCCGCGACTGTTGCAGCGTTGCGACTCCCAGCGTGATAGCCAGCACCATCGCCAAAGACACAATGCCCAGCAAGATCCGCTGTCGGCGCAGGCTTTTACGTTGCTCAATGCCGCGCTGCCGTTCTAAGGCTAGCCGAGCCTCAATTTCTTTGAGCCGCTCTGCTTCTAGAGTTTTCTGCACCTCCTGCCGATCAAAATCCTGACTAGCTGCCAAAAATCGATAGTCAGCGTCGCTGAGGCTTTTTCCTTGTGCCCAAGCCAGCACTTCCCGCAATGCCTGCCCGCGCAACAGCCAAGATTCGTCAGTGTAGCCGGACGCAATCCAAGCGTTGATGGACTGCGAATGAGGGCGCAAATTAGCGAGATGTTTGATCACCCAATCGAGGTTGAACACCTGCTGATAAATCGGGTTTTTCGGTTGCAGAAAGCCGCCCCGCTTTTCGACTAATCCAGTGAGGATCAGTTCGGTTTGGTCGGCGCTCTGGTCAGCAAGAATGCCAGTGAATTGCTCCGTTTGCGGCAAATCAGGTTCAACTGCTGGGGCGCGCAACAAAATCTGCTGATACAACCCTAATAGCCGCCCGGTACGCTCTTGGCTGTAAAGCAACCGATCGCGGATTGTTTTCAAATGTTCGGGTTCGTCTTGGGCTTGCCAGTTGTGGAGGATATAGGTTTGCACCAGCCAGTCCACCCATTGCTCGGAAGGGAGTGAGCGAATTTCAACTCGGTGCGCGGCTGACAGATGCGGATCTTGAAGTTTAGCGACCAAGCTGCATAATTTTTGGGTGAGGAAGGGTTGCCCGCCTGTCCAGTCCAAAATTCTCTTCAAGATTGCTTCCGGTTCTGGCGTGAGGGTTGCCAATCCGGGCAGTAAAGGCGTAGCTTCGGTGGGGCGAAATCCCTGAAGTTTGATCGCCTGCCCAATATTAAACGGCGTGCGCGTCAGATCGGAGATCAGTTCGCTGGGGGTTGTCACCCCAAACAGGGCAAAGGTGAGGCGATGATAATCAGGCTGATCGGCACGGCGGTTGTAGCAAGCTCGAATTAGGGCAAAGAAATCATCGGTGGAAAATTTGAGGCTAAGAACGCTATCAATCTCGTCAATGAAGATCACAATGGGCTGTTTGATTTGGCGGAGCAGAACCGTATCTAAAAACTCATTTAACCGATTTACAATGATAGATGAGTGTGTTCACTCCACCACTCCATAAAATTGAGCCGAAGCTGAAACCGTTTGGTCAAAAAAGCAACAATCGCCGCATACCAGCGTTCGGGGGTCACATCCTGGATGCCAATTTGCGTTACATCAATTACGCCGCACTGCACGCCTGCTTCCTGTAACCGCAGCATGGTTCGCACCCGCAAGCTCGATTTTCCCATTTGCCGCGCATTAAACACATAGCAAAACTCGCGGGCTAACAACGCTTGAAACAGGTCTTCGTCTGCCTGTCGCTGCACGTAGGTCGGCGCGTTGGAGGGTAGGCTGCCGCCGACTTGATAAAACCGGCTCAGTTGAGAAGAAATCAGCGGATCGTGCTGCATGGATGGATCAGTTTAGCGATTACATTAGGTTCTTAGATGCTTTCATGAATACTTTCATAAATGCTTTCACAAATACCTTCGCGAATACTTTCACAGAAGCTTGGAAGCTGAAAAATTCTGTATCTCAGTTAATTTCCCAACACCTTAGCAAAGTAGTTTTGATAGAGCACACAGCTTGACACGGCAAATTCATTTTGGAAGCGAATCAGCCCCATGCCTCGCAGCTTCAGCCCAATGGTTGGGTATAGTTCAACGCCAGTTGGCGACAATACAACCTGACGCATCGCCTCTTTCAACTCTGGGTGCGCTTCTAAGTAACCAAATTGCTGATTGAAATGGCTGCTAAAAATACTGTTAGGCATGGCGACTGTTTGAATCAACTCATTTAGCGTAATCCGCTGGTGGCTCAAATGGAACAGGGCAAGTTGCGTCAGGTAAGGATGTCCGCCTAGCAGGTTGAGCAACTGAGCGGCGTAGGGTTCGGCAGACGCAATGCGGTATCGCGTCACCAAAGCCTGTACCTGCTCTTGGGTAAACCCAGATAGCTCAATCAGTAAGCCGACATTGAAGGGAGATTGGTGGATGGGCAGCGGCACAAAAATTTCGGTTGAGTAGACCAGCACGAGACGAAATTTCTGCCATTCTCCGGTTTCGGAATCGTGTCGCGACTGCTCATGCCAGGCTCGCAACATACCAAAAAAATCTGCCGAAACCTCTGGGTACTGAAACAAAACGTTCACTTCGTCTAGCACCAACAGAAAAGGACTTGCACTGGCTGGCAGTAGGTAGCTCTCGAAGTAGTCGTTACAGCTATAGCTGCCGCCTAATAGCGGATTCCAAAATTCCTCAACGCGATCGGCTAGCCCCAAACTGCGTGTCACCATGGCACAAAGCCAGCGGAGAAACTGACTCACGCTCCCAAACACCGTGCTGTCGGCTAGCTGTAAACTCACCACTGCTGTACGAAAACCAACTGATTCTGCTTGTGCTAATCCCCGCGCCACCAACGAGGTTTTGCCAAACTGCTTCGGTGCTTTGACCCGGATTAGCGCGCCAGATTGGGCAATTTCGCGGGTGAGCAGCGTTTCAGCCGGAGCGCGATAAATATAAAACAGAGAATCGACGGGTAGCTGTCCTTTCAGGGGAACTTGCAGTAAACGTTCTGGGGGGTCAGCGATTGGGGTGGGATCAGCATCGGAAATTTGCCGGATCAAATCATCGGCTTCTAGCACTAACCCAAATGCCGCAAAACAGGCAGCGAGACTAGGCTGATCGACGGGCTGCTGACGACGACGGATTTTTGTGAGGGTTCTGACGCTCAGCCCCGTTCGTTCACTCAACTGCTCTAGGGTATAGGGCTTATTCTGGTTATCTTGACTCGCTGAGCAAACCTCCGCAGCCTGCAACCGCTGCCATCCTTGCACACTCAAAATGAAGCCTCGTCTACGCTTCTGGGGTTGTGATGAATCCGATAAATGATTGGAGGAACGCACATCGAGTACCCAAAACTTCGTTAAGTCTATTAAACAGCAGTTGTCACGGTTGAGTTTGGCTAATTTGATCAGCCAATTCTGCTGTTCAATTTTACGTCGAGAAGCTGGTTGCTGTTGCGCTCGTTGATACGTTTAGGCATCCTGTCCGCCCCTATTTGCCCTGTTCTAACCAAGGATGGGTATGGCGGCTGTTTGGGCGTTGTCAGACATGGAAGAGGCGATCTCCTACCCATCCGAATTTGAGACAATGTGAGACAAGTCAAGGTTGATTAATCAAAGCTGAGTCGGTGAATTCAACTCAACTCAACTCAGAAAGTGGGGTTCGGCTGCGCTCACCCCACCTTAGCCCGCAGTTTAAGCGTTGAGCGGAGTCGAACACATTTGCGATCGGAATTGCACCTATCGACTTACTTACCTGCTTTAACAGGCACAGCTTCATCTTCATCCTCTAAATCATCGTCCTCATCCTCTAAATCTTCATCTTCATCCTCTAAATCTTCATCCTCTAAATCATCGTCCTCATCCTCTGAGTCCTCATCCTCTAAATCCTCATCCTCATCCCCCTCTCCGTTGTCTTCATCCTCTTCGTCTTCGTTAGATACCAAGGTTGTTACTGTCTCGCCATCTTCATCTTCATCTTCTTCGTCATCCTCAGAGACTATCTCTGTTTCATCGCTGTCTTCTTCATTTGCGATTGATTCCTCATCTTCTTGATCTTTTTCCTCATCCTCATCTTCAGAGACTGCAACTAATTCATCTGTATCGTCTTCGTCAGATGCAGCAATTGCGGCTAGTAATTCGTTCTCATCTGCGTCTTCATCATCTTCACCCTTATCTTCGGCAACTGATCCATCGCCTTCTAAACTTTCACCTACAATAGTTTCGACATCATCTCCATCTAGTTCTTCTGAATCATCATCTACTTCAATTTCTGCTGTTTCGCCAACTGGCTCTGTCGGCAAAGCTGCTTCATCCTCTTCATCTTCTTCTAATCCAGAAATCGCTTCTACGCTGATTTCCTCATCCTCATCAGGTAGAATAGCCGCTGCTGATTCAGGTTCTACAGTTGCTTCATCCTCATCCTCATCCTCATCCTCATCTTCATCCTCTTCTTGCACTGCTACGGCTGCTTCATCCTCATCCTCATCCTCTTCATCAGATGCTATCTCTGCCTCGGCTGCGACTACAGGCAGTTCTGCGTCTGGTTCTTCCTCGTCTGACTCTTCCAGATCTGGTTCTTCCGTATCTGGTGCTTCAGCTTCTACTGCGAGTGTTGGAGCAGTCGTAACGGGTGGTTTTGCTGGCTCTTCTGTTGGCTCTACTTCCGTTGCGGTAGGCGGCTTTGCGGCAGGAGCCGTTTTCGCAGTTGCTGCGGGTTTAGCGGCAGGCGGCGGATCGACCAAACCTTCTGGAACAGCCGGCACGAGTTTTTTGAGGATTAATTGACGCACCACACCCTGATCGAGATTTTGTTTGCCGAGTTGTTGGGAAAGCTCAACAATCTTCTGTCCTAGCTCCTCCCCTAATCGCGTTGCGGCTGCGAGACTGCGACCGATTGGCTAGACAAGCGCTTTACGAGATGCTCTAACTCTTTGCTACCACTGCGGGTTGAAGGATTGATGCCACTCTCGGCAATCACTCGCTTTGTGCTTTTCTCGATCGCTTTCTCAATCTGTCTTTGGGTGATTGGGGTGCGACTCATGGAATACCTGCCTCTGCTTTCTGGGAATTTCCCTAGACTACAGCACTCGATTTCGATTCCTCTGCTGTCTCAAATACATGTTGGAGGGGTATCAGCGGATTTTGATAGCAATTGTCGTAGTTCTGCGATTGCGGTATCTGCTGACTGTGGAGATAACTGTCCTTGACGAAAGTCATTGATTGCTTGTTGAGCATGGGCTGCGATTTCTGCACGTCGGGCTTCAATCTGCCGATAGCGAAGGATCTCAATCAGCATCGTTTGTTGTTCAATCGGCAGTTTCAAGGCGATATCAAGAACCTGATCAAGCGTGGGAATGGTTTGTAGAAGCTGAACGATAAGTGTAATGGCTCAATGCTTTATCTCTTTATTTCTCCTGCCGCAGTTGCGCGATCATCTGTTGTGTCATCTGATGGTCGGATTGGGCGGTTTGTTTTGCGGCGATCACTTGCTGTAAGAGAGTTCTTCGAGCAGCGTGAGCGCTAGGCAGCGTTCCAATCTGTATCCACGATGATGCCGTAAAACATTGAAAGGACGGGCATGACGTGGTTTTTCGTCTAGCGATTCTAGGTTACTGCTCGTTTGCTGCCCGAAGCTCTGCCAGCACTGCCTGCGTCACGGGATGAGCGGAAAGTTGCGCGGTTTGTTTTGCGTGCATAACCTGTTACATAGTCAGTTGAAAAGCTTGAATCAAAAGCGTATTTAGCTGCTGGATGTGTTGAGAACTCAACTGACCTAACCGCCGTTGAATCAGTTGGTGTTGCAGGGTAATCATACGTGTGACTCTCACTTTGGAAGAAACTCGCAGTCCTGTTTGTGCAAATTCAGGCTGACTGCTGTTTAAGGCAAATTCTTCTGAAGTTAAATGATTGATGTTTTGTGATGAGACGAAGCACAGCGTTATTTCGTTGAGAGCCGCGCTCACCGACAGGACGATTGCAGGTCGAAGCTTGGTTTGGCTGAGATCGGTGAAGGGAAACTGGACGAGAACCACGTCGCCTTTGCTCAATGCCATTGGATTGCTTCTCCATCCTCCAAACTGTAGAGGTCAGGTTCATGGTGAAGAAACTCGAAGGCGTTTCCTTGTTCGGCGAGATGGAGAAGTTCTTGATTGGAAGGATAGGGAAGATTGGCAAGTAGCTTTTCTTCTAGGAGGAGGCGTTCTTGGGGTGATAAAGCCAAAATCACTTGAACGATAGAGTCTACCAGTTGGGTGTTCATCTCTGTTTTTTGCTGCATTGCCTCGTTTGATCATGATCTACCATCCTGATCTGGTTAATTCAGGTTGATCATTCCCATCATTTTCCCACTTTATCCCTCCTGCCGCAGTTGGGCGATCATCTGTTGCGTCACCGGATGATCGGATTGCGCGATTTGTTTTGCTTCGATTACTTGCCGTAGGAAATAGCGGACATCTTGTCCTCTGTCTTTACTCTGCCCAATTCGCGCAGTCTAGATCTTGAATGATTGTGAAGTGGCGGAGATTTGCAGTGACTAGAAGACAGTTGTGTTCAATTGCAGTTGCAGTTGCCGCTATGAGAATATCAATCGGTGGAATCAGTAATCCTTGTCGCCTCAAATCTGCATAAATACTACTGGCAATGTCCATTGTGGCAATGCTCAACGGCAAGATTTCACTTTCGTCTGCTAGTTGTTCAAACTGATTCAACAAGCTGCTGGCGTTTTTATAGAGCAACCCGCTTTTGATCTCGTAGTAGGTTAGTAAGGAGAAGGTGATGGCATCATAAAACTGGTTGTATTGACTCAATTGATTGACGACTTTGTCATTTCCTCTAAGAAAGTAAGAAATAATATTGGTATCCAGGATTGCTTTTCTCACAGGTCAAGTTGTTTTTGTAAATCCAGGTTCCGATTTGCCACAGTTTCGTTTTCTAATGCTTCCAGTAGCGATGCTTCATGGGCTGCAATTCCGGCAAATTTCATGAAGCCTGTTTTCTGCTCAGGCTGTGTAAATTTTGGAGCGACTAGCGAGATGACAATTTCAACTTCTTGCCCCTGAAACTGGGATAGACCGCTCAGTTCTAGCGAATCACTGAGAATGGTTTTCCTAATTTTGATGCTTTCCATCGTTAGGTTTTCCTCCGATTGCTTTCAGGCTGTTGCAGATATTATCTCATTGTCCCTGCCGCAGTTGCGCGATCATCTGTTGCGTCGTTGGATGGTCGGAGAGTTAGGTCGCTTCCACTTCAGTAAACCTCATCGTGAGTGCCGATATCGAGCAAAATAACCACTTCCTGGTTAGTTGCTTTATCTTTCTCAATCGAGAATACGATTCGACAATCGTAGCCACAGGAACAAGCCCGCAACCCAGAAAGATTACCGCTAAGTTTGTGGGTTCCTAACTGAGGCGCAAATACATCTGCTTGCATTTGGCTCAAGATGTTTTCAATTTGGCTCTGTGACTGGGGATTCCGCTTCACGAATTTGCGAAAGGCTCTTTTGAATCCAGTGGTGAGAATGAGTTGCCTCATGCTTCTGTTTCGTCGCTGAGGAATTGTCGTAGTTCTGTGATTGCTGTCTCTGCCGATTGCGGAGTTAACTGTCCTTGATGGAAAGCTGTGATTGCTTGTTGAGCATGGGCTGCGATTTCTGCACGTCGGGCTTCAATTTGCCGATGGCGAATGATTTCAATCAGCATCGTTTGTTGCTCAAGCGGCAGTTGGAGGGCGATATCAAGAACCTGATCAAGCGTGGGCATAGTTCGTAGAAGCTGAACAATGGTGGAGTAGTTTCTTCTAGTGTAGTGGCTCGATTACCCCACCTCTCTTTTCCCCCTGCCGCAGTGCCTCGATCATCTGTTGCGTCGTTGGATGATCGGATTGGGCGGTTTGCTTTGCTGCAATTTGCTGTACAGCTATTCAGTTTTCCATTCACTATTGGGAATATCAGCCGCAGTCATAATGTTGCGTAAAGTGCCGAGTGGAAGATCTCGCCCTTTGTGATAGGGAACAATCACTTGCAACTTCCGCTCTACGTTTCGCCACTTGCGATGACTGCCTTTTTGAGAAACTAGCTTGAACCCATAGCGGCTTAAAATGGCTTCGACCTGATCAGCCGTCATCCGTCAGTCGCGGGGCATCAGACAAAAACCTCGCGGGCAATTGCGCCTTCGGTGAGTTCAATTGGTTCAGGTTCAAGATAGAGTTCGATTGCTTCTTTAATGTTCTCTAATGCTTCTGTTTCGGTGACTCCAGATGAAACGCAACCTGGTAACTCTGGACACCAGATCGCCCATTCTTGAGTTTCTTGATCAGGTTCTAAGATAACGCGCCACTTCATAGAGTTCTCAGATCAGTTTTCTTCAGTTTATCTTGCCTGCAATGCCAGTATCTGTTGCGTCGCCGGATGATCCGAGAGTTGCGCGGTTTGCCGATGATGTTGAAACGTTTGATTGAAATCAGTTAAATTCTAAGAGAATTTTTAATCACGATTAATAGACTTCATCATGAGAACCTAAATTTAGGAGGAGGATTGCTTCTTCGCCTTGAGGGGTATCTACAAACTCAAACAAGATCCTCTGTTTGTACGCGATAGAACATGACCAGATTCCTGCTAAATCTCCTGAGAGTTTATGAGTGTGCAGGCTGGGATGGAAAGGATCTTCAGCAAGTTTGGTAAGGGTTTGCTCAATTAAAGGGCGCAACTGAGGATTTTGCCGCACAAGGCGTTTGAAGGCACGAAGCGATTTGGGTGTCCAACCAATTTGTCTCAATCGTCAAGCTCCGCCATTAAATCAGTGACTGAACCAAACTGAACATTGCCTTGAGCATATTCCTGTCGTACTTCTGCAATCTCTTGTATGAGAATTTTGCGTCGTTGTTGTGTCAGTCGCTTGAGTAAAACATCGAGCAGCATTTCCTGATCTTCTAGAGAAAGAGATTCTACTATTTCAATGGCTTGTTGGAACGAAACGGTTGGGTTTGTCATAAAGCATGGAACTGTTGACACAGAGAATTGCCTGATGTTTGAAATACTTCCTATCTTACTGGAGAAGTTGGGTATCAATGAGAGAATCGTTCTCCTGCCTGCATCTCTTCTATTCCCCCTGCCGCAGTTGCGCGATCACCCTGGTTGACTGACAAAACTGTTTGGGGCTGAAAGGCAGGCTAGTAGGGAAGGAGAGCTTGATTTATGCTGGAAAGTTACCACACCTAACAGCAAAAACAATGGCTCCCACTTCCCGACTCTATAATG
>JAAUQT010000133.1 GCA_012033495.1 Cyanobacteria bacterium RM1_2_2 | reverse complement strand
CGAGCCGCTTTTCTTCCTCGACTATTATGCGACGGGGCACCTTTCGGTGGAGGCAGGGCGCGCCATCATCGCCGGCATCGCCCAGCCGTCAGCACCGGAAGCCTACTGCAAAGCGATTGCCCAACTTGCCCAGAGTGTCCAAGTTCCCGTTCTAGCCGAAGCGCTTTCTCCGGTACGCAATTACGCTGCTCTCAACCCCCATTTGGTTTCAACCTATGACCTGATGTTGCGAAACGCCGATTTAGCAGAAAAACTGACGCCCGATTGGGTGATCCGAGTCGGTGAAATGCCCACCAGTAAAGTGCTGCGGCAGTGGCTACAGCAAACCCAGCCTCGGCAATGGATCATTGACCCAACCGACCGCAATCTTGACCCGCTGCATGGCAAAACAACGCATATTCGTTGTGCTGTGGAACAGTGGGCAGAATGTCTATCAGAACACTGGTCAGAACAACCTATCGAACCAGCTTCATCCCCCAGTTCTGATGCCTATTTGCAGCTTTGGCAGACGGTTGAAACCGAGATGCGTCAGAAGTTAGATGATGCGCTGCTGCAAACGCCATTTCCGTTTGAGGGTGGCGTTGCCTGGTTGCTGTCTCAACATTTGCCAACGGGTACGCCGCTGTTTGTCGCAAACAGTATGCCTGTGCGCGATCTAGAGTTTTTTTGGCAGCCAGGAAATCGAGCGATTCAGCCCTACGTCAATCGAGGCGCAAACGGCATCGACGGCACGCTATCAACCGCGCTAGGCGTTGCCCATCAGCATCACGGCGTTTTACTGACAGGCGATTTAGCCTTACTGCATGACACTAACGGGTTTTTGATCAGCCGTAAATTTCGGGGGCATCTCACCATTGTGCTGATCAACAACGAGGGCGGCGGCATTTTTGAAGCGCTGCCGATTGCCCAATTTGATCCCCCCTTCGAGGAATTTTTTGCCACCCCGCAAGCGGTTGATTTTTCGCAGCTTTGCCGCACCTATGAGGTAGCGCACGAAATCATTCCATCTTGGGATCATTTGATTCAGCGGCTCAACCCCTTACCTACGGAAGGAATACGCCTGCTGGAAGTGCCGTGCAACCGCAAAGCCGATGCCCAGACTCGTCAACAGCTTTTTGCCCAAGCTCACTTTTTGTAAGCGTAATTTAAGCCTGGGCTGCCTAAAACTATGGCAGAGCCAGCAATTCAACCCATTGAAGACAATCTGTGGTGGGTCATTCCTGGCAAATTAGCAGGCGTGCGTCAGCCAGCAGCAGTCGAATGACCTGCCCTCCAAGCTGCGGGTGTGGGGGCGATTGCCTCTGTATTTCATGAGCCGTATTTCATGAGCCGTATTTCATGAGCCGTATTTTATGAGCCGTCCAACGACCAAGCTTACCGGACGCAGGTAGCTTTGAATACTCAACCGACTAGCTTGCAGCGTTCCGGTACAGCGACTTGTTAGCTGGCGTTGCTACAGATACAAACAAAATTGTTCGTAGTCCATCATCTATCTCCTCCTGCAAGTCGTTTGGTAGGGAACCAATACATTCAACCAGGAACGTTTTATCGACCGTGAGAATTTGAGATACATTAGCGACTGAATCCCTAGACAAGCCTGTTGATCTTTTCGGTAACAGTACATTAGCTGGGGCTTCTGCTAACTGAATATTTGAAGTGATAATAACAACGACAACTGTACTGATACGGCTTTGATTAAAGGTATCATCTTGGACGACTAAAACGGGACGACGGTATCCAGGCTCCGAACCTACTGGATCAGGTAAATTCGCCCACCAAATTTCTCCCCGATGCATTACCAATCCTCACGAGGGAGAGACATAAATTGCATTTTGCCATCGTAGGATCTAGTTCAGAAGACTCTTGTGAGTAAACTTGGTTCAGCTTGTGCAAGATTTGATTACGATTGTGCTTTTTCAAATACGCTTGCAACGCTTTCGTGTAAAGCTCGCTGCGCGACAAGCCCAACTGCTGAGCGAGTGCTTCTGCCTCGTCAAAAACTGAATCTGGAAGGGAAATTGCAGTTTTCATAGTGAACTCGACTGTAGATTCCTACCCTTCAGCCATACCTTGGTTATACCAAGACGACAAGAACCAGCGCAGACAGATACCAGCAGGTAGCCTTTCTGTACGCCCCAACCCAGGATGAAGCCAACTTAAGCGGCGACGCTGAGAGTAAAGTTGGACAATCAAAAGGATTGGATCATTCCTATGATTCTGGCAGTGGCTTCAATTTCCGTCAGTTCCAGTAGAAGCGAACAGGCAATCTGGTTTCCCTGTCCACATCCACTGAATAGGATGGAGCTAACATCCTGAAACTTTAGACAACTCGTCGGGTTATTATTGAGTCCACAGTCATAAGCAGCCGCTGTTCCAGAGAGGAAAACGTTGTTGTAGAACAGGTCAGCAGAAGTTGGCTGATCAGGTGAAATTGGCTGATCAGGTGAAATTGACTGAACCAGGGGAGTTGCTTTAAGGCTCAACTGGTATTTACTTCCGCCTCGTTTTTGATAAACGCGAACATAGTAGGTTCCGGCTTCTAGGGTTGAAGCAATTCTTTCAAGGTTACGATTCTTTCTGCTTGAACTCGCTATCGCCTGTCCATTTTGGATCAACGAAATATCAACATTATTCTGGAGACCGTTAAGCAGTAAATTGAAATTACTGCGTTTGGTTATGCTAAAAGCGTAGTAGTCGTTCTTATCTCGTAAACCAACAGAGTTTCTAAAGGTTCGCATACCCTTCAGCACTCCAACATTACGAGCACTGCTTAAGCGATCATCTGCTGCCATATTTCAGTAGACTCCTCAATTTCTAATTTGTGCATTGCAGTACAGACAGACACCGAACCGGAACGATGTTTGCCGCCTATCTGATCCAAAATGGCTCCTCCTACTCAGAAGCCATGGATACGATAGGGAACACAAACGCTGCAATTCAACTGCCAGACAGCCAATCTACTTTTCTGCAACAGCTACAGCCAGTGTCAGCCGAGGAGTCATTGCGCTTTGCTTTTCAATCTTACCTATTGCTGCACCCTATCCTTCAACAGTTTTGCAAACGCCGTATGCTCTTCTGAGTTGCCAACAACCAAGAGGCGGTCGCCTGCTTCCAGCTTGGTTTCTCCTGTTGGATATCGGTGCAGGTGTTTGTGACGCTCAATTGCCATAATGGTGGCTCCCGTTAAGCGGCGGACATTCGCTTGAGCCAGGCTTAGACCCACCAGCGGAGAGCCTGCGTGTAGGGCATACCAATGCTTTGGCAGACCTTCAACCGCCGTCTCTAAGTCAGTTGCGCCCCAATACTCTGCCCGTTCTGGCAAAATATCTCGATAGCGTCCAGTGCGGTAGCGGTTGACTACCTGCTGCACGGCAAAGGTCGAATCACCCAGTTTCAACAGCAGGTGAGCGCCCATTTCCAAAGAGGCTTCAAACTCTGGCTGCACCACTTCTTGAGCACCCAACTGGTACAGCGCATCAATTTCTGCGTTGTTATGGGCCCGCACAGTGATGTCTAGCTCAGGTGCAAGACTCAATGCCCGGTTGAGGGTGAGGCGGGTTGCCATCGGGTCTGGCAGAGCGATTGCCATTGCTTTGGCTTGGGGCAGATTGGCTTTTTCTAAAAGCACGACACTCGACGCATCGCCAAACAGGTAAGGAATTTCTCGTTCCCGTAAGGATTGCAGCACCGCTTCGTTGTTGTCAATCACCAAAATTTTGTAGCCCTGAAAATACAGCATCCGCACTAGGGTTTGCCCCACTCTGCCATAGCCCACCACCACAATGTGCCCCACCAGTTCTTCTTCCAGCCCCACCAAATGCGGCGAGCGACTCAACTGGAGGAGATTGTTGAACCCAGGGATCTGCTCCAATTGGTTGAGCAAATGGGGCGCTGCCCGCAGCAGAAATGGCGTAATCAGCAGGGTTGCCGCCGTTGTTCCTACGGTCAGTCCATACAAGCGCGGTGGAAAAAGCCCTTGATTTTGAGCCACACCTGCCAGCAGAAAGGAAAACTCCCCGATCTGGTTAATTCCCATGCCAACAATTAACGCAGTTTTGAGGGAATAGCCAAACAGCCTCACCACCCCGGTCGCAATCACGGCTTTGCCAATCATCGTGATCGCAACCAGCCCAATTAAAACCCAACTGTTGGCGAGCAAAAACGCTGGATCGATCAAAATGCCAATCGATGCAAAAAATACGGTTGCAAAGACATCCCGCATGGGCAGCATCCGATCCAGGGCATGATCGGCATACTCAACGTTAGAAATCATCAGCCCCGCCACAAACGCCCCCATTTCAACCCCCAGCCCCAGTGCTGAGGTGAGCAGCGCAATCCCCAGACACAGAACTAGAATGCCGAGTAAAAACAATTCCTGAGAACCGCTGCGAGCCAGTAACCGCACCAATACTGGAATCACCCACTTCCCAGCCAGGATAGCTCCACCGAGAAAGAGCATGGCTTTGAGCAACGCGGTGACGAGGGCAATTCCAATCACGTTGGGCGGCTGGGTTAGGGCAGGCAGGATCGCCAACATCAGTCCGACGCCTAAATCTTGCACAATCAGGATCGCCAGCATGATTTGACCGTGATTGGTTTGCACCTCGTTGCGCTCAATCAGGCTTTTCAACACCACAGCGGTCGAGGATAAAGAAAGCACGGCTCCCAAAAAAATCGCTTTCGGGATGGTCTCTACCCAGCCTGTCAGGTAGGCGAGTCCGCCCCCCAGCAGGATGGTGAGCATAATTTGCAGTGTTCCACCTCCCAGGGCAATCGTCCGCATTCGCAGCAGGTCTTTGAGCGAAAATTCTACCCCCAGCGCAAACAGCAGTAAGGCAACTCCGATGCTTGAGAGAACCTCAATATCCCCCTGTAGCGTGATCCACTTAAATCCGGCTGGCCCGATCAGCATTCCGCTCAGTAGGTAGCCCAGCAAGACCGGTTGACCGAGACGACTGACGAAGTAACCGCCCGTGGCGGCGGCTCCCAGCACTGTCACCATTTCCACAATCAGCGTCAACTCTCCAGCCATTGATGCGTTTCTGCCAGAAGGATTTCCTGTGTCGCCCGCAATGGTTTGATCACAATGCTTCTAGTCTATGAGCAGAATTGTTGAGAAACGAGGTGATTTCTAGATTTCTCTGATAAGGAGAGATGAAATGATCTAGGCGAGCGCTTGCCTCTCTGATGATTTGAATCGCTGCGACCTCTCAAGCCCTCGTGGATGGGATGCCTTGTACTCTCACAAGTTAAAGCGGCTACGGGTTGGGGTATGTTCAGCCCCTTTAGGCTATTACCTCGTAGCCTATTACCTCGTAGCCTGTTAAATAGATTAGGACTTACGCAGAAGAGATCCCCCAACCCCCTTAACAAGGGGGGCTTTAGAAGTTCACTCCTCAAAAAGGGGGTCAGGGAAGATTGAGATTTCCAGCTTCAAGTGCGTCAGTCCTATAGATGTAAAGAGATGTCATACCATTTTGGATTGGGGAAGCCTTGCGCAGCTATGGTTTCAGTCTACGAACTGCCGCGTCCTTTGTTTAACTCGGTATCGGATATCCAGAATCAGTCACAAATCAGTCACAGAGGATTCGTAAGCGCAAGATTCTCGGAGAATCCAGGGATCTACTACACCGTCTGCCGTCTGCCGTAAACGCAAGAAAGGGCAGCCTTGAGGACTACCCTTCTCTTTGTGAACTTGTGAACCAGCGGAGAGAAAATTTAGGCTTCTCGCTTAAGCGCAGCTTCAACTTGCTTAAACTCTAGTTCTAACCGATCTTTCAATTTTTTAGGGACAGGGCGGTTGGGGTAGGAGCTATAGTGACCGGCTAGAGAGTTCAGCGCCGTCCGCATGGTCGTGAAGGAACTGAGCTTCAGCAGAGCGCCATCCCGACGGTAGCGAGCCGAGAAGTCATTAATTCCCTGCCGAGCTTCGGACTGGGCGCTCACTTTATCAGGGGAATCATCGGGTAAATCTAGTGCTCCTCTGATGCTTTCAATCACGGCGAGGGTGTCTTGACGGTAATCGCCGCTCAGCGTATCAGGAGAGGCAGAACAGCCCGTTAAACCAACAACGGCTACCAGAATCAGGGCAAACAAACTAGATAATACTCTTCTCATAAAACCTCGGTTGTACAAAGCGCAATCACCATCAATGGCAACCCAAATCTTTGATTGATCCTGGGATGAATTGGAACCTGATCGAGCGATCAAATCATTTTTCCAATCTTATCGTGTTCTTGATCCCGATTAATACCTATCTAAAAGAAGAGTTCTTAACAGATCGCTGGATTCCTGATGCTGTCAGGCTTCTGGATTTTGATCGTTCAAGCGTTCCCGTCGTTCTCGCAATTTCAGCAACGTTTCAGCATGGACGGCTTGGGTGATGGGGTAGAAGTAAGCCAGCACTAATCCGGCAATCAGCGCCACGGTGGGCAGCGGCCCAATCGCCAGTCGAATTGCCAAAATTGCCGACTCTGGCTGCTCTGGGATCGGCTGACAGGGCACTCTTTCTCGAAACCCAGCCGCCTCTAAGCCAACTCCCAAAATGAACAGCGCAATGGCTAGCCCCATTTTTGCAGCAACACCATGAAGGCATAGAACACGCCTTCGCGCCGCTGTCCGGTTTCGAGTTCGTCTACTTCAATCACATCGGGAACCATCGACCACGGGATCAGGTAAGCCGTGGAAACGCCAAACCCTGCCATGATCGCCAGCCCATACATCAAAACAATCTGTCCCGGTTGCAGGAAAAACAGCCCCGCCTGCGCGATAATCCACAGGGTCATGCCCATGAAGTAAACCGCTTTTTTGCCATAGCGCTTGCTGACCGCGCTCCACACATACAGCATCAACAGCGCCGTTCCTTGAACTGCCAGCGTTACCTGAATGAAGTCGCTTTCCTGTAGCTGCATCCGGCTGACGATAAAGTAGGGAATAATTGAAGCCGTGACTTGCACCGCCAGCCAAGAGCAAAAGTAAATCCCGATCACATACTGAAAGGGGCGATTGCTGAGAGCCACGCGCAACTGTTCCCGAAACGGCAGCGATTCTGACGGCTCGGTTGCAGGATCGGCAGCTAGGGACGCTTGCCCGCGTCTGCCCAAAACTCGATGGCGAGTGCCAAACACACACCAATACAGCGGCAGCACTGACAGAACAGCCGTGACGCCGCCCAGCACTACATATTGAAAAGTGCCATTGTTGCAGCTTCCTGCCGCCTCTGCTGCTGCCGTCTCAGGTTGCACGAGGGCAAAAATCACCTGCGCCAGAATCAAAGAAAGAATGCTACCGCCAATCGAGAAGCCAAACCGAAAGCTAGTCAGGCTGGTGCGTTCGTTGTAGTCTTGCGTCAGTTCGGGCGTGAGGGCAGTGTAGGGTAGGTTCACCATTGTGTAGAAGGTGTTGAACAGCACGCTGACCAGCACATAGTAGCCAAACAAACTCCACTGGTTGACCGCCAAATTGCTGCTAAAACGCGGCACGAGCCATTGCAGAAAGAAAGTGACGCCAAACGGAATCGCGCCATACAAAATCCAGGGATAGCGCCGACCCCAGCGGGCCGATCGCGTTCGGTCGCTCAAAACCCCCACAATCGGATCGTTTACCGCATCCCAAATTTTGCCGATCAGCAAAAATGCCGCCTGCCATCCCTGCGTTCAGTCCTGCCACGTTGGTGAAAAAGTACAGCAGGAAAAACGACAGCAAATTCGTGGTCATCGCTGGGCCCAAGTCGCCCGCACCGTAGGCCAGCTTGGTGGTGAGGCTGAGCGGCTCTGAGGCAGCAGAACTTGATTTTAGGTGGGCGGGATCAGAAGAATCGGACATAGGGATTTTAGATTTTGGATTTTGGATTTTGGATTGATACTAATTTTGGGAAATGGGGCGATGGACTCGGTAGGGGCATGTATGCTTGCGGAAAGGCTGCGCCAACGCGAACTGCCTTGATGGGAGGACGCCAAAGAGTTGAGATTTTAGACAGAGCGAATCACGCGGCAAGGGTTGCCTGCTGCGACTACATTAGCAGGGATGTCTTTTGTGACGACGCTGCCGGCACCAATTGTGGTGTTGTCGCCAATCGTCACGCCGGGGCAAACAATCACGCCGCCGCCTAGCCAAACGTTATTGCCAATTTTGACTGGAAGCGCTAACTCCCGCCCGGTGAGGCGCACAGCCGGATCGGTAGGATGGGTGGCGGCGTAGATTTGCACATAGGGAGCGCACAGCACATCGTCGCCAATTTCCACTTGGTTGCAGTCGAGAATCACGCCGCCGTAATTCATGTAAAACCGATCGCCAATCGAAATGTGAATGCCGTAGTCACAGTGAAAAGGGGGCACAATCGACGGCTGTTCGCCTACCTGCCCTAGCAACTGGCGCAAAATTGCCCTGCGCCCTTCCCGATCTGCCGCCGCCGTTTGGTTGAATTGCTGTAACAGTTCCCTTGCCCGCATCGCTTCGGCAGCGAGTTCTGAATCGCTAGCGAGATAGAGTTCTCCTGCCAGCATTCTTACTTTCTCAGTTTTTTCAGATGAAAGTTTTTCAGATGACATAGCGTTAAGGAAATGTGACCTATCGCGTTTTATTGTAGGAGCGAAGCATTCGGCAAATTCCCTCTCGGCAGTAGAAGGAAACCCCAGTCCAAATGCTTCGCTCCTCCGTTCGATTACCAATCCATCACAAATTCAAATCCGTGACTGCGCCCAAACTGCTAGAAGAAACCAGCTTGGCATATTTCGCCAACACGCCCTTGGTGTAGCGCGGCTGAGGCGGCTGCCAGTTTGCCCGACGTTGAGCCAATTCTTGATCAGAGACATGCACTTGCAGCAGGCGAGCGTCCGCATCGATCGTAATTGGGTCGCCTTCCTGTACGAACGCAATCGTGCCGCCGACAAAGGCTTCCGGCGCGACATGACCCACCACCATGCCGTAAGTGCCGCCAGAAAAGCGCCCGTCCGTGATTAGCCCTACTGAGTCGCCCAGTCCGGCGCCGATAATTGCCGAGGTGGGAGCTAGCATTTCTCGCATTCCCGGCCCGCCTTTGGGCCCCTCATAGCGGATCACCAGCACATCGCCCGGATTGATTTTGCCTGCCAAAATTGCCGTTAAACAGTCCTCTTCTGATTCGTATACTCGCGCCGGCCCGGTAATTTTGCGAATTTTAATCCCTGTCAGCTTGGCAACCGACCCTTCTGTTGCTAAATTGCCCTTCAAAATGCCCAGATGTCCGCTGCTGTACATCGGGTTTTCCCACGGGCGAATCACGTCCTGATCGGGGCGCGGCGTTGCCGGAATGTCTTTCAGCAACTCGCCAACGGTTTGTCCGGTGATTGTGATGCAGTCCGCGTGCAGCAAATCATGCTCCAGCAGCATTTTCATCACCTGCGGAATCCCGCCTGCTCGGTGCAGATCGGTGGCCACATAGCGTCCCGATGGCTTCAGGTCACACAGTACCGGAACCCGCGCTCGAATCGTTTCAAAGTCGTCGAGTGTCCAAGGTACGCCTGCCGAGTGAGCAATCGCCAAAAATGCAGCACCGCATTCGTGGAGCCGCCCACCGCCATGATGACCGAAACGGCATTTTCGATCGATTGGCGCGTGATGATGTCTCTGGGGCGCAGATCGTTGCGGATCGCTTCGACGAGAACCTTACCTGCAATCTCGGTATTTTCAGCTTTTTCGGCATCTTCGGCTGCCATTGTGGAGGAATACATCAAACTCATGCCCATCGCTTCAAAGGCCGATGACATAGTGTTTGCGGTATACATGCCGCCGCAAGAACCCGCCCCCGGACAGGCTTTTTGCTCAATGGCGGTCAACATCACCTCGTCGATTTTGCCTGCGCTGTATTGCCCAACCGCTTCAAAAGAACTCACTACCGTCAAATCTTTGCCATCGAGGTGTCCGGGCTTGATCGTGCCGCCGTAGACAAACAGGGCTGGAATGTTCATGCGGGACATGGCAATCATCGCACCGGGCATGTTTTTGTCGCAGCCGCCAATTGCCAACACGCCGTCCATGCTTTGGGCGTTGCAGGCCGTTTCGATCGAGTCGGCAATGACGTCTCGTGACACCAGGGAATACTTCATGCCTTCTGTGCCCATCGAAATGCCATCGCTGACGGTAATCGTGCCAAACATCTGCGGCATTCCCCCGGCGGCGCGAACCCCTGCTTGCGCTCGGTCGGCCAGCGGCGCGATCCCCATATTGCAAGGGGTAATGGTGCTATGGGCGCTGGCAACTCCCACAATCGGTTTTTTGAAGTCGGCGTCAGTAAACCCGACGGCTCGCAGCATGGCACGATTCGGCGATCGTTGCACTCCTTGAGTCACAACTTGGCTTCGCAAATTCTCCGGCATGTTCTTTTCCTCTTAATCAAAATCGGATCGATGGCTTTCCACAAAGATTTTGGGGCGCGGCTCTCACCCAAGGGCAGCACAAATTCGAGGCTGGGTTTCTGCACTTGAATCAGAAATTGCTAATTTTAATGGTGGCTGAGGGACGTTGAATTGAATGCTCTTAACGCAGTCCAGGCAAATTATTTTACAAGACATAGACTGCCGCTGCGCGTTTCTCTGAAATCCGGGAATTTTTGACCTTTCGATTACCGCAGCCTCTTTTAAATTCTTTCCAAAAGTAAGATTAAGGGATGTTGAGTGTTGCCGCCCACTTTTAGGGCAATCTAGCTGATATTACACATACGGAAATAAAACCATAAACCATCATGTACGTTGAAGAACTGCTGAATTTATATGCAGCAGGCAAGCGAGACTTCCAAGAAATTAGTTTAATTGGGGTGAACTTGAGCGGCAAAGACCTGCGGGGAATCAATTTTCGACGGGCAAATTTGAGTCAGGCGATTTTGCGAGGAGCCGATCTCAGTTCAGCAAATTTACGAGAAGTGAACTTGGCTGGAGCCGATTTGAGTCAGGCAACCCTCGTCGAAATTAACCTGATTGGCGCCGATCTAAGCCACGCTAATTTATACGAGAGTGACCTCTCTCGCGCTGGTTTACGCGGTGCTCGCATGATTTCTGCTAACTTAAATCGCGCCAATTTGCCAGAAGCCAACCTAGGTGAAGCCAACCTCGGACATGCCAACCTCTCAGAAGTTAATTTGAGTCACGCTAGCCTGCATCGCACCAAGCTGATGAAAACTGATTTGGCGCGAGCCATTTTGGAAGGCGCAAACCTCTCTAACGCCATGATGAGTAATGCAATTTTGACAGGCGCTAACTTAGTCGATGTGGCAGGTCATGGTGTCACGCTCGAAGAAGCCGATTTGCGAGAAGCCGACCTCAGCCGTGCCAAACTGATTGGCGCAAACCTAATCAACACCAATTTAGGTCGCGTGAATGGGCGAGCCGTCAATCTAAGCTGGTCTTCTTTACGAGGCGCGAATCTCCGCCGTGCCAACTTGTATCGTGCTCAAATGAGTTGGGCCAACCTGACCGAAGCTGACCTAAGTGAAGCCGTATTAATTAATGCCAACATTAACCAAGCCAACTTACACAACGCCGATTTGACGGGCACTATCATGCCGAGCGGCGCAACTCACGAATAGGTTTAAATGAATTCCCATTAGCTGGCGGTTACAGAAGCGGGCGGTTGAATTAAAGCTCAGGTGTCTGATTTCTTGCAGTTGAGCCAAGTTCCGGACAAAACGTAGAAGTTTACCTAAACTTTGTCAAGCCTTGAAAATTCGATCGAGTTAGGCAGCGCATAAGGAGGAGCATTTTGTTCCTATGTAGGTAGTGTCAGCCCCAATACCTGAACTCCTGAAAATGCTGTCTCTGCAACTGAAAACCCCCATTCAAGCATCACCCTTTGCTTTCCCCATTGCCCTCCTCGCTCAGGTGTTTTCTACTCTAGCGCCCAGCCCAGCCCAGCCTTGGCAGTTCGCCAGTTTCATTCAGCTTAACTTTTTTGGGTTGCAGCCCTTTGAAGTGGTTCGCGATCAGTATCAGCAGTGGGGGATTGAATTTGAACAAACTATCGCTTTGCTGCCCTCCAACCCTGCTTTTACAAACTCAGAACACCCAATTGGGCTAATGCCGATTGCCCACCCCTACATGGCAATCCAGTTTCATCAGCCGCGTCAGGTGATCAAAGCCAAGTTTGTTGGAGCAAGAGCCATTTGGGTGACTGCGTTCGATGCCGAAAATCGAGTTGTAGCCCGATACGATTTGGAACGTGCCTCTACATTTGATCTCCATTCAGCAGCCCTGAATGCAACCGAAACGGCATTCGAGCCAACCCTGCCTCTCCATGCGCTCCATCTGCAAGCAAAAGCGATCACTCGAATTGAGCTAACTTCCGCTGCACCCTTTGTTCTACAAAGCTTCTGCTGTATTTAATCGAAAAGAATTTCTAATCACACCTACAAGACTTTCTAATGTATGTCTGAATTCGTTTTACAGTAGGACTATAACTATAGTCTTATTTTGTAAGGTATTTCATGATATGCATCTGAGTGAAATTACCCACCCGAATCAATTACACGGTCTGTCGCTCAACCAACTAAAGCAAATTGCCCGACAAATTCGGGAAAAGCATTTAGAAACAGTTGCAGCCAGTGGCGGTCACTTAGGGCCAGGATTAGGCGTGGTTGAACTGACCCTAGGGCTTTATCAAACCCTAGATCTCGACCGAGACAAGGTGATCTGGGATGTGGGGCATCAGGCTTACCCTCATAAGCTGATCACGGGCCGCTACGATCGATTCCATACGCTGCGGCAAAAAAATGGCGTGGCTGGCTATCTCAAACGCTGCGAAAGCAACTTCGATCACTTTGGGGCAGGTCATGCTTCAACGAGCATTTCGGCGGCGCTGGGCATGGCGTTGGCGCGTGACTTGAAGGGAGAAAAATTCAAAGTCGCAGCGGTAATTGGCGATGGGGCGCTGACAGGCGGCATGGCCCTAGAGGCGATCAACCATGCGGGACACTTGCCGAAAACCAACCTGCTGGTGGTGCTCAACGACAACGAAATGTCAATTTCACCCAACGTTGGCGCAATTCCTCGCTATCTCAACAAAATCCGGCTTAGCCCGCCAATGCAGTTCCTAACCGATAATTTGGAGGAACAGTTCAAGCATCTGCCGTTTGTGGGAGACTCGCTGACCCCCGAACTGAGCCGCATCAAAGAAGGGATGAAGCGACTGGCAGTTCCTAAGGTAGGAGCCGTCTTTGAAGAGCTAGGCTTCACCTACATGGGCCCGATCGATGGGCATAACTTGCAAGAACTGATTGCCACATTTGAACTAGCGCACAAGCAGCCTGGCCCCGTGTTGGTGCATGTAGTGACCGTGAAGGGTAAAGGCTACGCGATTGCTGAGCAAGATCAGGTCGGCTATCACGCTCAAAATCCGTTTAACCTGGCAACCGGAAAAGCGATTCCCGCAACCAAACCCAAGCCCCCTGCCTATGCCAAAGTGTTTGCCCACACGCTAACTAAACTGGCCGAAAATAACCCGAAAATTGTCGGCATCACCGCAGCAATGGCTACCGGAACCGGGTTGGATAAGCTTCAGCAAAAGCTGCCAAATCAGTACATTGATGTCGGCATTGCCGAGCAGCACGCTGTCACCTTGGCAGCAGGGCTAGCTTGCGAAGGAATGCGCCCCGTCTGCGCGATTTACTCCACCTTCTTGCAGCGAGCGTTTGACCAAATCGTGCATGATGTTTGCATCCAAAATTTGCCGGTCTTCTTCTGCATGGACAGAGCCGGAATTGTGGGCGCAGACGGCCCAACCCACCAGGGTATGTACGACATTGCCTATCTGCGCTGCATTCCTAACATGGTGCTGATGGCTCCTAAAGACGAAGCCGAACTTCAGCAGATGCTCGTGACTGGCGTGAACTACACCGACGGACCGATCGCCATGCGCTATCCCCGTGGCAACGGTCATGGCGTACCGCTGATGGAGGAAGGCTGGGAATCGCTGCCGATCGGCAAAGCGGAGATTTTGCGACAAGGTGACGATGTGCTGCTGTTGGGTTATGGCACCATGGTTTATCCGGCGATGCAGACGGCGGAAATTCTGGGTGAGCACGGCATCGAAGCCACGGTGATCAACGCTCGCTTTGCTAAACCACTCGACACAGAGTTAATCGTGCCGATTGCCCGTCAGATGAAGCGCGTGTTTACCCTGGAAGAAGGCTGCATTATGGGCGGCTTTGGCTCTGCGGTGGCAGAATTGCTGCTCGATCATGAGGTGATGGTTCCGCTGACTCGGTTAGGTGTGCCCGATCTTCTAGTCGATCATGCCAAACCAGAGGAATCTTTGACCGCGCTGGGTTTAACACCGCCTCAAATCGCAGAGCGCATTCGTCAGGTGATGTTGCCGCAGCCTGCTCCGGTGGCATAGTTAAGGAGATTTCTAGGAAAAAGTTGTTGCCACGTTGGGGCAGGTTTGGACTCAGTCTCGCGTCGCCCAAATGATTGATCTGCAAAACCTGCCCGTACCAGGGTAGAGGGTTTCCCAGAAATCTCCTAATTCCTCCTCCCTCCCGCTTATAGAAGGCTACCGTGTACACAC
>JAAUQT010000132.1 GCA_012033495.1 Cyanobacteria bacterium RM1_2_2 | reverse complement strand
CATGTTTCTGCTCTCGCTGACGAACCTCTATCCTCTCCCCAGTTGAGCCTCCTGTCAAAATCTGAATTTGGAATTGCTGGCATGGAGTAAGTAGAATTTGCTGAGCCGCTGGATCTCACCCTATCCTAGAAGCGAGTGCCCCGATTGCACCTTGAGTTTGCAGGAAATTTGCAGGAAGTCGAAAACCGCATATGATGCGTCAAAATCAACAGCAGTTGCAATCCTTGGCTCCGATGCCGCTAGCAGTACGAATCGCAGGCGAGGGGTATCCGATTTTGTGTCTGCATGGGCATCCGGGTTCTGGTAAAAGTATGTCGGTGTTTACGCAGCATTTGTCTCAGCGCTACAAAACGCTAGCACCCGACCTGCGGGGCTATGGGCAAAGCCGTCCGATGGGGGAATTTGATCTGGTCGATCATCTCACCGATTTAGAAGCGCTGTTGGATCAGCAAGGGATCAGCAAATGCTTGGTATTGGGTTGGTCGCTAGGCGGCATTTTTGCGATTGAGCTTGCCCTGCGATTCCCTGAACGAATCAGTGGTTTGATCCTGGTCGCTACCGCTGCTCGTCCTTGGGGTAGTCATCCGCCGATTAGTTGGCAAGATAACCTGTTTACCGGGATCGCCTCAGTTCTGAATAAGCTGAAACCCGGCTGGCAGTGGAATATGGATACGTTCGGCAAACGTTCGCTTTATCGCTACCTGATTCAGCAACATACCGCTGCCGCGTACCAGCATCTAGCAGACGAAGCCTGGCCCGCATATTTGCAAACGTCTAGGGCCGCCGATCGGGCCCTCAACCGAGCTATTCGCGGCGGCTACAATCGTTTAGCGGACGTAGCAACGCTGCATTGTCCAGCGCTGGTGCTAGCAGGAACCGAAGATCGCCACATTACCGCACCGTCTAGTTTAGAGACAGCAAAATGCCTATCTGACTGTCAGTCACACTGCTATCCAGAGGTCGCCCATCTGTTCCCGTGGGAAATTCCCGATCAGGTGCTGAGCGACATTGACTGTTGGCTGACTGCCCACCCAGAAGCCACTAAATTTGACCGCTAAACACTGGCGTTACAGAAGCGCTTTTAACCTCTCTTTCATCAAAAATAGTAAGTTGAGTGGGTCTACAGCGCTTTACCTCTGCCTGAATGTTTCTTGCACCTTCTTGCTCCAAATCTTCAATGAAGCCTGCTTGGGCTGCTTCTGCTTCGCGAGCACTCCCATAAGGCCCAAAAAAGTACGTGCAACTCGGAGACTCTGTTTTCACTTCGATCCACCAAGCTAGCCCAAGAAATTCAAGTGTACTTAACCACAGTTCATTCATATGCTCTTACCAGTTTGCTGGGACGCCACCACCAACGAAGCCGCTTACCACTACTGACCTGCTGCCACCCTCTAAGCGGAATTCACACAAGAAATGATCTTTTTTAAGGTTGTTTTGGTTTTTTACACTTTGTTTATACTGCTTTACACCTGCTTTTGCAAAGCGTCTTTAGATACCGTTCCGAGATGATAATGCCGGGATCGCCGCTGACGAAAAACTTCATAGAGCACCATTCCCGCTGCCACTGAAGCATTGAGGCTCGGCACACTGCCCTGTAAAGGAATTGAAACCAATACGTCGCAAGATTTTTGGGTGAGTAATCCCAAACCATCGCCTTCAGCCCCAATCACCAGAGCAATTGCACCGTTGAAAGTCACGCTATCCACCGATTCGCTCGCTTCTGATGCCGTGCCATAAATCCAGAATCCAGCACTCTTTAATTCTTCCAAAGCGCGGCTGAGGTTAACAACTCTTGACACTGGAAAAGTCTCTAGCGCCCCTGCGGCCACTTTAGCGACGACAGACGTTACGCCAACGGCTCGCCGCTGCGGAATGATTAATCCTTGAGCGCCCAAAGCTTCTGCCGTGCGAATAATTGCGCCAAGATTGTGCGGATCGGTGATGCCATCTGCTACAACGATCACTGGCTGATCGGAGGCTGCCTTTGCTTGGGTGATCAACGCCTCTAAATCCATGTAGGGATGGGGTGCAACCTGGGCTGCAATGCCTTGGTGGATGGCTCCTTGGGTAATCTGATCTAGGCGGCGCGGTTCCACTTCATCGATCACAGCCCCTTCTGCCTTGGCTTGCACCAACAGCCCATGAAAGCGGGGATCATAGCGCAGGCGTTCGGTAATCCAGATGCGGTTCAAATGGCGCTGTCCTGACAATGCAGCTAAAACGCTATGCCGCCCATAGATTAAATCTGTTTCGTGGTCTGAGCGATCTAGCCAAGCCTCGGATGCGTTCAATTCAGCGTTCTGTTTTGACTCACGGCTGCTGCTCGCCTGCATTCCTACACCGTTCAAATTTGCCAGATCGGGTGTGAGGTCTGCCGGGAACTGAGTGGCGGATTCAAACGATTGATCATCTCTGCGGCTGACAGAAGCGCGATCAACCGAAGCACGGCTGACAGAAGCGCGGCTAACAGGATTGGGGATCACGAGCTTGTTCGCCCCTCTAGGCGCAGTGCGTTTGGGGTAGCGACCGGAGGCTTTGGGCTGATCACCTGATTGACTGCGAAACTCCTGACCGCGATCTGGGCCACGGGACTCTGAGCTGCGAAACTCCTGTCCGCGAGCGCGGTAAGGCTGCCGACCGCGAGATTCTCTGGGCTGCTCGCCGTCCGGTTTAGGCTGATAGGCTTTGTAGCGCGGCGTCCTGGATGGGTCGCTGCCCTCTGGTCTGCCGGGTCTACCAGCCTCCTGGCTACGGGAGCGGTAAGGTTTCCGCTCGTCCGCTTCTCTTGACGGGTTGCCCTCCTGCCGCGAGCGATAAGACTTGCGATAGGATTTGGGAGTTGACTGCTCGTCAGATTCAGCCCGCGAACGATAGGGCTTACGAGGACGTGGCTCTGTAGATTGCTCCTCTTCAGAATTGCGGGATCGATAAGGCTTTGCACTTTTAACTCGTGCTCCTCCTGCTTTGGGCGTGTGCTTCCCACCAGATTTGCGAGCCGGCTTCGGAGAGTTAGCAGAACGACGTGATTTTTGCATTCGTTTGATTCCAGTTTTATTTCAGTAGAAAGCATTTACTCAGCCTGAACTGAGGCAATTCATCAGGCGATGAATCAGCGCAACCGCTCGTGCGCCCTTGTATCGATCCGCCTGTCGCGGTTTCTTCCCTGCGAGTCAAGCAGACTGTGCCCACTCAACTCATTTCTTGTATCGCTGAGAGCAACGGGCAAGGATTGGAAAAATTAGACAAGCAGATCTTTAATTTTTTAAGTCGCTGATGAAGTTGATGGGCAAATTTCTTCTGGGGCAACCTCCAGCGGTTTGGTTGGGTTGCTTAGAGGAGTTTGATTGAGCTGAAGTTGATCCAAAAGCTGTACAAGGCGTTGAAGATCAGATAAATAAAGATAACCTAACAGCGCTTCTAGACCTGTTGCTTGCTGATACACATCTGGCTCAACACGTCTGGGACGCTTCGAGGCGGCATTTCTGCCTCGCCGGACAATCTCGCGCTCGCCTTCATTGAGATACGGATGAAGCGATCGAAGGTGACACGCTTGACTCTCGGCTCGCACCTGTGCCACAACCTGATTGTGATAGGACTGTAATCGCTTCGGGGGAAACAAATAGCGAGTACGGACGTAAAGCTCATAGACGGCATCTCCAACGTAGGCAAGGGCTGCTGGAGAAAGCTGATGCAATAACGTCGAGTCTTTCAGGGCAACACTATTTAAGTCACCATTCAAATTTAGCAGGGCAGCAGACAAAGCCGGCAGTTGACTGCCCGCCAGATCATCTAAGCAAGACTCTTGGGTTGAACTCATCTTGCTCCTGCCCAATTCCAACGAAGGTAGGACTAATCAACTCGACTCGCTACTTCTTGATATTCTCCAAGGCAATCTCAACGGAAGGCTGGAGCGACAAAAACTGTTCTAGACGAACCAGTTTCACGGTTTGCGTGACGCGGGGATTAGTCACAATTTGCAATGTACCACCCGCGCTTTGAACTTTTTTGACCAATTGAACGAGAGCACCCAAGCCAGAGCTATCCACAAAGTCAATTTGAGAGAGGTCTAAAACAAAGTTTTTCGGCCCTTCTTCAACAAACTTATCAAGCACCTTGCGGAATGTTGGCTCAGAGAAAGCGTCCAGCAAACCAGCAAGTCGAAAAAGTTGGCAGTTGTCCCTAACTTCGCGAGTGCCTCTTAAACTAACGGTCAGGGTAAGTGCGTCAGGAATAGAACCCTCCTAAGCTAACACAGAGCTTTCACAGGAAAACAACATGGAACAAATAATCTGAGGTTTCAGTATAGGTCAGGACGTTACGCTCTGCAAGCCGACGCACACACCTATCGACCCTCGAGTTTTATGCTCAACCTAGTATAGCGAAAAGGATCAATCTCCTTGGGGGAACTCTTGCCATAACTTGGTCGTTTGTCGCAGGCTCGTGAAATTTCCGTCTCCCAGGATTAAGTGATCGAGCAGAGGCAGTCCTAAAATTTGTCCGCCAGAGAGCAGTTGGCGCGTCAGGGCAATGTCTTCCGGGCTGGGATCGGTGCTGCCAGAGGGGTGATTATGAGCAACGATGGCCCGCACTGCGCCCTGTCGAATCACTTCCCGAAAAATATCGCGCGGATGAGCCAGCGTTTCGGTAGCCGTGCCAATACTAATCACGCGGGTTCCCAGTAGGCGATGCTTGACGTCTAGCAGTAAGATGGCGAACCGCTCTTGGGCTTGCCACATCAAGTCGGTGCTGAGAATTGCGGCAGCCACCGCCGGATCATCGATCACACTTTTTTCCGCCGGACGAGATGCCAGAATCCGTTTGCCTAACTCGATTGCCGCCAAGATAGTAGCCGCTTTGGCTTCTCCAACACCCAAAATTTGCGTCAGTTCCGGCACGCTGACATCGCGCAGTACGGTCAGGGGATCACGCTGATCTTCGCCCAACTTTTGCAGGATGTGCTGCCCTAGTCCAACCGCAGATAGTTTTCCGGGGCCTTGTCCGGTTCCCAACAAAATGGCCAGTAGCTCTGCGTTAGCCAAGCTTTTCGCGCCGTGAGCAATCAGCCGTTCGCGGGGGCGCTCTGTGAGGGGTAGGTCAGTAATTCTGAGGTTGTAAGTCATGGCGATGCCCCTTGGAGAAGTCAGATCGGAGAAGTCAGAGAAGTTGGATCAGCAACGATGAATAATTTTGCTGATCTCAGTTATCCCGATCGAGACTGGATCAGAACGAGTGCGCTGTATTCTCTGCAATTCAGATCCGGCTCTGCAATTCAGATCCGGTTAGGCACTTGGAAGATTTATGGGGCTAGCTGGGTTTATCCTTAAAAACAGTTTGAAAGAAACAGTTTGAATGATGCTTAAACGATTCAAAAATGATTCAAATTGCTGATGCAGTCAGAACAGCCATTGCCTCGACAATCCTTGGAGCAGCAAATTAAGGTAATCGCTAGCAAAGATTTGGCTGAGCGAAAAACCTGGTATTCTCCTGCCGCAGAAAGCTACAACCGCACTCGACCGCGCTATGCTCAAATCCTTGAGCGAGTTATGGAAGTCGCGCCTTTAACCACAGATTCGACTTTACTTGAAGTGGGCTGCGGGCCAGGCACTGCAACTGTTGGACTTGCGCCTCTCGGTTGCTCAATTACTAGCTTGGAGCCGAACCCAGAGTTTTACCAAATGGCGCGTCAGAACTGTGAGCCTTATCCAAATGTTAAAATTTGCAACACCTCATTTGAGGAATGGCCGCTAGAAGTGGGGCGTTTTGATGCAGTTCTAGCAGCGACCTCGTTTCATTGGATACCTGCCGAGATTGCCTACCCAAAAGCAGCCAGCGCTTTGAAGCCAAACGGCTGTTTAATTTTGCTGTGGAACGTGATTGCTGAACCCGGAGAAACGGTGTATCAACTCACGCATGACCTTTACCAAACCTATGCCCCTGCCCTCGCGCCGGCCGACAGCCGAGAACTTCAGCAAGATTGGCTGAACAGCATGGCAGATATTGTGTGTAAAACGGGATACTTCAAGCAAGTTGAAGCTGAGCAAATGACTTGTGAACTCACCTACAGCACGGAAGATTACCTGACCCTACTTAGCACGCTTTCGCCCTATCTCAGCCTCGCTCCTCAAGTTAGAGCCGCCCTATTTGCTGGCATGAAAGCACGACTCGATCAAGCAGGCGGCAGTGTTCAACTGTCCTATCTCTCTGCGTTTCAGATGGCTCGAAAGTGACTGCCCAAGAGTAGCCGCTCGAAAGCCCCGCGTTCTCAACACCCGTCATTCTTTTAGTGATTCTGCAATGAGCCAAGCCTTATTTCAAATTGAAAATCTTCGCGTTGCCTATCCTCGAGCAGCGGGGCGCGGATCTGCAAACGTAGAGTGGGCAATTGATGATGTGTCACTAACGCTGCAAGCTGGCGAACGGTTGGGATTGGTGGGCGAGTCGGGCTGCGGTAAATCCACTTTAGGTCGGGCAGCGATGCGGCTGTTACCCACTGCTACCCAGATTGCAGGACGGGTGCTGTTTGCCGGAGAGCCAGTCTTTGAGTTTTCGCCGGAGCGGTTGCGGCAGTTTCGAGGAGAAGCTGTGGCGCTGATTTTTCAAGACCCGATGACGCGCCTCGATCCACTAATGACAATCGGCGAACACTGCATCGAAACTTTGCGCTCACATCAGCCCCACCTCTCGAAGCCGGCAGCCAAAGAGCGAGCGATTGCCACCCTAGAAGCCGTTAACATTCCGGCGAGCCGTTGGGCCCAATATCCCCACGAGTTTAGCGGCGGGATGCGACAACGGGTGGCAATTGCGCTGGCTCTGTTGCTTGATCCTAAACTGATCGTGGCAGACGAACCGACCACCAGCTTAGATGTCACCGTCTCAGCGCAGATTTTACGTGAACTGACTCGCCTCTGTCAGGAACGCCAAATGGGACTGCTGCTGATCTCCCACGACTTAGCGATGGTTGGCGAATATTGCGACCGGATTGCCGTCATGCATCGTGGCAAAGTCGTCGAAGCCGGAGCCGCCCTCAAGGTTTTGACCCAACCGCAGCACGAATATACTCAATCCCTGCTGCAAGCCGCCCTCCATGTCCAAACCGGGCAACGAGGTCAATCCGCCAAAGGTGAAGCCATCCTACACCCTGCCGCTCCTCACCCCTCCAGTTCCCCATCCCTCCAGTTTCCCATCCCCCCATCCCCCCTCCTGCGCCTTCAAAACCTTAAGCAGCACTACACGCTCGAACAAAACTTCGTGGCTCGCCTGCTCTCCCAGCCGACTGATCGCACAATTCGCGCCGTTGATGACGTTACGCTGGATCTGTATCCGGGCGAGATTTTGGGATTGGTGGGCGAGTCGGGCTGTGGCAAAAGCACGCTGTCACGGACAATTTTGCATCTGATTCGCCCCACCGCCGGAAAGGTAGAGTTTTTGGGGCAAGATCTGACCCGATGTACACGAGCGGATTTGCAGCAGCAGCGTCGCCAAATGCAGATGGTGTTTCAAGATCCGCACGCCTGCCTAAATCCACTGATGACCGTGGGCGAAAGTATTGCCGATCCGCTGTTGATCCATCGCTTAGCTGCTGCCGCTGCCGCCAAAGAACAGACTTTGCAGATGCTAGAACGGGTCGGATTGACGCCAGCCCTGTCTTTTTGCAACCGTTACCCTAAAGATCTGTCGGGCGGGCAGCAGCAGCGGGTCGCCATTGCGAGAGCTTTGATTACTCGACCTAAATTGCTGATCTGCGATGAGCCAGTCAGTATGCTGGATGCCAGCGTTCAGGCTCAAGTATTAGCGCTGATGCTAGAACTGAAGCAAGAGTTTGAATTAACTTATCTGTTTATCACTCACGATCTCTGGGTGGCACGGTTTTTGTGTGACCGGATCGCGGTGATGAATGCAGGCAAAATTGTGGAACTGGGAACCACCGCAACCGTATTTACCGATCCACAGCATCCCTACACCAAAACCCTGCTTGAAGCGGCTCCCCTGCTCTCACGTCTCCAGCCTCCTCTGCCAAACGAGTCTTACCAAAATTAGTCATATCAACTGAAGCAGCAAATTAGCAGCGTCTGATTTATAACGTCCCATTTATATGTAGTATCCTTAAGAGGATTTGCTCCTTTCTGAGCCAAGCCTCACTTAGTTTGCGGTATGACTCTGGTGGCAGGAGCTTGCTTGATGCATCAGGCAATGGCACATTCATCACTTAGATTTAGCAGGCTGGTATAAGCTGTCCATGTTTGGTTTAATTGGTCATCTTACAAGTTTGGAACACGCCCAATCGGTGGCACGCGAGTTAGGTTATCCCGAATATGCCGATCAGGGCTTAGATTTTTGGTGCAGTGCGCCACCGCAAATTGTCGATACGATTACCGTCACAAGCGCAACTGGGCAGCAAATCCAAGGACGCTATGTCGAATCTTGTTTTCTACCAGAGATGCTGGCTACTCGGCGAATTAAAGCCGCGACGCGCAAAATCATCAACGCCATGGCCCACGCCCAGAAGCACGGCATTAACATTACGGCGCTCGGCGGCTTCTCCTCCATCATTTTTGAGAATTTCAACTTGCAGCAGATTCGGCAAGTTCGCAATGTGAAGCTAGAGTTTGATCGCTTTACAACGGGCAACACGCATACGGCCTACATTATCTGTCGTCAGGTTGAGCAAGCTTCTAAACAAGTCGGGCTTGCCCTCTCTGAAGCCACGGTTGCTGTTTGTGGAGCCACAGGCGATATTGGCAGTGCGGTTTGCCGCTGGCTAGATGCTCGCACCGATGTGGCAGAACTGCTGCTGATTGCTCGCAACCAAGAACGCCTGCAAGCGCTTCAGACCGATTTGGGGCGGGGCAGAATCATGGGACTGGAAGAGGCCCTACCCCAAGCCGACATTATTGTTTGGGTGGCAAGTATGCCCAAAGGCGTTGAAATTGACCCCACGACGCTAAAGCAGCCCTGTTTGTTGGTAGACGGTGGCTATCCGAAAAACTTGTCCCGAACGGTGCAGCATCCAGGTGTACATGTGCTAAACGGCGGCATTGTCGAGCATTCGCTAGATATTGACTGGCGAATTATGCGAATTGTCAATATGGATGTGCCCGCCCGTCAGTTGTTTGCCTGCTTTGCCGAGTCAATGCTGTTAGAGTTTGAGAAGCTCTACACTAACTTCTCTTGGGGGCGCAACCAAATTACGCTCGACAAAATGGATTTGATCGGGCAAGTATCAGTGAAGCATGGCTTTCAGCCGCTGTTGCTTTAGTTGAATTGCCTGATTTTAGTTGGGGCAGGTTTGGTAGATTCATCACGCCAGGAGGATCAACCTGCCCTGCCTTGAACCAAAACCATCAAATCAGCTTACCGATCGCAACATCAATCACAGCAGCCAAGTTCTGCGGCAAAATTTCAAATGCTTGCCGCAACCCCAACTCACGGATTTTAGTCGCAGACAGCGATCCGTGAGCTGACATGTTACGCAAGGCTTTTGCCAGCAAAATCGCCTGATCCCAATCCCGCACCGGATTTCCTGCCGCAGTTTTTGGCAGCACCCACGCCTGAAATGCCTTCCGATCGCCGGCTCTTAGCCCCAAAAAATCTAACAGTGCATATCCGCGTGCTCCAGTTGGAATGCTTTGCTCCAACCATTGCTGAATTCCGGCTCGCTGCTGATCGGGCGATGCAATTGTAGTGGCATAGGGCGGTAAGCCACATTTCTGCACAAACGCTTTGATCATTTCAGGCGTTAGGGTTTGAGACGGCTGCATGAGGGCAACACAAACTAGCTCAAAGGCGTTGTAGGACATGACCAACCGCCACTGAAGTCCGCGCAGCCAAGAAGTGTCTTGGGTTCCGGTCGGCACTTTTCCGGCGTAAGGCTTTTCCCATTCCAAGGCTGCCTGATTCAGGCTGTAACCCCGCGACAGGGAATATAGCACCACTTCGGTATGTTCAGGCTGATTGCGGTGGGCTGGGCTGAAGTAGCTGATTTTGTGAAAGAGGGCCGTTTGAACCGTTGCATCAGTGCGCCAGTTGCCATAGCCGCCTAGACTTTGTAATAGCTGCGTCCAGTTAGCAGATGGGCTGTTAGCTACGGATTGTGCCGTCGGATCAAAACGAATTGCGGAATCAAAACTTAGGTTTGCTTGGGGATCGGGCTGCATAGTGAGGCTAGGTAAAGTGAGGCTAGGTTTTGTCTTCTGGTTCGGACAAGCGATGCCATCCTTGATGAGCTGCAACAGTCTGCATTCCTCGAAAAATGATTTGAGGGTCTACCTTAATTTGCGCTGCCAAACTCGGATTCTGCTGTTCAAGCATCCTAAAAAACAAAGCCGCGTCGCCACCCGTCAGCACAATTGAGCCTACTGAGCCTGCCGCTGTTTGTTGTTGCCATGCTTGAATAAAATCCTGAATGCCTGCCAATAGCGTATGCACCACGCCACCCCAAATCGCTTCGGCTGTGGTTGTTGTCCAGCGAGACGGTAGAACAACAGAAGGGTAACTCGAAACCTGAGGCAGAGCGGCAGTATGTTCTGCCAGGGAGCGAAGCTGAAGCTGGAGTCCGGGAAGAATCGCCCCACCAACCAGTTGCCGATCCGCATCTGCGCCTGTAAAGGTCAGGGCTGTGCCTGCGTCAATCACTAAAGTGGGCAGCCCATAGTGGGTTGCGGCTCCGAAGAGCGCCAAAGCCCGATCGATCCCTAGCGTGGCATAGAGGTTGCTTAAGGGAATTTGGTCAAGCGTTACCACCCTACTTTGATCATAAGCTTGCCAGATCTGAGTTTGGTCTGGGATGACAGAAGCAATGCAGAGCGGTAATTGAGCAGGGACACGGGACAAAAACGCTTGCAGTTCTGGCGGCAGTTTGGCAATCACCGTCTCTGATTTCTCGAATTTCTTTTCTAATAAAGAGAAGCACTGACTAAAATGAAGCCGATGCTGCACCAGGCAAGTGACCTGTTCTGGCGGTAGGTGGGGCATATCCCAAACGGTTTCCAGCGTTTCGCCCACAAACCAAGCCCAATGCAGCCGAGAGTTACCAATCACCAACGCTAGCCAAGATGCGTTAGCCTTTTCCCGACGGAATGTTGCATCACCTCCAGAATTCTTAATCATACTCTCAGGATTTCAGTAGATTCGCACCTGATACTCTTAATAGAAAATCGCAGCACATCAACCATAGCAGCATTTCTCTTTATTTCATGGGCATTGCATTTGGACGGGAAATTTGCGGCGATCTTGAGATTGCAGCAGCACGGGAATGGTTAGTTACAAATGGGATTGGAGGGTATGCCTGCGGCACTGTCGCCGGAGTTCTCACTCGTCGCTATCACGGCTTGCTGATTGCGGCTCTGCAACCCCCACTCGGACGCACGCTGATGTTGACCAAGCTAGAAGAAATTGTGCATTACAATCAGCAGGTTTATCCGCTCAGCGCCGATCGCTGGAGTGATGGACATGTTGATCCACAAGGCTACCGTCACATCGAGCATTTTGGCTTGAATGGCACGGTTCCCGCCTGGCAGTTTGCTTGCGGTGATGCCTTACTCGAAAAGCAGATTTGGATGCAGCAGGGCGCCAACACGACCTACATCCACTACGATTTGCTCCGGGCGACCCAACCCATGGCCCTACTGCTTAAAGCATTGGTGAACTATCGTGATCACCACGGCAGCATCAGGAGTTGGGGTTGGCAGATGGCGGTCGATCGGGTGGAACAGGGCGTTCAGGTTACTGCCACGCCAGAAGCGACACCGCTCTATTTGCTGAGCGACCGAGCCGATGTGCTGACGCTGCACGACTGGTACTACGGCTTTGATTTGGCAGCCGAACGCTACCGGGGACTCAGCGATCGAGACGATCATCTGCATGTTGCCACCTTCCACCTGACGCTGCATCCAGGCGAATCGCTTACCATTGTGGCGAGCACCGATCCTATGCCTGATTTGAATGGTCTCAACACTCTCAAGCAACGGCAAACCTACGAGCAAAAACTGCTGAACCTCTGGCGTACCAGCCGCCCAATTCATGCCAAAGAGCCTTCTAGCTGGCTCAACCAGCTAGTTTTGGCAGCGGATCAGTTTATTGTGAATCGGGCCGTTTCACTCTCGAAAGGTCCTGAGACTGAGCTAGCTGATCCCTCAACTGAAGTTGCCCCCGTCGAACCAGCGGAACCCAACGAGACCTTAAACGAGACCTTAAATGGCAAAACAATTATTGCGGGATATCCGTGGTTTAGCGACTGGGGGCGAGACACGATGATTAGCTTACCGGGGCTGACGTTGGCCACCGGACGTTCAGAAATTGCTCGCTTGATTCTCCGCACGTTTTCTCAATATGTCAGCCAAGGCATGTTGCCCAATCGCTTTCCAGACGCGGGCGAAATTCCTGAATACAACACGGTCGATGCGACGCTCTGGTATTTTGAGGCGATCCGGCAATATTACCAGTCCACTCAAGATGACGACCTGCTGCTAGAGCTTTTCCCGATCCTGGCAGACATTATCGACTGGCACTGTCGCGGCACTCGCTATAACATCCACCTCGATCCGGCAGATGGGCTGCTCTATGCGGGCGACACCGGGCTGCAACTCACCTGGATGGATGCCAAAGTTGGTGATTGGGTCGTCACTCCTCGCACTGGTAAACCCATCGAAGTCAACGCGCTTTGGTATAACGCTCTGCGAACGATGGCCAAATTTGCCCGAATGCTGGGCAAACCGCATCAGGAATATGAGGCGATTGCTGACCGAACCTTGGCGCGATTTGTGCGGTTTTGGAATCCAGACGCGGGCTACTGCTACGACGTGTTAGATACTCCCACAGGCAACGATGCCTCACTGCGACCGAATCAAATCTTTGCCGTGTCTTTGCCCGAAAGCCCCCTGACTCCGGCTCAGCGCAAGGGAGTTGTGGATGCGTGTGGGGCAGCCTTGCTGACTTCCTACGGGCTACGCTCGCTAGCGACCAACCATCCTGATTATCAAGGACACTACGGCGGTGATCCGCGTCAGCGAGATGGAGCCTACCATCAGGGCACGGTTTGGGGTTGGCTGATCGGCGCGTTTGTGTTGGCTCATCTGCGAGTGTACGGCGATCCGGTTCAGGCACGGCAGTTTTTAGAACCTATGGCCGACCATCTGTGCGGGCATGGGATGGGCAACCTGAGCGAAATTTTTGATGGCGATGCACCGATGATGCCGAGGGGGTGTATTGCTCAAGCTTGGACAGTTGCAGAAGTTTTGCGAGCTTGGATTGCCACAGAACGTTAGAGTTTCTTACGTTTGCCATAAAAGAAACAATACTTTCCATTGAATAACAGGCGCTCAATCCTCGCCATTTAACCGATAGAATGAGTTCTATTCAGCCGCATTTTCAGCATCTTTGAGTTTTGAATTTCAGAGGTGCCACTTTTTGCCTGTCAAATTTGTCACCAACTTGATTAGACAAAAAAGATCAGACAAGGAAGTGTCGCTGTCGGCAGCACTGATGCTGTTTAGGTTACAGTTGTGTTCCGTCCCCTCTCTATCCCTTAATCCCCATTCGCCTGTGAAAGTATCGATTTACCATACACCTGAACTGACTCCGAACGGCTCTCTACCTGCCTGTGCAATTGCTGTTGATGTTTTGCGGGCAACGACCACAATGGCAACAGCCCTATCTGCCGGAGCCGAAGCCGTTCAGGTTTTTAGCAACATGGATGAACTCATGCAGGTGAGTGAACAGTGGACGCCTGAAAACCGCCTGCGGGCAGGAGAACGGGGAGGCGCAAAAGTTCCTGGCTGCGACCTCGGCAACTCTCCCCTTGATTGCACGCCTGAAGTTGTGAAAGGGCGGCGTCTGTTTATTAGCACCACCAACGGCACACGCTGTTTAGAACGAATCCAAAATGCTGACACCGTGTTGACCGCCGCTTTAATTAACCGCGAAGCCGTTGTCAACTATTTGTTGAGCCACCGTCCAGAAACGGTTTGGATTGTTGGCTCTGGTTGGGAAGGCAGCTTTTCGCTCGAAGATACGGTCTGTGCTGGGGCGATCGTGCATCAGTTGGGTGTCCGGCTGAGCGATCAAGAACATCCGCTAGAAACGATTGCTGACAATGACGAAGTGTTTGGGGCCGTTGCACTTTACCGGCAATGGCAAAATAACTTGCTCGGTCTGTTACACCACGCCAGCCACGGGCAACGCTTGCTGCGGCTCGACTGCTATGACGACCTCAAATATTGCGCCCAGACTGACACTCTCGATGTCCTGCCGATCCAAACCCAGCCCGGAATTTTGGTGAAGCAGGCAGACTAGCTACTGGAGCCTGTCATCAACTCAGCCAGATGATGATGGCTGCTAGATAAATACCATTGAGGTGAGGAAAGTTTTTGCTAACTTATCCTCACACTGCCTATCCAACATTTTTCTGTTGGACAATCTGCTTGCTGTCAAGGAAAATCTGCATCGAGAACTTGCCATCGTAATAGCGTCCTGAATGGGGTAGGGGCAGTTGTAAGCCTCTATTCTTGTAAGCCTCTATTCAAAGACAGCAATTCCAAATTCGGAACGATTTTGCGTCATTCCAGAGATCAGATGTTTTCCTGTGAAAAGTTAAACCCTTGCTGAGCACGGCTTTTGAGCCATAGA
>JAAUQT010000334.1 GCA_012033495.1 Cyanobacteria bacterium RM1_2_2 | reverse complement strand
TTGGGCGTCTTCACGCGGAAGCGTTGCCCGTCGCGCTGGATCGCGGTGGCGGGGCAGTGATCGACCACCTGTACGCCGGCGCCCCGCGCCATGCGCAGCAGGCCCAGGTGATACTTGCCCGGATGCAGCTTGGCGTGGCGCGGATAGATTGCGCCGCCATAGTAGCGGTCGGTCGGAATCTCGCGATGCTGCTCGGCGCGCGGCACCATCTCCATCGGTACTTCCAGCCCCTTGGGCTGGTTCTTGTGGAAATCCGCCAGCGCCTCGTACTGTCTTGGGTTGTGCGCGGCGTGATAGCGCCCGACCCGCGCCCAGTCGCAATCGATGTTCTCGGCGCGGATCAGGTCTTCGATGTAGTCCAGCGCCTGCAGGCCTTCGCGCCGGATGCCGAGGGCGGTCTGCTCGTTGTGCCTGCCGGAGAGCGCGGTGAAGCTCGGCTTGATGCTGGTGGAGACTTGCCCGCCATTGCGGCTGGAGCAGCCAGCCGCGCTCGCGCTCGTGTTGGCGGGGTTGCGCGGCTTGCGGGCGCGGTAGACATATCGCCGCACGAGGTAGTAGAGATAGTCCTTGCTGCGCTGCGCCAGGTTGGGCGTTTCCAGAAGGTCGCTCAGGATGTAGTAGCCGTCGTAACGCAAGCAGCGGATTGGCGTTGAAGATGATGGTGCCAATTGGGACTTTTAAGATTAGATCTCCTGCTTCCCTTCGCCCCTTGTGGGAGAAAGGGTTGGGGGATGAGGGCAGCAAGATTTGTCGGTCGGTAAGGCAACTTCAACACATCCCAAACCTTTTACTACAACCCGTGAAACTGACTGACCACTACATCTCTAGGCGCATTCTGCAACTCATTCCCGTGTTGCTGGGAATTTCGATCGTCACGTTCTTGCTGATTCAACTGATGCCCAGCGATCCGGCGGCGGTGGTGCTGCGTGTAGCAAATACTCCGGCAACCCCAGAAGCGATCGCGGCAATGCGGGAAAAGCTCGGACTCGATCGCCCCCTTCCCGTGCAGTATCTCGATTGGCTCTGGCACGTTTTGCGGCTGGATTTTGGGCAGTCCTTTGTGACCGGAAAACCTGTTTTGCAAGAAGTGATGCACTATGTGCCGACAACGCTGATTTTAACGGCTTGTGCCACTGTGCTGATTTTTGCGATCGGCTTACCAATGGGAATTGTAGCGGCATTGTACCGCGATACGGTTTTTGATCAGATCAGTCGGTTGTTTGCGTACATTGGTGTGGCGATGCCGAGTTTCTGGCTGGGATTTTTGTTGATATATGTGTTTAGCTTCAAGTTGGGCTGGGTTTCGGTCATTCATCAGGGGGCGATCGCCGATTGGATTTTGCCTTCGCTCACCTTAGCCTGGGCACCTGCGGCGGTTTATGCTCGTTTGCTGCGCGGCAGTATGCTAGAAAGTCTGGGGCAGAACTACGTGCTATATGCCAGAGCGAGAGGTTTGTTAGAACGCCTGGTGATTCTGCAATATGCGCTGAAAAATGCACTTTTGCCTGTCGTCACGGTGTTTGGATTAAGTTTCGCTAATCTACTTTCCGGTGCAGTGATTGTGGAAAGTGTGTTTGCGCTGCCAGGACTGGGACGATTTGCCGTTCAATCTATTCTCAATCGCGATTACCCTGTTGTGCAATGTTATGTCTGTTTAACGGCGGTGCTATTTGTTGTCGTCAATCTGATGGTTGACCTGACCTACAGCTATTTCGATCCACGGATTCGTTTTGGGAAACAAGAAGTTTAATCATGGCAATTTTGCAAAAACTTTTGGATCACAAACTGGCGTGGTTGGGTCTGAGCCTGATTGCGATCGTGGTTCTCACTGCCCTCTTTGCCCCGCTGATCGCACCCCACGATCCTTTGGCGGTTGATTTGATGCAAAAGCTTCGGCCACCGAGTACTGCCTTTCCACTCGGAACCGATCATCTCGGTCGCTGTATTCTGTCCCGCTTGATCTACGGAGCGCGAGTGTCGCTGTCGATTTCCCTGGTGGTTATTGCGCTGACAACGACGATTAGCCTGATTGTCGGTCTGGTAGCAGGCTATGTGGGCGGCAAAGTCGATAGCTGGCTGATGCGTATATGTGATGTGTTTCTTGCTTTTCCGGCACTGATTTTGTCACTGGCGATCGTTGGCATTTTAGGAGCCGGAGTTGGCAATTTAATATTTGCGCTGGCAATCACGCACTGGGCAGGCTATGCCCGCATTGTTCGCAGTCGCGTTTTAAGCGTCAAGGAAAGCGATTTTATCCAGGCAGCGATCGTCTCAGGTGCCAGCAGTTTGCCGATCATGTTCAAGCACATATTGCCATTTACGATCGCGGAACTTGCCATTCTCATGTCGCTCGATATCAGCCACATGATTTTACACATTGCAGGTTTGTCGTTTCTAGGATTAGGCATTCAGCCGCCTACGCCGGAGTGGGGAGCCATGATCAACGATGGGCGTGAGTATTTTCGCAGTCAACCAGAGTTGATGCTTTATCCAGGGCTGATGATTTTTATCACGACACTCGCGTTCAATATTGTGGGTGATGTGCTGCGAGATGTCCTTGATCCGCGCATGGAAAAGCAAGTGCGATCTGAAACGTTGAAAGCGAAGTTACAAAATGGCTGAATCTGTTCTGACTGTTGATAATTTGCAGGTTGGATTGCGGCGAAATCGATCGTCCGAAATGTCAGCTTTCAACTGCAACCGGGCAACGTTTTGGGCATCATTGGAGAGAGCGGCAGCGGTAAAAGTGTCACCTGTTTGTCGATGTTGGGATTGTTAAAAGGAGCCACTGTTCAAGGCAGCGCTCAGCTTGCAGGGCAGGAATTGATTGGGTTAAATCAAGCTAAGTTGCGTCAGATTCGTGGGCTCAAAATCGGCATGATTCTGCAAAATCCGGTCAGTTTCTTCAACCCGATCGCCACCATTCAACGGCAATTTATCGAAACCCTGCGATCGCACCGTTCACTGACGGATGCTGAGGCTCGCGCGATCGCCACTGAACATCTAACCGCTGTTGGTTTAACCGATCCACAACGAGTGCTACGTCAATTTCCATTTCA
>JAAUQT010000131.1 GCA_012033495.1 Cyanobacteria bacterium RM1_2_2 | reverse complement strand
TACAAAATATTACTAAAAATGCTTAGTTTTTTAAACTAACCCAGTTGAACTAGACCAACTTAAGTAAATCTTAAGTAAATTGAGATCTCTGACTCACTCTCCGGCAGCCCTTGGCAATCGAAGGATCGGATACTCATCTTTGAAAAACCAGCAATCGATCCAGCGCGGCGAATCAACATCTCGACTAAAATCAGTCCTTGCAAATTGCGAGTTAGGATGAGTCAGTCAAATTCTCAGTTTCCTCTTTTCCTATCAAGTCCTATCAAGCGATACTCTTGGCAGTTATTGGCAACACAAACTGTCTGCGGCTACATAAACCGCCGTTGATCTGACCGCGCAAGTGGCTAGGTGAAAGCGTAGCACATCGGTTTATTTTTTGAACTTGTGTCCTTTTAGCCAATAGGTATTGAGTTCACCGTAACCTCGGACGAGCAGCGTACCGCGAGACTCTAGCTGGTATTTAGAATGTAGCCGTTCATAAACCGTTGGAGACACCTGAATGTAGCCCGCGATGCCCTGACTTTGCATCCGGCTGGCTAGGTTCACCGTTTCGCCCCAAAGGTCGTAGGTAAATTTCTTTTTGCCGATCACACCTGCCACAACTGGGCCAGTATTAATGCCGATCCGCAGTTGGAACGGTTCGCCCAAATCTGATTTGAATTGATGCACCACCTGCTGCATTGCTAGCGCCATTTCTGCTACGGCTTCGACGTGATGGGCTTGCTGCGTTGGCAATCCACCTGCCACCATGTATTCATCGCCGATGGTTTTGATCTTCTCTAGCCCATATTTTTCTGCTAGCTGATCAAACGCCGAAAAAATCTGATTCAGCAACCTGACCAACTCCACCGCAGAAACACGAGTCGAAAAGGACGTGAAGTTCACCAAATCAGCAAACAGTACCGTCACATCGGCAAAAGTGTCGGCAATGGTGTCGGGTTTGCGCTTAAGCTGCTGAGCGATCGACTGTGGCAGAATGCTCAGCAATAGCTGCTCGGCTTCTCGACGGTGATAGCGTAATTCAGCTTCAGTGTGCTTGCGTTCGGTGATGTCTTGCACGATGCCTTCGTAGTAAAGCAAGGTGTTGTCGGGCGATTTCACAGCCCGAACGGTTTCGGAAATCCAAATTTTGCTGCCATCTTTGCGGTAGATTTGAGACTCAAAATCAGACACTTCCCCGTAGAGATGCAAATAAACTTCTAGCTCGGCTCGCCGTCCCCGTCGCACGTAAAGGTTATGGCGGGTATCGACACTCCTCATCAGTTCTTCGGCTGAGTCGTAGCCATAAATGCGAGCGAGGGCAGGGTTTGCGCTGAGATACTGCCCTTCCAAGCTGAGTTGAAACATTCCCTCCAGGCAGTTTTCAAAAATGCTGCGATATTTTTCTTCGGTGCGCTGGCGTTCGGTAATTTCGTGCTGGAGTCGGGCATTTTGTGACTGGAGTTCCTGACGGAGGCGTTTGATGGTGAGGTGGGTCTCAATCCGCACCAACACTTCTGCAAGCTGAAACGGTTTGGTAATGTAGTCTACGCCCCCCGCTGCAAAAGCCTTTAGTTTGTCCATTACTTCGTTGAGGGCGCTGATAAAAATCACTGGAATGTCTTGGGTTGGCTCATTTGCCTTCAGTTTGCGGCAGATGATGTAGCCATCCATTTCAGGTAGACAGATATCGAGCAAAATCAGGTCGGGCTGCAACGACACTACGGTTTCTAGCGCACTGGCTCCGCTGGTTACGGCTCGCACGTCATAGCCTTTCTGGGTTAACAGCCGAGAGAGTAAAACCAAGCTAGTAGGAGCATCATCAATGATTAAAATTTTGCCGAGACATTCAGAAGGTGGGGAACAGTCCATGAATGGAGAGGGTGACGATGGTAGATGAGGGAGATGCTCAGGAGGGGCTGTCATAGCGGTAATGCACAATTTAGGCTGTCCATCAATTACAAGCTGAACCTCTCAACTCCCGGAAAATGCCTAGGCGTTTGGGTCAATTTGCCCCTGTAGGCAGCATCCTAAAGATGAGAAATCCAAAATCAAGAAGCCAGTGGGAACCCAAAATGGTATAACTGCTTGAGCTAATACCAATTTTTTATGAGTTTGTATTCAACAGGACGGGGAAAACTCCTATGCCGGAGCCAAAGCCGCTATCTGTTACTCAGATTCTGTTACTCAGATAATGTGAGCGCCTCATAGAACAGTATGGCTGTGAAAACTGTACACTTGCTGGATAATTTGCCTGATTTGCCCGATAGTTGTACTTGCAAAGTGTGGTGCAGGAATCATGGGGATTGGATTAGGAATTTTGGCGCTGGCTCTCGTAAGCTTCTTAGCCTTTGAATGGGGATATCGCCGCCGCCCTGGAAATGATTTTGAATTAACCGCTGGGACTTGGAAAATCATCACGGATGATCCCAGCCATTATGTGGCAGTAGGTGATGTGGCGTTGGTGAACCGCACAGCGCGGCGAGAAATTCTCATTCCAGAGCTAAAAGCCGAAGTGACGCTGCTTTCTAAAGGTAGCCTGGATGGGATCACCCAGCAGATTCGAGTCACTCCACGCCATGTTGATGCCCCTGCCCGCCCTGATGGCTACTGGTTTTCTTACATTGTGAAGCAAAAGCCCACTCATGCAGAAATTACGCTGGATCTGCGTGGCGAAAACTTAACCGACCTGCAATCGGCATGGATTCAGGCCCACTGCATCACCTACGGCCCAGAAGGTCGCATTCCTAAGACCCGCCATATCGTGCTGCCGCTCAAGTTTCCGACAGTAGAGGAATCTTCGCGCTGGCGAACAACGGCTGTGGCTGAAGTTTTGCCGATTCGGACGCATTTGCTCACCCAGATTGACCAGCCGGTGGAGGTGGTGAAACGCTATGTGCTGCCCCACGCTCAGCCGGGTGATGTTGTTACAATTGGAGAGACTCCCGTTGCGCTGATGCAGGGTCGGTTTCGTCATCCAACTGATGTGCGTCCGGGCTGGGTGGCCAAGCGAATCTGCTGGTTCTTTCTGCCCACTTCCAGTTTGGCAACCGCCTGCGGAATGCAAAGCTTAGTTGATGTTGTCGGGCCTTGGCGAGTTCTGAGTGCGTTTGTGTTAGGGGCATTAGCCAAAAAACTTTTTAACCAGCCTGGAATGTTTTACGAATTTGCCGGAGAGCAGGCCCGGCTGATTGATGATGTCACCGGTACGCTTCCTCCCTATGATCAATTTATTGTTTTGGGTCCGGAAAATCCTCAGCAAGTGGTGGATCAGATCCAAAGGGAAACGGGTTTAGCCGCCGCCATCGTAGACGTGAACGACCTAAAAGCGGTTAAGATATTGGCAGCAAGCCCTGATGTATCGCCTGCTTTGTTAGAGCAAGCGCTCGTGACTAATCCAGCCGGTAACGCAGACGAACAAACCCCAGTAGTGTTGATTCGACCCACGGCATGATCTTCCCCATCGATTCTTAAACTATGGCAGCCTCCGTTCCTCCAACCCCAATCGTCAATATTCGCCCGATTCAGTACCGCGACTTGGAAGATGTGGCTCGCTTAGCCCAGGAAGAAGGCAACGAAAGCGGCAACATTGTCGATCTGGGGCAGCAGTTGCAGCAGTTTCGCCGCTGGTATGGGTTGCTGAAGTGTTTTAGCTGGTTTCCCAACCCGCTGCGCGATTTCTTTTCTGCCTATGTGGCTGAGCAAAACAATCAGCTTCGCGGCATTATTCGCGTTTCGCCGTTTAACCGCACCCGCAGCACTTGGCGAGTGGATCGGGTTCTGGTTGACCAAGCTGCCCAGGGCGGGGCTTCGTTAAGCGATCTGGGATCTCAGCTATTGCGGCACTGCTTTCAGGCAATTTGGGAGGCGCGGACTTGGCTTGTGGAAGTGAATGTCAACGATAAGGACACGCTGTCCCTCTATCGGCAAAACGGCTTCCAAACCTTAGCCCACCTGACTTACTGGACGATTTCCGGCGAAACTTTGCAGGCGCTTGCTGATCGAGAGCCTGATTTGCCAAATTTGCTGCCCGTCAGCAATGCCGATGCTTCTTTGCTCTACCAGCTTGATACGCAATCGATGCCGTCTTTTGTGCGGCAAGTCTATGACCGCCACCTGGCTGACTTTAAAGTAGGTCTCCTATCTGCCGTGGGCACAGGCTTGAACCGTTGGTTGCGTCACGTTGATGAAGTCAGCGGCTATGTGTTTGAACCACAGCGCAAAGCTGCCATCGGCTATTTTCGGCTTCAGTTGTGTCGAGACGGCAGCCAGCCTCACATGGCCCAGTTGACGGTGCATCCTGCTTACACCTGGCTTTATCCGGAGCTATTGGCGCAGATGGCCCGCGTTACAAAAGAGTTTCCGGCTCAGGTGTTGCAGCTTGCTTCGACGGATTACCAACCTGAACGCGAGGAATTTTTGGAGCAAATTGGCGCGACTCGAACGGAGCACACTCTGATGATGTCTCGCTCAGTGTGGCACAAAATTCGAGAATCCAAGTTCTCCTTAGAAGCGCTGCAACTTGCCGAAATGCTGCAAGGTCTACAGCCTGCTCGTAAGCCTGTGCCAGGTCGGTTTTCGTTTGCTGAAAACGTGCCGCCACCCAAGTTAGAAATCCGCGAAATTCGAGAAGGCTCCCAACCGCGATCAGAGTCTGCTGAAGATTCCGCCCGATAAACCTCCTATGCGTCAACTGCCGATCTCAGCTTTAGGACTGGATGTCGGAAGAAAGCGGATTGGGATCGCAGGCTGTGACGGAACGGGACTGATTGCGACGGGGTTAATGACCCTTGAACGACGATCGTTTCAGCAAGATGTCGAGGTAATTCGGCAAATTGTCGCCGAACGGCAGGTGCAACTTCTGGTCGTTGGGTTGCCTTACAATATGGACGGTTCCATTGGCTTTCAAGCTAAGCAAGTGCAGAAATTTGCTGGCCGTTTGGCTCAGGCACTAGGGTTGCCGGTGGAATATGTGGATGAGCGGCTGACTTCGGTTCAGGCTGAGCAGTTGATGCAGGCAGCCCACCAATCGCCTTCTCGCAACAAAGCCCTGATCGACCGGAAGGCGGCAGCCATTATTTTGCAGCAATGGCTAGATGAGCAGCGCCAAAACCGCAAACCGTCTGAGCCAGAGGGCTGAATTTGAGGCGGGATCAATCTACTGCCCGCTCCACGACCCGCCTTCACAGCCCGCTTCACAGTTTTGGGACGGGTGTGCGGTTATCGATATCGGAGAGAGGCACACCAGGAGAGCCAGGGTGCTGGGTATCGACTCGACAAAACATCCATCATTGACCCACCTTGGACAGGCAGAGTGCCACTGAGTTTGCACCTTTTGGATGTAATCAGCTTTGCAATTGCGGTAGGCAGACGGGTGAAAGCCAATCAGAATCGTCATGATTTCGCTGCGGCACAAGCTGCGGCTTCGATGACGATGAGCGAGTCCATTGCCCAGCCACTGCTGCTGCCCCCATCGGTTCAAACGCTTGGCAGAAATCATCGACGGAGCAGAAAAGAGCTTCTAGACTCAACATGGGGCAAGCAGAGAGAGCATTCAGCACTTTCAGCCTATCTGTTTTGCCCCTCTCTTATCCCGAACTCATACCATTTTGGATTTTGGATTTGCGTTCGCGCAGCGTTGCGCTAGCACCTTTTGGATTAGGGAAGCTTCGCACCGCGATGGTTTCAGTCTGCGAACTGCTGCGTCCTCTGTTTGAATCGCTATTACGTTACGGAACGATTCCTGCCCACATTCATCTCAGGATGAACAAAAAAACCCCCAGCATTTGGCCGGGGGGCATCTCTGGAGTAAGGGTTACTGGCTTCATCTTGCCGAAGATCCCTGACTTCTTATTCCTGCTAAAGGCAGATCCTTTGTATTGGGTTTAGCGATTGGTTTGTAAACGCACGGCAGTTCCGGTGGCCGTAATTAACAGCAGCGTGCCCGTTTCACCAACTTCAATCGAGCCTGTGTCTACTTTGATGCCAATCACAGCATTTGCACCTAAGGCACTGGCTCGCTGTTCCAGTTCAGATAAAGCATCCCGGTGTCCGCGTTCAAACACCCGCTCATAGCTAGCAGTGCGCCCGCCGATAATGTCACGGATGCCTGCAAAGAAGTCGCGGATAGCATTGGAACCGTAGACCACCTCAGCCGTCACCACTCCCAAATGAGCTTCGACAATTGCGCCTTGAATGACATCGGTTGTTGCTAAAATCATCTATTGTTCTCACACGTGTCAAAATACTCAATGACCTTAACATTCCTACGGCTGACCGTGGGTAACAAAGCATTGCTGACCGCAAGTCTGCTCTGGTGCGGAACCCTGTTCATTACGCCATCCCCAGCTTCGGCTGAAACGCTGTTGTCGCAAAGACCAGTAGCGCAAAATCCCGCCGCCGCAGACGAAGAATACCTCAACGAACTGCTGAATCAGGGGCGCGATCTGGTTCAGTCTGGGCGGGTAGACGAGGCGCTGGCAGTTTATCAGCAGGCAGCCCAACTTGCCCCCGACAATGCTCGAATCTATTCAGCGATTGGGTTTTTGCAAGCGCGACAAAACAACTATCAGGCAGCCGCAGATGCCTATCAACAGGCAATTGCTCTTGATGCCAACAATCCTGATTTTTACTATGCGCTGGGCTTCAGCAAGGCAAACTTAGGGGACTATGAAGGAGCCGCTTCTGCCTATCGCCGCACAACTCAACTGCGCCGTAATGACTTGGAAGCCTACTTGGGGTTGGGCATTGCCCTCTCGCGGCTAGGAGACTATGAGGGCGCAATTGCAGCCTACCGTCAAGTTTTGGCATCCAACCCGAACAACGGTCGGCTTTATGAATCGATTGGCTCGGCTTACCTTCAGCAGGCGCAATATCCAGAAGCTGTTGAAGCCCTTCAGAAAGCAGCCCAGCTTGACCCTCGGCGCAGCACCATCCAGCTAAATTTGGGAGTGGCATTACTGAATTTAGGCGACCTCGATAACGGCATGATGGCGCTCAAAAAAGCAGCCGATTTAGAACCGCGCAATGGATTAATTCATCTGCAAATTGGCGATGTCTACCGAGCGCAAGGCGATTTTGTGCAAGCTCGCACTCAATATGAACGAGCCGTTGCCGTGGAGCCGCGCCTTAAGGAGGCTTACCTAGAACTCGGAGAACTCTACCTAGAAGAGCAAGACTATCTACGGGCGATTGTCTCTTATCGTAAGTTAGTGGAACTTGCCCCCGAAGATGCCGATGCCCACTTTCAGTTAGGAGTAGCCCTGCAAGGACGAGGCCGCACCCGTGAAGCCCTCCGCTCCTACGAGCAAGCCCGCGATCTCTACCAGCAGGGCAACAATGCCGAAGGTGTTCAAAAGGCAGAGACGGCCATGGATGAGGTGGATTGAGGCAGAGGCAGGCAGGAGGCAGGAGAGGGAGATGGGGTTTCATCAAGTCCGTTTAGAATTTTCTGTTTGTCTAGGGCGCGTCATCCATGAAGGGTCAACCGTTGACGGCATCCGCCGGATCGCGCCCGTTCCCCAAAACAGGCTAGGGGCTGTCGCGCTGCCATAATGAGGGTTTTAGCGGAATGGATGATAGCCCTTAGCCTTTTAAACTTAGGAGCCACAGTTTGCGTGCTTTAATTGCGAGTCAGCTAATCATGCGGATTTGGAAGGTTTAGATCGCCTCTACCCTCTGCCTTCCTCCCCCTTGAAATGCGGATCACAGCCCATCTATAATCACGGGTAGCCTTCCCAATACGGGATTTCTCTACCGGAGCCTCAGTTAGGACTAATTACCCATGGCACTCATTACAACAGGCAAGCCGTTTATTCGTAATTTGGAAACCACTGGAGCACTGGGGCTGCTGGTGCCGCTGGAAGGTGGTCACGAAGGTCGCTATCAGCGTCGGTTGCGAGCCTCTGGCTATGAGATGTTGCACATCACGGCTAGAGGGTTAGGGGATTTATCAGCGTATTTGTTGGGAGTGCATGGAGTGCGGCCGCCTCACTTGGGCAAGAAGGTGACGGAACGGGAAGGGGCGGTGGGCTATCGCTATTACTTGCCGCCTGCCGCAACCCATCAGTTGGCTCATTTGCCGCCCAACTCGAAGGGCTTAGTGATTTGGCTCCTTGAAGGAGTGGTGCTCTCCCAGCAAGAATTGCAGTTTTTGGTGGCTTTGCCCAAAATGGAGCCTCGCATCAAAGTGGTGGCAGAAATGGGCGGAGGGCGCACATTTACTTGGAAACCCTTGACTGAATTTCTGGAAGCTGCCTAGCGGCCAACGAGTTATAAAATTGGCGATCGATGCCCTCAATACATGTCAGTTTGCGAGTTCCGTAGTAGGCTAGTCGCGAAGACTCGCCTTTTTCTAAATAACCTCGTAGTATGTAAGGGTGACTAACTTGTACCGTCCCTTACGATCCTTAAGGGAGGGCCGCTGGTTCAAGCTAATCTGCGGAGCCAGCTTTCAACACCTCCCTGCCGTCAGAAGCTTGACGTTAGCCTACGCTTTAGCGGGTGCTGACTGCATTGATGTAGCAGCCGATCCGGTCGTGATTGGCATTGCTCAGGATGCGCTACGGGTTGCGGCGGCACTGCTTGAGGCAAATTGGGAATTAGGGCGGCAAGTTGAGGGGTTGCCTTGGCTCATGGTGAGCCTAAACGATGGAGAAGACCCACATTTTCGGAAGGCTGAATTTGATGCTTCAGTCTGTCCATCTGAGTGTTCCCGCCCTTGCGAAACCATTTGTCCGGCTCAGGCGATTGTGTTTGGGCGCGGTAATAGCTTTTCAGGAGTTGTAGACAGCATTTGCTATGGCTGTGGACGATGTTTGCCGGTTTGCCCCATTCAGAATATTGCTACTCGTGCCTATGTTTCGACTCCGGCAGCCATTGCGCCATTGGTGCTGACGGGAGTGGATGCCGTTGAAATTCATACACAGGTGGGTCGCTTGGCAGATTTTAGCCGCTTGTGGCAAGCTATTCAGCCTCAGGTGGATCAACTTAAGCTAGTGGCTATTAGCTGTCCTGATGGTGCAGGATTGATTGATTACCTATGGTCACTGTATGAATTGATTTCGCCCCTACCCTGTCCATTAATTTGGCAAACTGATGGTAGACCCATGAGCGGGGATATTGGTGATGGAGCAACAAGAGCTGCGGTACGATTGGGGCAAAAAGTTTTGGCGGCGGGTTTGCCTGGCTATGTGCAACTTGCGGGTGGTACAAACCGTCATACTGTGCCTAAGCTACAAGCGTTACAGCTTACGCAGGAGACTGCTCGGCTCAAGCAAGCCTCTGTTCAGCCAGCGAATTATGTTGCCGGAGTAGCATACGGCAGTTACGCCCGCTCGATTTTGACTCCCATCCTGGCAGCTTTAGAACCATCAGCAGAATCATCGGTTGATCTTGCTGGATCGTGCTTCGACTCAGTTAGAGCGGCTTCTCAGAATTCACCTGTGCTGCGGTTAGAGCAAGCTCCAGATCTGCTCTGGCAAGCGGTGAGTCAGGCGCATTTACTGGTTTCTCAGATCAAAGCTCCCGAATTGCACTTATCTTTTGAGGACTTTTTGAGTGAAGCAACGAATTAATAGCCCCTAGCTGGGTTGGATGATTTAAAGCTGCCATCGCTTCTCTTTCACTTTTTACAGCATTAGACTCTCGAACTATCCATGACATTCAGCGGCAATTTCCCTGAACAGCCTGTTTCTCACCCCCTCTCTAGCGCTCAGCCCGTGGCTCAGAATGCGGACACTTCGCTCCAAATTACCGACGATCTGCCTCAATTGCTAGAGATTTTACCTCCTGAAATTCGTCAGCACCTAGAGCACCATCCCCAGCGCGATAGTCTGGTTGAAGTCGTGCTGGATCTGGGTCGCCGTCCGGAAGCCCGCTTTCCTGGCGTTGCCGAATATCTCTCCGAGACGCTGGTTTCACGAAATGACTTAGATTATTGCGTCGAGCGAGTCGGCATGTTTAGCGGCGACAACCGAGCGGGCATCGAGCGAACGCTGCACCGGATTAGCGCCATTCGCAACCGATCTGGAGAGATCGTGGGGCTAACCTGCCGGGTTGGACGAGCCGTGTTTGGCACGATTGGCATGATTCGTGACCTCGTCGAAACGGGCAAATCGATTCTGATGCTGGGTCGGCCGGGGGTGGGCAAAACCACCGCTTTGCGCGAAGTCGCCCGCATCCTGGCCGATGAGCTAGGGAAGCGAGTTGTAATTATTGACACCTCCAACGAAATTGCGGGCGATGGCGACATTCCCCACCCTGCGATTGGTCGGGCTAGGCGAATGCAGGTGGCGCGACCGGAGTTGCAGCATCAGGTGATGATCGAAGCGGTGGAAAACCACATGCCAGAAGTGATTGTCATTGATGAAATTGGCACTGAGCTTGAGGCAATGGCGGCTCGCACGATCGCGGAACGAGGCGTGCAGTTAGTCGGAACGGCTCACGGCAACCGGATCGAAAACCTGATGAAAAACCCGACCCTCTCGGATCTGGTGGGCGGCATTCAGTCGGTGACGCTTGGCGACGAAGAAGCGCGGCGACGCGGCAGTCAAAAAAGCGTCTTAGAGCGCAAGGCTCCGCCGACGTTTGACATTGCCATCGAAATGCTGGAGCGGCAAAAGTGGAACGTGCATGAAAACGTCTCCGAAACGGTAGACAGCCTGTTACGGGGCAAGCAACCCAATCCGCAAGTTCGCAGTGTGGACGAAACAGGTCGGGTGGTGACAGCCTATGAGCACCCTCAAGCGACACCGCCCAACTCACGCCAAGTCCCGTTTAGCGGCACCCCTTTAACTTCCGGCTTTTCGGGCAGAGGCGCTTTGTCGAGTGGAGGATGGCGAGCCTCTGGGCAAATGGCCCCACTGCCGTCTCGCCTAGATGAGTGGAACGCCAAACCCCTATCAGAACCCACGTCTCCAGAACGGCAGCAGTTTGACCAGCTTTTGAATGATTCGTTTGCTAACTCTCTGGTGGAGGCAGACTTGTTTAACGCGCCTCCTTCCACCGGCCCGAATGGCGAAGACCTGCCGCTGCACATTTACCCTTATGGCATCGGGCGGCATCAGCTAGAGCAGGTGATTCAAACCTTGAATTTGCCGATTGTATTGACCAAAGATATCGACAGTGCCGACGCTGTGTTAGCGCTCCGTTCGCATCTCAAAAATCACTCGAAGCTGCGGCTGCTCGCCAAAAACCGACAGTTGCCCATCCATGCGGTGAAGTCCAACAGTATGCCGCAGATGGTGCGCTCGCTGAGACGAATGCTGCACATGGAAGACTTAGGCGTCGAAGAACCCGTTGACCTGACGCTGTTGTATAGCGACGGGGACGATGACGAAATCGAAGCACTAGAAGAAGCCCGCCTTGCCGTTGAGCAAATTGTGATTCCCAAAGGTCAGCCCGTCGAGCTATTGCCCCGTTCGGCAAAAGTTCGCAAAATGCAGCACGAACTCGTCGAACATTACCGGCTCAAGTCTGCCAGCTTTGGCGAAGAACCAAATCGGCGGCTGCGGATTTATCCGGCGTAGATGGGTGGATGGGTGAGTCAGCAGAAAAGGTTTCGGCAACCTTGCTTGAGCAGGTCGGGGAAAGATGCAATACTCTAAGTCTGACCGTCCTTTGGGCGCCCCCTCCCTCATCCACGCCATGCTTTCTACAAGAACCCTGCCGACTCATACAGCAATCTCAACACGGCTTTAATTTTGCGTCCATACAGTCGATCGGCAGACCAACGCCCGCTTAGCTGATCGACCAAGGGAGCCACACCACGCCGAACAAACCGAAAGCGAGGATCGACACTTTCTTGAACGAGGGGTTCTGAACTGGCGTAGGCTTTGAGGTGCTGAATGTGGGCGCGGACTCCAATGCGGGTATCTCGGAAGCTGGCTCCTTCGGGTGTGTCGCCGATGCCGCCTAGCCCCGCGAAGTTGTTTTGCTCTGGCTGAACGTGATTGCCAAAGCGCAAAAAGTTGGTTTCAACACACATCTGGGCAAAGGCAAGGTCGGCATTCACCCCTTCAATGGTGGCTTCTTCGCGGTAGAGTTTGGGCAGATCGCTGAATGTCGCAAAGCCCTGCGGATAATGGCTTTTCAGAAACATAATTAGCTGCACCTCGGAAGCTGATCCGCGTCCCATGATCCGATCCATCTGTCCTGGATAGATCGTTGGCATCGAGCGCAAAATCAGCGTGTGGTTATCTTTGTCAGGCTGGATCGATAAGTCAAATTCGCGCAGGTCAATGGCTCGCACATAAACAATATTGCGATAGCTGAGGCGACGAATTTGAGCATCGAGCGGCAGGTCAATCCCAAGCTGATCGACCAAATCCATCGGTACATAAAAATTTCCGTGGGCAAGAATGCCTTCGCCGTAGACAATGGCTCCATTTAAGTTGACGTTGACCGACGGATAGGTAGGCATCGGCTGCAAGGTGGCTGTACTGGAAACCGAATGGCTCCATAGCGCCAAGCCTTCCGCAATTCCCAAAGCCACTTCCTGCCGCTGAGTCTGCAAAATCTCCCGATCGTCGGCGTTGGTCACGTATCCGGCAATCAAAATCAGGGCAGGAATTTCAAGCTGACGGCAAAAAGAGGCGCTGCCCAGCCTACACAGCGTATCGGGTTTGGCTCCCTGACTTTGTAACTGAGGCGCACGCCGCAGGATGGTTTGCAAAATCTGATCGGCTTGGGTGCGGCGCTGATCATTGGCTGCAATGTAAAACAAACTTGTGCCGCGTTCAGGGGGGGCAGCGCTGTTGACATAAACCTGCAACGCCACATCGCCTAACTGGGCATGGCGATTCATCCAGGCAATGGTTTGGTCTGCGGTCAATTCTTCTGGAACGGCAGCGGCTTCATACTGATTGGCACGGAGATACTGCACCACCACGTCTCGCAGCAGCAGCACTTCCTGAACGGCGGCTCCCCCATCTAGACGGGTTTGCTGCTCCTCGATGCCTCCGTGCGCCACTGCCACAAAAATTCGTCCCATCTGACTTTACCTTCCACTTTTAAGCAATCTTGACCTAATCACTTCATCCGATCTGAGATTGCAACCTTCCGGTGAATTGCCCGGTGAAGTGAAGCAATCTCGCTGTTAATAATGACTGAAACTTCGAGAATCGACGCCCCCCACCGCAAAAATTTATCAAACTAGAGTTAGCTGACTTGTCTTAGCGCTCAGTGAAGGCAGTTCAGTCCTATTGGTGACAGTGCAGCATCAGCAAGTTCAACATTGACTACTGTAAGTTGAGCAGAGCTATGATGAAACAGCCAAATGATCGCAGTTTATTGAGAAGCTGAAGATGCAGTTGCCGGAACCCCAAACCAAAACATTCCCAAGTTTGGTAAGTGCTATTGAACAGGGGCAAATCAAAATTCCGCAATTTCAGAGAGACTTCGTCTGGACAATGCAGAAATCGGCTGGTCTCATAGATAGTGTTATCAAAGGCTATCCGATTGGTACTTTCATTTTTTGGCGTACTAAAGAACGACTCTGTTCTGTGAGAAATATTGGAGGACAAGTTCTACCAGAACCAGAACAAGGCGATTTTGTTGATTATGTTCTGGATGGACAACAAAGGCTAACAAGTCTTTTTGCAAGCCTGAAAGGTATTACTTTGATTCGGGAAGACGGTAGAGAAGATGATTTCTCAAAAATATTTCTTGACCTAGAATCTCAAGAATCCGATCAAATTGTCATTACTGACATTGAGGATAAGAATGAGAAAAGCTTAATTAGCATCCTTGCTTTACTGACAGGCGACTTTATGGTGTTGGCCTCGTACCCGCAGGAATATCATGAAAAACTTAAAACTTATAAAAATAGAATTGAAAGCTATCAATATTCAATAATTCAAGTTAAAGATACTCCTATAGAAATAGCTACGGAAATCTTTACAAGAATCAATGTTGGTGGAAAGCCTTTATCCTTGTTTGAGATTATGGTAGCTAAGACATTTGATGACAAAAGACAGTTTGACTTAGCAGAAAAGTTTCAAGAGCTGGTAGACAATTTAAAGCCTTTTAACTATGAAACTATCTCGGATGCCACTGTGCTGCAAACCATTTCGATAATTCTTTCAAAAGAATGCAAAAGGCAAGTTATATTACGGCTCGAAAAGAACAAATTTATTGATGTTTGGGATAAAGCAAAAGATTCTATAGAACGTACTGTAGAGTATTTCAAAAATTACTACCGAATTCCAGTTTCTCAGTTGCTTCCTTACAACGCTCTGATTGCTCCTTTTTCATACTTCTTCTTCCACCACCCTGACAAACCAATTGGCGACAAGCAGAAATTTCTAGAGGACTTCTTCTGGAGATGTTCTTTATCTGGTCGCTATTCGTCTTCCGTAGAAAGTAAATTAGCACAGGATGTAAAAAGGATCGATCAAATCCTTGCAAACCAGTTGCCAAGCTACGACTGGTCAATTGATACTTCAGAGGAGTTCATTGAAAATAATGGTTGGTTTAGCGCTGCTAGAAGCTATATCAAAGCAATATTGTGTCTGTATGCATATCTCCAACCAAAATCTTTTAATGATAACTCCATTGTTAACATCAGTAACTACTGGTTAAAGCAAGCAAATAGCAAAACTATCATCACTTTTTTCCAAAAGCGCACCTTAAGAAAGAGGACTACGATGACTTCTATATCAATCATATTTTAAACATTACAATAGTAGATGATTTTCTTAATAAAAGAGAAATTAAGGCAAAAGCCCCCTCGAAATATATGGCTAAGTTTCGAGATGTAAATCCTGATCTAGAAACTACTATGAAGACTCACTTAATAGAAGATTTAGAGGCTTTTGGAATTTGGGATGATGATTACGAGAAGTTTTTCAACGCGAGAGCAAAAGTTATTAGTCGTGAACTTTCTAGTAGGACTTACGCAAGAGTCATTGTCAGAGACGGGTTTTTGAGTTGCTGACAGAGGTAGTCGTCG
>JAAUQT010000130.1 GCA_012033495.1 Cyanobacteria bacterium RM1_2_2 | reverse complement strand
TATCATGCAGCCTGAAGCGTTAGAACTGGCAATTGCTGAACCCGCAAAACAGGCAGGGCATAAGGTTGATCCGGCAACTGTCCGGCTTTTGGTTGAAGAAACCCGTGGGCAGCAAGGAGCGCTACCTCTTTTGCAGTTTGCCCTACAAAGGATGTGGGAGGGGTTAGAACATGGCGTATTGCCAATCGATACGCTGAAGAGGATTGGGGGGGTAGGTGGAGCTTTAGCCCATGAAGTCGAGCAATTGTATGATTCATTGAGTGAGGACGAGCAGAAAATTGCTCGTAGGATATTTTTAGCACTGGTACAAACGGATGAAAGCAGCAAAGGTACCCGTCGCCGTGCAACAAAAGCAGAACTTATTGCGAGTGAGGGTGATGCGCCTTTAGTTGAAAGCATCATCAGGCGATTTGCCGCTCCCGGAATTCGATTTTTAGTCACCTCATATGATGAAGAACATGGCGAAACCATCGAAGTGGCACACGAAGCCTTAATTCGCAATTGGGCGAAACTTCAGGAGTGGATCGCTGAATGCCGAGAAGCCCTACGACAAAAACGCAAGATCGAACAAGATGCAGAAGAGTGGGAAGACAAGGGAAAACCGAATGGTTATCTTCTCCAGGGTCGCCCTTTGCGGGATGCTAAAGAGTTTATGCAAGCCCACAAAAATCATCAAGAAACAAAATTATCTGGGGTGGCAACCGAATTTGTGAGGGAAAGTCTAAAAAAACAACGAAAAGAAATACTGAAGAGTTTTTCGATATTAGCAATCTTTCCATTCATAGGAACACTGCTGGTAACTCATATCTTTCTTCTAAACCAGGCAACAGAATTATTTCTTGAGAGTAAGGATTGCAAACGAGATCCCGAAGCTGGCTTACTGCTTCGATACATGATTCTAGTAGGACAAAAAACGTAGTCTAGAGAGAGCTAATTTTTGTAATGAGGATTTAACTGAAATAGATTTACAAGGAACAACTTTGTGGAAAGCCAATTTTGAGGATGCTGTTCTTAACAAGGCTAATTTTAGAGGAGCTTACCTTGAAGAAGCTAACTTTCAAGAATCAGGTTTAATAGAGGTTGATTTGTCTGATGCCTCCTTAAGTGGAGCAAATTTTCAATATAGCTATCTTTACGAGACCAATCTTGAAGAATCTATTGGATTAAAAGAAGAACAGCTTGACAATGCTTTTCTTTGCAATACTAAGCTTCCAGTGAGTTTTGATCTCGATCCTAATCGTGATTGTCAGTGAGGTCGAGGTCGAGGTCTACATGATCCTGGAATGACACTTCCATCCGGATAATACTGACAATCGAGGTAAGAATCACTAGTATCAGTTTGTTCATACGAATGAACAAATTCCCCTAAAGCTTTTGCAGCGAGTTCTGCAATCTCATCTCGATCAACTTCCTCAACCATCAAAATTTTGTGTACAAAAGCATCTATTGGCTTGTCAAGATGTTCCGGTTTTCCCTTTTCACTTATGGTCGAAACTCGAATAGTGGCAGAATCAGAACTTGTTGATTGAGATCCTCCAGTTATCCGAAGATGATTACCCAATGGAGTTACCGCAAGTTTTGAAATCTCTTCTACCGGACACTTCTACAGGTCTATCTTCTAGGTTGACCTTGTATTTTACTGTCTTCCCTTTCAAAGCCATCGCTTTAACTAGGACATTCTTGGCGCGCTCTTGACACTTTCCTCTTCGTAAAAGGCTCTCTGCTGCGGAAATGTGTTTCTTTGTAATGGAATTCTCCTTAACCTCATTAGTGTCTTGATCTACTACTTCTCGAAGAGTAGTTCTTAGAGATGAGATCGCTTCAGATTCGGAGGTTGATTCAACAAAATTGCTTTCATCAATTACTAGTTCAATATTTTCATTGGACAATTCTTTAAATCTCTCTTTAAAGTGCGAATTCAATTCAATTTGAATCTCGTCGATCTCTTTCCGCAGTTTGCGTAAGGTGGATTCATCTAAAGACATAGTGTTTAGTCTCCTTTGATATTTAACTTGAGATAAATAGTTGATTGGGTTTTTCTGACTGTCCGTATCATCCGTGGATGTATCATCTGGAGGTATATTACCTGTAGGCATAGTTGATAAGGATGGTTGGTAGAAAATTGTCGTTGAATTTGGATTCTGACGATCGAGTGCATTTTTAGCTGCTTGTATCGCCTTGGATGCCACCGCTAATCCATAACCTGTTGCCAGATCTGGACCATCCCGTGCTTGCCCTCCGCCAGTGCCAGGGTTGCTATTCCCCTCAATGATGTCACTGGCTGTTTCTTCCAAGATGTGCTTGATGGTTGCTGGAGCTAACTTTGGAACAAACTGTTCCATCAGAGCACAAACTCCAGCTAATTGGGGTGCGGCTGAGGATGTACCACTAAAGGCAGCCCAGCCATCAATAGGTTCGGTTTCATCTCCCATGACAGAACGTGCATGATCAGTTTCGCTACCCGGAGGCACAGGCAACATAATGTAAGCAGCGTTGGGCAGTCGCCCGACTAAACCACAAACATCAGGAACTCGCCTCCCTGGGTAAATAGTGCTAATAAAGCTGCTGGCATAGTTACTGGCTTCTATTCGTCCTTTAAAGGAACCTTCCAGATGCTTGTAGACTCCTCCTACCGCAATCACATCAGGGTGCTGTGAAGGAAAGCCCCAGTGCCCGTTCCCTGCCGCGAAAATAACGACAATCCCCTGACGCACAGCTTCAGCGATCGCAGCAGCCAATACCTTATGGGAAGATGATAATTGAGAGAAACTGCGCAGATCAGACCCCCAACTGCACGAAATAATATCTGGATGCAAGGAGATAGCCTTTCTGAAAGCAGCAGTAGAGTTAATATTGCGATGCTTGTTCTCCAATGCCACATCAGCTTTCACAACCGTGAGATCTACATCCGGGGCGATCGCAAATACATTTGCTGCAATGCCCGTTCCATGCCCATTAACATCCTGATCTGGGTGAGTTGAACCGGGACCCAGCACAACATCCAACCTATATTTATGCTGCTTAAAAAATGGATGCTCAGCATAGCAACCAGAATCAACTACCACCACTTTGACTTCTTTACCCGTAATACCCTGTTCGTGAGCTAACTTCGCACTTAACTCCTCTGCAAGATCATGGGGTACCTGTAAATATCGGGTGTTGGTTTGAGGCGGAGCGGCATTGGGAATAATTTTCTGAAGATAATAGGCTGGTTCATTAATAGCGACACCATCTAGAATATTATTCCAGCGTGTGTCTGAGATATCAATTTCACCAAAAGGCGTTTGATCGACAGAATTAATAAATGAGGACATATAGGGCTGCCCGAATCCCTTCATAACGGGGCGCTCAACCTGTTCTAGATTAGCTCCCAGCGATCGCTCATAAACTTCTGGAGGTGCAGCGATATTAATTGATGTTTTGCCAATATCTAAAACTTCAAACCCCACTGCACGAAGCCGATCGGCAGCTAACTGTCGTTGATCAGATGATGCATGAAATAGGGTGACATTTTCACTTGTGACGGGTTGTGAGGAGCGTAGTAATGATTCTCCACTTGCTGAACGAACAACCGCTTCAGCGTAAATCTTTGGGGGTAATTCAGAACTAAACTGATTAGTCATGCAGGAACACGCTGATTAGGAAGCGTTAAACTCAAACCTAATGTCAAGAAAATTCTAGCCTTAAAAATAGCCTTATCTAGCCTTAAAAATAGCCTTAAAAAACTGCAATTAGTTAAAGTGCAAGAGTTTGTATCAATTCAATTCATAATTTGTAATGCAGTTAGGGTGCTTGCACCTTCAATCTTTTCTCCCATAAACAATCCTTGTCGATCTGCTCTTGGTACAGGAGGTCAAAACTAAGAAGCGCTTGTCAAATAATCGAATGATTAACTTCTTTTGAGGTGGAAACAGTAGAGTTGTTGGGAAATAGAAACAATTTTGGGACAAGGTTTTCCAATTTCCTGCCCAATTTACACTGCGTCCAGATACAAGTTCCATCAACCGGCTGCATTCAGCATTAAGCGCTCATCGAAATCAGCCACACCTACACCTTTGGCGGAGCGAGGCTCTATGCAATAAACATCCCTGACCAACGATCACGCTTGATCCCTGGATGGATGAACCCTACGGGAAGCAAGCTACACACTTGACCCGTTGAAGGCTGGACTCTCGTTCTCCTGCTTCTGTTGTTCGCTTAATTCCTTGCCCTTGGGTTTCTTGTGCAGCAAATGTACCCTATCAAACTCGTTCTGTAGTCCTTGAAATCCTTAAGTCTCCTTCTATGGCAACTACATCGGGAATGTTGTCCACCAAGTCTGCTTCGTCGAGGTGTCTTTGGTTATCAACTGTGCCTGCTGTCGCCTTCGTTAGCAGGCTGACTCGCTTTTTTCGCGTACTGCCCGCGATGTGTTGACGGGTATGGCGTTTCTGTTTGCCGGAGTAATGCGCTTTTTGTTGGTCGGGGTCTTGGAGACGCTGCACTAGACGCTCTGTGCCATCAACAATGGGCTTGAAGCACTGGTAGAGTGAGTGGGACACCCGATCAGTTAAAATTCCATCTCGGCAATATGAGATCGATGGAGTTTACATCCCCGCAATCGTCAGTTCACCTGATCCGGCAGTTACTTCCCCGATTGCCCAAGCTGGAATCGCCTGATCGGTGAAATGCGAGATGGTTGGCTCAACCTGATTGGGCGGCACGAGCAGCACAAAGCCGATCCCCATATTAAAAGTGTTGAACATATCAAGTGGGGCAACGTTACCGCGAGTCGCCAACCAATCAAAAATGGGCGGCATTGTCCAGCACTGAGGATCAATCTGAATCGACTGATTTGGGCCCAGACAGCGAGGCAAATTCTCCGGCAGTCCGCCGCCTGTAATGTGTGCCATGGCGTGAATTGGTAAACCCATCCGCAAGGCTGCCAACACCGGCTTTACATAAATTTGAGTCGGCATCAGCAGTTCTTCAGCTAGAGTTCTGCCGCTGAATTCTGGCGGGCGATCGGTTAACTGATGCTGCGTGACTTCAACAATCCGGCGTACCAGGCTAAACCCGTTACTGTGAACGCCCTGACTTGCCAACCCTACCGCCACATCGCCTACCTGCACCTGCGAACCATCTAAAATCTGACTTTTTTCGACAATCCCGACGCAAAATCCAGCCAGGTCATATTCACCCATCTGATAGAAGCCTGGCATCTCAGCCGTTTCGCCGCCCACCAGCGCACAGCCTGCCAACTGACAGCCCGCCGAAATTCCTGACACAACCTGCGCCAACTGCTCTTGATCCAGCTTGCCTGTCGCCAAATAATCCAAAAAAAACAGCGGCTCCGCTCCACAAGTCAGCACATCATTGACGCACATCGCCACCAAATCAATCCCCACCGTATCGTGACGGTTACACTGTTGCGCCAATTTCAGCTTCGTGCCGACGCCATCCGTACCCGAAACCAGGACGGGTTGCTGGTAGCCCGTTGGCAGTTCAAAAAAGCCGCCAAATCCACCCAACCTGCCCAACACCTCCGGACGGTAGGTACGCTCCACCATTGCCCGAATCCGCTGCACAAACGCCCGTCCTGCCTCTACATCCACCCCCGCTTGCCGATAGTCCATCACGATTACCTTCTGCCAAAGCTTGCAGGACGTATTGTACTGGGCGAACGGATCGGGTGGCGCAGAAAAATTAAGTTTAATAGGCAAGGGACAGGTTTAGGAATGGATACTAATCCTGTTGCTGCACAAAGCCCGTAACAAAACCTGCCCCAACCTAGCAGTTTGCCCCTCGATCCCTCATTCTGCGAACTTTGAACAATCTCGACTCGGAAAAGTCCCTCATCCTATAGGGGATTTAGAGGGCAAAAATGTCTTGGGTGTAAGCCGTAGCTTGAGAGAGGGAAAATTTCCCTATCAAACAAATTAATTCTGTAAAATCTCCTGTACCTGCTGCCGCAGTTCAGCATCCTGGCGTACCATGCTGAAAATCTGGACGAATCGATCGCGTTCTAGTCCACTTGTCTGGATCGCCTGATCAATTTGTTCACGAGTCGTTTTGCCCAGTTCGCCTAACTGAGCCACGATGCGATCGAAGCTTTCGCGTTCCTGTGAGGTCATTTCAGGGCTAGGCTCTGTCGGAGGATTACCTCGTCGAGCCTGCACAATTTGACCGAACCGTTCTTGGCTCATTTGTTCGCTGGTTAGAATCTGGTTTGCTTGCTCCTGAGCGCCTTCCTCGATCGTTTGAATTTGTTTAATGGTGTCAGCAAACTGCTGTACCTCAGACTGACTAATATCAGCCGCAGGCGCAGACTGTGTTTCGGGAGAGGGAGCAGGCGACGGAGACTGAGCACGAACTGGCAGAGCCGTGAGCCACAAGCCAGCACAGAGCGAACCACCGACCAAAAGTTGCTTAAGCATGAGATGTATCTCCATCGTGACAACTGCTTTGCTACCAATTGACCTATTAAGATTGGACAATTGCAAAGCGCTGAGTGATCTATCTGAGTGATCTATCAATGATCACCCTATAGTCTACAGAATCTCTGCGGAGGATGGAGCAGGCCATCGGATAGGAATTCTTGATCGCCAAAAGAAAGATAAGCTTTTAGAATTGGGCATCCTCTAAAGAAAAATCCGGTTTCATCCCCTGAGGGTGAGATCTTGTGGTCGGGACAGAACCGCTGAGGAGTGAGGAAAGATGGGAATGCTTTTACCGAAATACTTACCGAAACATTTTGTAAAGCTGGTCAAACTTGCGGTGGGTGCTAGTTTGTATTGGAGCCTAGGTTCTCAAGGGCTTGCACAAACCTGTACGCTCAACTGCGGTTCGCGGCAGATTCAGTTTACGCCGGGAGAGCGGATTCGCGTTTTTGTGGTGAATCGCACCTCTAGCCTAGTACAGGTCGAGCAAATTTATGGCACGAATCCGATTGCCCTCTTGCCGAGTCAGGAGGTCGAAGTTGATCCAAACTTTGGCACCAATCCCAATGCGTCGCTGGTATTTTGGGATGAAACCACCCTCCCGATTCGGGCCGTGCTGTTCCGCCCTGAGCCTAATTCTTTGCGAATTGAAATTCTGCCCGGAGGACGACCACCCGGCGATCGATCGGTCTATGTCGAAAATGATGGTAAAGTCAAGGTTTTCTAGAACTAAAGTCAAGGTTTTCTAGAACTGCTACTATTCACTGCTCTCCCCTGATTTTGCTCCTGTGCTAGGTTCTGATTCTCCTTCTCGTTTTCCCAATCAGCGCTGGCAAATTGCTCCCCAGCAGCCAGTGCAAGCCGCCGATTTAGCCCACAAGCTAGATCTCCCCGACCTGCTGGCTCAAGTGCTGCTGAATCGAGGCATTGATACCTTTGAGGCGGCTCAAGTTTTTCTGAATCCAGAATTACAGCTTTTGCCCTCACCCCTAGAAGAGTTTGAAGACCTGCCGATTGCCTTAGAACTGCTGCTGCGAGCCATCGCCGACCGCCAGTACATAGCCATTTGCGGTGACTACGATGCAGACGGCATGACCAGCACCGCCCTGCTGCTGCGGGCCCTGCGCTGCTTAGGGGCAACCGTAGAGTACGCGATTCCGAGTCGAATGCAGGAAGGCTATGGCATCAACCGCCGCATCATTGAGGAGTTTCACCAAGAAGGTGTTGGGCTGATCCTCACGGTAGATAACGGCATCGCGGCCCACGAACCCATCGCCCGCGCCAGAGAGCTAGGCATGGCAGTGATTGTCACCGATCATCACGATTTGCCACCCACCCTGCCCGATGCCAACGCCATCCTCAATCCCAAGCTGATCCGGGAAGACTCGCCCTATCGCGGGGTGGCAGGTGTAGGTGTGGCTTACATTCTGGCAGTTTGCTTGGCCCAGAGCTTGCAGAAAATGCAGGATTTGACGACCCCGCTGATCGAGCTATTTACCCTCGGCACGATTGCTGACCTCGCGCCGTTAACCGGAGTGAATCGCCGTTGGGTGAAACGGGGTCTCAAATTGCTGCCCAAATCGAAGCTGGCAGGCGTGCAGGCTTTGATCCAAGTTGCCGGACTCAGTAACGAAAAAGCGCTGAAGCCAGAAGCAATTGGGTTTCGGTTGGGGCCTCGCATCAACGCAATTGGACGCCTTGCCGATCCGCAAATTGTGATCGAACTGTTGACCACCGACGAAGATGGGCGAGCGCTAGAGCTAGCGATGAAATGCGAGCAGGTTAACCAACTGCGGCAGCGGCTTTGCGAACTGATCGAACAGGAGGCGATTGCTTGGTGTCAGGAAACGGGGTTTGATCCACAAAAATCTCGCGTCTTAGTTGTCGTGCAGCCCGACTGGCATCATGGCGTGATCGGCATTGTGGCTTCTCGGTTGGTGGAGCGCTACGGAGTGCCCGTTTTTATCGGCACTTACGAGATCCCGGAATATCAAACTCCGGAATCTGAACCCCCGGAAGAGCGCGATCAATCTGAGCCACTAGAAGAACCTGCCATTGATCTATCCACTGCCAAAATTCGCGGCTCGGCGCGGGGCATTCCCGAATTTGATGTGTTTGCCGCGTTGCAGTTTTGCGGTGATTTGCTCGAAAGATTTGGTGGGCATCGGGCGGCGGGCGGCTTCACTTTTACTGCTGAAAATCTTGCGGCGTTTCGTTCGCGGCTAGAAACTTTTGCTGATCAAACCCTGCGCCCCGAACATCTCAAACCGCTGGTGACAATCGACACTCATGTTAATTTCCGCGATCTGTCGTTCGATCTCTACGCGCGCTTGGATGTGCTGCACCCCTGCGGCATCGAGAATCCTGATCCGGTGTTGTGGACAGCTAATGTTCAAATTTTGGAGCAAAAACTGATTGGGCGCGATCAAACTCACCTGAAGCTGACGCTGGCTGAGGTGGCTGATCCGGGCTATCCGTTTCGGGCAGTGGCTTGGCGTTGGGGACAGTTTTATCCACTCCCTAATCGGGTTGATGTGGCTTATCGGTTGCGGCTGAATGAATGGAACGGAACCCAGTCGGTTGAGTTGGAAGTGGTTGGCGTTCGGTTAGCCGCTGCAACGGCAATGCCCGCATCTCGAAATGCCCAACTTCCTGCCTTTGCAGTCACTCGTTTGCCAATAGAGACAGAGACAAAATTTCTGTCTAATCGTGTGCTAGAGCAGACAATCCAGCCACCAGTTGAACGCGCAACTGAACAAATGATTGAACAGAAAATTGAACAATCAGTTAAGCAAATCATCGAACCCAAAAATATATCAATACCTGTACCAAAATTCGATCAAAGGTTGGAACATTTCGTGAATGGTTCTGAGATGGCAGCGTCCTGTTTTGATGTTCATGCCATGCTGCACACTTCCACTTTCGATCAGGCATCGAGTCAGGCTGCTTTGCAAATTGAGTTTTATTACAATAAACGTAAATACACAGGTAATATTTATCGCGGTGGGGCAGGCAAAGAACTCAGAATTAGTAATATTGAGGGACAGCTATTAATTATTCAAGTAGAACGTCGGCGTGGATTTATTGGTAGCGAACAATCCTTTGAGGAAATTGATGTTTCGCAACTTCACTACTTCAACTTAGTCAGATCGGCTCTGACTGCTCTAGAACTGGCTGAAACAGCACAGCGGTTGCAAGAAAAAGAGCAGCAAATCGCAGTTCAAGTTCAGCAAATTGATTCACTCACACAACAACTGAACTTACTCAAGCAACAGATGAACGCTCAGCATCTTGGTGTCCAAAAGCATCTGCTTCAGCAGCAGACTCAAATTCAGCAGCAAAGCCCAATCCAGCTAGAGCCAGAAATTCAGCAAGATTCCTCACTTTGGGCAGAATTGCAGGCAGAAATCCAAGTGGTGGAACCCTATATTTCTGCCGAACCGCACCCCCCTCGCCCTCTTTCCAGCACATCGAAGCCTGAAGAAATCAAGCAATATTTGAAGGCTGAGTTAGGAGAAGTTTGGGATTGTCTTGATCTTCGCAGCCAGAAAGATCTCGTTGCTGCCTACAAACGGAAAATCGCGCTCCAATCAGAGTCTACTGTAACCACAGAAACAGCCAGTCAGGAGGATTGTGCAGTTGATTACTCAGATGTCGGGCTGCGGCTGTGCTCAGTGATTGAACGCGAGTTAATTCAGCCTTTCTTTAAAGAGATTCATCAGTTTTTACTACACAAAAATGAGCGCTGTGAAATTGGCGGTGTGTCGTTGCGCGCTCGCAAGAAATACACACTTGGAATGCTGCCGCCCTTGCTGGCAGAACGTTGGAACTCACTTCAAGAAGATGCTTTAAGTAAAGCCGTTGATTTATCTGAAGTGGCTCTTTATGCGGCAGTAGAGGCGGCTCACGTCAACCCTAACGATCGGGCAACGGTTCAAGCCTTCCTTTGCCAGTGGAAGCATTCCCTCGCGCCGTGGTTGCAGGCTCAAGCATCCTTTGCCGCCTCTACTGTTGCCCAAATTGACAAACTGCTGTCGATTGCTGCTGATGCAGAAAATGTGTTGCAGGAACACCACTTTGAGTTGCTGCACAGCCTCATTTTAGGCAACGCTGACCAGCCCGGCATTCTGCGGCAAATCTACAGCAGGTAGTTCATTGAACGGCGTTCTACGTGCTGACTTTGATTGTGTAGGCTCCCGATCCGTTCGCTTTGTTGTAATGTCGGATCTGAGCAAAATACCGACTAGGAATCAGATTTGCGGCAATTCTGGAATTAAATCCGGCTCCACCGTCGTCATCTTCTGCAATTAGCTTGGTTTGGCTGTCGGGGCCAAATAGCTTCATCACCACATCAGTTTGACCATCCGTTTCAATCACGTGGCGTCCGGCTGTTGTCACCGTAAATTTGAACAAATCTTCTTCTCCAGGCGCACCGATACTTGCAGAAACCGGCGCACCATTGATCTTTAACTCGACTCCTGGCACAACCGGCTCAACCGGACGTGGATAGGCCGCAGCACTGGCGATGAAGGCTTTGTCCATTTCAGAAAGCACCTCATTCGCCTCAGTGCCTCTACCGTCTTGCGTCCAGTTTGACGGAAAAAAGTAGAGCATGATGGACTCTGGATCAAATGCTGTGCCTCTAATCTGATCAACGCTGTATTTGCGCAACACATTATGGCGAGTTGTGGCTTCATCCCAGTTATTGGGTGGCCCTGCCAAATCGCGAATTACCACAGCTTCGTTCCACTCAATTCCGCCAGAGGGGTTTTGGTGTTCATGCCCTAAGCCAATCGCATGTCCGAATTCATGGGCAGCCGTTCCGCCATCTAAAAAGCCCAAATTCATGGTGGGCTGATTTTTGGGGATGCTGAGACAATCAGTGCCAATATAAGACCAAGCGCCATCGGTTGGATCAAAAGCAATCCGAATCTCGGCATCGGGGGAATTATTAAATTCAAACGTCAAATTAGCGTGGGCTGTCCACCATGCTGCCTGTTCCTTGGCAATTGCCTGCTGCTGGGGCGTGCCGCCCATAAACCGCACCCGCAGTTTAGAGCCATTGATCCACATTTTCCTGAACTCAAACACGGCTCTCGAAGCCTGATCTGACGGCGTTTGAGGCAGAAACTGATCGCGAGGCAAAATTTTGTCGAAACAGGTTTTGGGCAACTTAGGTTCAAGATTGCTGAGCGTGGGATTATCGGACATGGGGCTTCTCCTTAAAATTCCAGCTTTTCAATTTGTGACTCAGAGACTTCAAAAGACTCATCTTCTATTACTTCACCGTATTCCGCGTCCGTTTCCACAATTGTTCTCACTTGATTTAACAATTCGTTATCCGGAAGGCTAGCTGCGGTTTCGTCGTAAAGCCCAAACCAAGGCAAGCCATAATCAGTATAGGTTTTGGCATCAATTGGAGTGGGAGGAAGCGGCATCTGAGTGATGGCTTGAAACTGCGGACTGTTAACTAGATGGATCACCATTCGTCCATAGTTGGATTGATCCCAGGTTTCAATCCCGTAGGGATCAGGGTAAATTTTTTGCTGAATTGCCCCTCCTGCCCCCAGTCCCATTTGCCCAAATCCTGCGGGTCTAGCACTGCGAGTCAGCGGTAAATCTAGCGCTTCAGGCGGCTGATCGGGAAACTTGCCAGGTTTCGGTTCAAACACCACAATTTGGATACCGCCCACCTTTTCTACACCCGTCACCGAGGCTTCGACTGTGTAGCCTGCTCCTAACGGCATCGCTACAAACTGCCGGACAGCATCGCGTTGGGTATGGATGCCATCTAACCAAAGCTGCGGCGGACAAACGATGTAATTTTGTGGATCGCGTAGGAAATTATCGTCCGGTTCTCCAGTCAGAACATTCACCCCACCAACCGCAATTTTGACCGCATTAGGCTTCCAAGCGGCGGCACCAAAACCCAGCCACAGCGCCTCTCGTTGATACAAGGGAATGAAGCCATCGCCCTGCTGCCATCCCTCCGGAACATGGGCAGAAAAATCCTGAACGCAAAACACCGGAAACCGACCCAAGCCCGGCGGCAGCGGATAAGTGTGCCCATCATCAGGAATGCGGAGCGTGCGCTGAAAGGAAACCGCAAACCGTTGACCAATCTGCACACCTTGCCGATCAACCACCACTTCCAGCACAGCAACCCCCTCTGATTAGCTCTCAAATAATCTAGTCAGATAATCTAGCTTTCAGATCATGAGCAAAGCCCCTCTATTCTACTAAGGAGATTGCTGGGAAAAAATTACCCCGGTATGGGCAGGTTTTGCAGATGATTCATCAGAGAAATGTGAGATTTTGGCTAAACCTGCCCCTATCTGGCGACAACTTTTTCCCACAGCTCTCCTAATTTGTTTAACTTGTAATTCTGCTCACTTCCGAGACTGATTTTTTCCCTGACTCGACAAACTAATTCGGTCACTTAACTGCCGCAAGTTTCTGGCTAGATCCGGGTCATTCTCTTTCTGTTGAGCAATTTTTTCGCAGCTATACATCACCGTTGTATGATCTTTGCCGCCGAAAACTTCACCGATTTTGGGCAAACTTAAGTCTGTATGTTGACGCATCAGATACATAGCGATTTGTCTCGCAACGCTAATTTCTCGTCGTCGCGAGCTTCCTTTCAAGTCTTCAATCGATATACCGTAGGTTTCCACAATGGCGTTTATGACCGTTTCTGGCGAAGCTTCCACTTGCTCGCTAGGCGGATTCAAAACCGGTGCAATGCTGTCTACCGTCATTGGCAAACCCGAAATCGAGACATAGGCTACTGCCCGAATCAGCGCGCCCTCCAGTTCCCGAATGTTGGAGGTGTAGCTAGAAGCAATGTATTCAATTACTTCTCGCGGCAGGCGCATGTTTTCATATTCGGCTTTCTTTTGCAGAATCGCCATGCGGGTTTCCAAATCGGGGGGTTGAATATCCGCAATCAGCCCCATCGAAAAGCGCGAGCAGAGCCGTTCTTGCAGGCGAGGAATGTGATTGGGCGGACGGTCGGAGGCTAAAACCACTTGCTTTCCGGCTTCGTGGAGCGTGTTGAAGGTATGAAAAACTCTTCTTGCGTGTATTCCTTGCCTTCAATAAACTGAATGTCATCTACCAAGAGCACATCCACAGCGCGGTAGTGATCGCGGAAGCTCTGCATACTGTCTTTACGAATGGCGGAAATCAGATCGTTGGTGAATTGCTCGGTTGAGACGTAGAAAATCCGCGAGTTAGCGTCAATTTCTAACCGATAGTGCCCGATCGCCTGCATGAGGTGGGTTTTGCCTAATCCAACGCCACCACACAAGAACAGCGGGTTAAACTCGCGCCCCGGAGACTCGGCCACCGCCAACGACGCGGCGTGCGCCATCCGGTTGTTGGCCCCGACCACAAACCGCGAAAACACATATTTGGGATTCAGTTCAGTCGGCTTGAGGCGGCGAGTTGCAGGCTGCGGTTCCACGGGCGGCACTTCGGCTGGCAGCGGCCACATATCCCCGGTGGCTGTGCCATTTTCCGACTCGGCATTCGCTTTCACCAGAATATGAATATCAACCGGATACCCCAAAAGCTCTTGAGCAACGTCGGCAATGGTTTTGACATAATATTTTTGTAGCCAATTGCGGGCAAACGGATTGGGCGTGCAGATCACCAAGCACTGATCTTCTAACCGCTCAATTGTGGCAGGCTTAATCCAAGTCTCGAAGGTCGGGCGACTGAGTTGAAGCTGCAACTGCTCCAAAACCTGATTCCAAAAATTCTCCAGGTTAGTTTCCACGCCTCACCTCGATCCTTGCTGTCTCACAAAACCATCCAACTCATTCAACTCCAATTGCCTCACAGACTTGCAGCCCAGCGGTGTGTCAATATTTATTTCAAGCAGAGCACTTATTTCAAGCAGAGCTTAGGGCATCTAACCCGATCGACTCGAAGCGCCATAATATCGGTTTCCACTCATCTCACCTCATCCTTTGTGATTTCTTAAGATTTCTTAAAGAAAAATCGCCTTTAACCGACTGCCAGCGTGAGCAGCCACACCCAATCTCTAGGAAGCCAAACGCTCCCAAGCCTCCTGCAACTTGCCCAACGGATTGAAGACCTAAACTACTAGATGTTGCGTATAGGATGCCATAAAAATCCAGATCTGGGGACAGTATTTTGAGAAAAAGAGTGAGAGAACCCTGAGATTTGCCCCAACCTGCCCTAATCGACCCGCTCTAGCTGCCAGAGAATTTGGTTTCCTTCTCGACGCACTCGCGAAATCACCCAGTTGCGCCAAACCCAGTTATCGCCTCGGCTGGTGACAGCACTGGCATTGACATCCATTAAGTCTGCCAATTCAGAACTCGTGATCAAATACCCTTGCTGAGCAATTTCATCCGCCATTTGTAAGGTTTCCACCACACTGCGAAGCTGGGCAACTTTGATTTCACGCGGAACTTCGAGGGTATCTGGAGCATCCGAATCGACCATAACGGCTCTACTCTCTGGAGTCAGGGATTTGTGACTGGATTGTAGCGCCTCCACCGCATTTGTGTGCATTTTTGGTGCATCAGATTGAGCGAGATTCTGCAACTCGGCCCCAGCCAATCTGAAACGCGCCAACCTTCAGCAGTCGAACGGTGGATTGAGCGCAGTCGAACAGGGAGTTGAGCGCAGTCGAACGGTGGGTT
>JAAUQT010000129.1 GCA_012033495.1 Cyanobacteria bacterium RM1_2_2 | reverse complement strand
GCGAAAAACATTGTCGTTTTCTAAGGATTTGAACAATCATATTGCTGCGATCTGGAACTTCATCCATCACTACAACAAACAACGACGACAAGCGATGGTACTCAATCAGCCCATTTCCTCTATCCTTTCCTAAATAGCACTACCGGGCAGGGAATCAGGACTATAGATGTCCTTAAGTTGTCTCAATGTAAGGACTTCGTTCCCTGAAGAATGACTCGGATATACTATTAACTGGACTACAACCAGGAAGTACAATGAATGCGCTTGGAGAGAGCAATTCCGATGCAGCGAAGCAAGGTTGGGTGAATCTGGGTGCGGTAGGAACGGTTTACCCTTATCTGCCGTCACCTTGATGGACGGCTTCATCTAGGTTGGGGCGCTCCTAGTCAAGCTGTAGCTCGTGTCGCAACTTTTCTCAAAAAACCTGTTTGCCAGAAGAGAATTTTCTAATCAAGCCATCTGGTGCAGCCCATGAACTCCTTCCGAACTGTGATTCAGCGAATTCTACGATGGCAGCAAACTCATCTCTCCCCAACTTCTCGTAAAGCAGCTTTAAAACAGTTGCGCCAGCAGGTCACGATGCAAAGTCAACGCTGTCGCCAGACTGTACGCACTCACCTCAAACCTCAAGCAATCGTTGAGTTTGTTCGCTATCCCCATCGGCTAAAACCTCAAAAATATTCTAATCGCCGGAAAATTCAGCAATCACTGTTGCTGTTTGTGGCTGTGCTTTCGCTGACGAGTGCCATTGGCTATCGGTTTTACAATGAGCCACAGCTTCGGGCTGATACGGTTGCGCCCCAAACTCTGCGAGCGCCTGAATCGGCCAGGGTGATCGATGCTAAAACCACTGAAGCCAATCGCAAAGCTGCTAGGGTTGCAGCCGTACCCGTTCTACAGATTGATCAAGCGGCTAATCAAGATATCTATCAATCTCTCCAGCGGTTGTTTGAGCAGGGCAACACCTTACGTCAGCAGGCAGGCGCTTTTCCCTTTGTTGATCCGGCTTCTCTGTCTACCGGAACGCAGGAATACTTAAGACAAGCTGAAGAATGGGATTGGCGGATGGCAATTGCCGCAGCGAACGGGGTCAGTGTCACCCCTCCGGTCGGGTCTGCTCCCAAGCCTGGACAAACCAATAGCGCAGCTTCCAACGCTTCCTTGCAGCTAGCGATTCTTGAGTTGCAAAGCTATCGTCGCTCGACCTCGGCTGAGGATTTCTCAGCGTTGACTGAAGTGATTCTGCGATCCCGACAGCGTTATGCCGCCGCTGCTCAGGCGATTTCGGATGGAGAAGAAGAGTCTACTTTCTATGATGTCAGCTTGCTTAATCTCACGGATACCGAGTGGAGTGAAACCCGTTCCACGATTCGCTTGACGCTAGAGCGCATTCTGAGCCAAGGGGTCGCTCCAGGCTTACCCAGTTCGCTGTTAGAAAATGCCATCAAAACGCATCTGGGATCAAAAATTTCAGCATCGGCAGCGCCAATCGCCACTCGTATACTAATAACGGTGATTCAGCCGAATTTGGTGCAAGACCCCGAACAAACGAAACAAAGAGCTGAGCAGGCAGCCAGAGCCGTAGAAGAGGTGGTCGTAGAAATTCGACGCGGCGAGGTGATTGTGCCTCAAGGGGAACGCATTACCCAAGCCGATTTTGTGCTGCTCGATCATTTTGGCTTGAGTCGGCGGCGGGTAAACTGGTGGGGCTTACTAGGGTTCAGCAGTTTGGTCAGCGGAGCGGCAATGATTTTCCTGCTGGTAGAGCAACGATTTCATCCTGGGTTGCGCCGACAAGACTATCTTCTAGTGCTGTTGCTGGCTCTCAGTGCACCTGCACTAATTGCGCTCAAAATTCCGTCACCGGGACTGCCTGCAATCGGGCTATTGATCGGCAGCTTCTACGGCTCGGCGCTGGGTGTAACCACGGTGGGTTTGCTGAGTTTGCTAATCCCGGTTGGCATGGAAGTGAACTGGACAAACCTAATTGCTAGCGCCATCGGAGGGCTGCTAGGGGCAAGCATGACGGGTCAATTGCGCTCGCGGGAAGAACTGGCCATGCTGGGAGGAGCCGTTGGGTTGACGCAAGGCGCGGTCTATTTGCTGCTCAGCCTGATTATTAGCACGGCTACAACTACTGTCTGGTACGTGGTGTTGACCACCGCTGCCCTGCAATCGCTGATTGGCTTGGCTTGGAGCATCATTGCCCTCGGCATCAGCCCTTATCTAGAACGCATGTTTGATCTGGTGACTCCGGTGCGGCTGGCAGAGCTATCGAACCCTAACCGCCCGATGCTGAAGCGGCTGGCCTCCGAAGCGCCGGGAACCTTCCAGCACACGCTCTTTGTAGCAACCTTGGCAGAAGCAGCAGCTCGCGCTTTGGGGTGCAACGTGGAATTAGTGCGAGCGGGAACTCTCTACCACGACATTGGCAAAATGCACGATCCGCTTGGCTTTATTGAGAATCAGATGGGTGGCCCTAACAAACACGACGAAATCGACAATCCGTGGATGAGTGCTGCCATCATTAAAAAGCATGTCACCGAAGGCGTGGTAATGGCTCGCAGATGCCGTCTGCCGAAAGCAATCGCGGCTTTTATTCCTGAACATCAAGGAACCATGCCCATTAGCTATTTCTATCATCAGGCCCAGGAACGGGCCAAAGCGAATCCTGATTTGATTGTGAATGAATCCGATTTTCGCTATGACGGCCCAACGCCCCAGTCTCGGGAAACGGGAATTGTGATGCTGGCTGATTCATGCGAGGCAGCGCTGCGCTCCTTGAAAGATGCAACTCCCGAAGATGCGTTGGCCATGGTAAACCGAATTTGCGGGCCCGCTGGCAAGACAATCAGTTGATTGATTCTGGGCTTTCGCGCGCTGAAATGACCCGAATTGCCGAAATTTTTGTGCAAGTGTGGCAGCAGTTTAATCACCAGCGGATTCCCTATCCTAAGCCCATCATGAGTACGCAAGGCGGGCGGGAATAGGTAGGATTGCCCATGTCCAACTCACGACAGCTTGCATTTTTAGCCCTACGCTCGGTTCACGGCGGTGCATTTGCCGATGTTGTTCTCGATCGGGTGCTGCATCAGTCAAAAGTAAACCCAATGGATCGACGGTTGATTACGGAGTTGGTCTACGGCAGCATTCGTCGTCAAAGAACCCTCGACGCCCTGATCGACCAATTCGCCAAAAAGCCCGCCCATCACCAACCTCCAGACCTGCGCTTGATCCTGCATCTGGGGCTATATCAGTTGCGCTACTTAAACCAAATTCCGGCTGCTGCTGCCGTTGACACCACTGTAGAGCTAACCAAAACCAACGGCTTCAAAGGCTTGGCGGGCTTTGTGAACGGTTTGCTGCGGCAATATCAGCGGCAGTCCGCAGAGCAAGATTGTTTGCAGCTACCGGCCGATCCGGTAGGTCGAATTGCCGTTTTGCATAGCTATCCCGACTGGATTGTGCAGCTTTGGCTAGAGCAATTGGGGGCAACAGAAACCGAGCAGCTATGCGAATGGCTGAACCGCGCTCCCACCATTGACTTGCGGATCAATCCACTGCAAACCACAATTGAGCAAATTGAAGCTGCCATGCAAGCCGCAGATATTCACGTCAGCCGAGTTGCCCATCTGCCGCAAGCGTTGCGCCTGCCTCAAGGCATCGGTTCGATTCAAAACCTGCCCGGCTTTACCGAAGGGTGGTGGACAGTGCAAGACAGCAGCGCTCAGCTAGTCAGCCATCTGCTCGATCCGCAGCCCGGAAACTGTGTGATTGATGCGTGCGCGGCTCCCGGCGGCAAAACAACCCACATTGCTGAACTGATGCAGGATCGAGGCAGCGTCTGGGCATGCGATCGACAGGCGTCGCGGCTAAAAAAACTTCAGGAGAACGTCGCCCGGTTACAGCTTCATTCAGTTCAAATCTGCGCTGAAGATAGCCGCAAAATCACTCAATTCACCGGACAAGCCGACCGAGTGCTGCTGGATGCGCCTTGCTCTGGCTTAGGCACGTTACACCGTCATGCCGATGCTCGCTGGCGACAAACTCCCCAAACTGTCGTCGAATTAGCCCAACTGCAAGCTGAACTCCTGCACCACACCGCCACCTGGATCAAACCCCAGGGCAGCCTAGTTTACGCGACCTGCACCCTGCATCCGCAAGAAAACGAAGCTGTGATCCAGCAATTTCTGCAACAGCATCCCAGTTGGCAAATCGAACCACCTGCTGCCGACAATCCCGCTGCCCCCTTCGCCCAACCCGAAGGCTGGATCAAAGTTCTACCGCACCGACAAAACATGGATGGCTTCTTTATGGTGCGCCTCAAACCCCAACCCTAAAGATCTAGAACCCAAACCCCAGCACGGGCAGGCTTAGCGAGAAAGCCATCTGTTTACCCCTAAACCCCCAGCACAACCTGCCCTAATCCTCCAAATCCTGGTACGGGCAGGTTTAGCGAAAAAGCCATCCAGTTGTCACTAAACCCCCCAGCAAAACCTGCCCCAACAAGACACTTTTTCTCAGAAATCTCCCCCATGCCCAACTACACCTCCCACCTCCGTGCCCTCATGCAGCCGCTTGGTTTCACCAGTTTCCGGGCATTGAGTCAGGCAGCAGGCGTTTCGGAGTGGCAGCTAGAGCAGTTACGCAAAGGGCAAATTCTCCAACTGCGGGTGGCAACGTTAGCTAAATTGAGCCAAGTGTTGCAGAAGCCAATCAGCGAACTGCTGGCAATTTTTTCTGAAGGTGGGACAGTTCCGACCGTATCGGTAGAAGCACAAACGCAGCTAGCTAGCCAACCAGTCGCATCGGGGGCAGAGGAACTTCAACGAGAATATCAGCGGCTGCAAACCCAGCTTGTTCAACAGCAAGAAACCCTGCGGCAAGAATTTCAGCAGGCCAGTTTGCAGATTTTAGAATCTTGGTTGCTGCAATTTCCGACGGCTGCCTACGCAGTACAGCAAAACCCACAGCTTCCGGCGAGTCGTTTGTTGCCGTTGCTGCGTCCGCTTGAACAATTGCTGCAAAGTTGGGGCATTGAGAGTATTGCGCCTGTCGGAACCGAGGTGGCTTTTGATCCGCAGTGGCATCAGCTAATGGAAGGCACGGCAAACCCCGGTGAGATGGTGAAAATCCGCTATGCGGGCTACCGTCAGGGCGACAAGCTGCTTTACCGCGCGAAAGTCAGTCCGGCTGAGCGAAACTAGGGCGCAGGTGAAACGGGTGGCGCTTCGACGGGGGCAGGTGCAGGTTCAGTAGGTGCGGGCGCGATCACTGGGGCAGCAGTGGGTCTGCCCAAAATTTGCGGATTGCCTGTATCAAACATTCCAGCGATGCAGGCAATCATGTAAGTTGCTAAAGTGCCGACAAACAGAGCTTTCCAGCCTAGAGCAGCGATTTCTTTGCGGCGGGTTGGAGCCAAAGCGCTGATGCCGCCGACAAAAATGCCAACCGAAGCGAAGTGAGCAAATCCGGTTAGGGCGTAGCTGACAATCAGCAACACTCGATCATTTAGCACTCGTTCTCCGGCAGGTAAGGCAGTTGCAGCCGCCAACACTTGATAGGAGGGAATTTCGGTTTGGAGTAAGCGTTGCCCAATTAAAACTGAGGATTGCCAGAGTTGCTCCCACTGTAACGATACGCCAGTGAGCAACGTCAGCGGCAGAAACAGCGCCCCTAGAATGTTTTGCAGCGTCACCACCTGAAAGATCTGTCCGATGGGTCGCAGAAAGCCGATGTCTGAAGTTGCCAAATTCGCTAGGGATGCGAAGAATAAATTAATCAAAAACACTAGCCCCAAAACGGCAATCAGCACTGCCACAATGGAAGCCGCCATTCTCAGCCCGTCCAGCGCTCCGGCAATCGTGGCATCCATCGGGTTGAAGCGTCGAGGCGGATCAACTTCATCGCGCTCGCTGGAACCCTCTATGCTGGAATCCTCTCCATCGAATGCCAGCGTTTCGTCGGGAATGCCGCCTGCGGTGATTGGCTCTCCAGTTTCGGGAATCAGAATTTTAGACAGCACAAAGCAAGCTGGAATCGCCATAATCGACGCGGATACTAAATGTCCCAAAATATTAGGAAACACGGGACGCAAAAACGCTGCATAGATCGCCAACGTTGAAGAGGCAGCCGTGCCAAAACAGCAAGCCAGAATCGCGCATAGCTCGCTGCGGGTCATTTTGGCGAGAAAGGGACGCACCACAATTGCCGATTCGATGCCGACAAAAATGTTAGCCGCGCCGCTCAATGCCTCTGCCCCGCTGAGCCGCATGGCTGCATAGAAAATTTTGGCGAATAGCTCGGTGATCACCTGCAAAATGCCGATGTTATAGAGCAGCGCCACCAGTGCCGAAAAGAAAATCACCGCTGGCAACGCCCGCAACGCGAAGATGTAGCCTAACCGAATCCCACAAAACCCTGGCAAAATTTCGCCTGCCGTTACCGGAGAGCAGGTTCCACCGGGGGCAAGCGGAGCCAACAGCAAAGATTCTCGTCCCGGCAGTGGCACCAACAGGTCGCCAAACACAAACCGCGCCCCAGCATCGGCTGCTTCAAATAGCCCGTTTAGCAGCGTACTGAAAGCTTGCAGCAAATCTCGCGTTCCCGGCACAACGAAAATCAAGGCTCCCAGCAGAAACTGCAACAGCAATCCTGCAATCACCACTCGCCAAGGAAAATATCGGGGATTTCGGTTTTCAGAAACAGCCAGGCAATGGCACATAGCCCAAAAATTCCAGCGAAAGAAATGAGATTCAGAAAGCTCATAAAAGATGACCTGGACTAGCAATAGGGCAGTATTGGCACTGTATCAATAAATCTACTTACAGAGAATATGAATTTCAAGGTTTGGGATTTTTGAGGTCAGGGAAAGATGGTGGAGATTTGGACGAACGGCGAGGAGCAACACCGCTGATTTTGAGCAGATCGGCAACAGTGGGGCAGTAGGCAGGTAGCCCAAACAAGGCGGGGTGAACTGGATCTTGGTAAGTGAAGTGGCGATAGTTGAGGCAGAATCGATCCCAAGCCGCCATCTGAATTTTGAAGAGTTTGATGATCAGATTGGCAAGCTGAATGGAAAGGGGAATGCGAAAGTAAATGCGTTTGTTAAGGTGGGCGCAAACTTGCTCAACGGCAGAATCGACCGTCAGAGCCGGATTTCCCAACACCAATTCGCGGACATGCGTTTCGTCGAGGGGGTGATCGACTAAATAGGCAACAACCTGCGCGATGTCTTGGGCATGGAGAAAGTGAAAGCTGGCGTCGGCTCTGAGAAACCGGATGATGTCAATCCAGCGGGTCACGTCTTTGATGCCGCCGGAAAGGTGCGAGTAGGGTTTTTCTGCATCGCCACCAAACACCAGCGTCGGGAATAGGGTCGTAATTCGCGGCGCGATTGCCAGTTTGGAGATTTGCTGGTGACAGATATATTTGGTTCTGATGTAGTCTGTTCCGAGTTCTCCAGCTTTTCGCAGCGGGCGGTTTTGCCGATCGAGAATGCTGGAAGTTGAGAAGTATAAAACCTGTTCGCAAACCAACGGATCGAGCAGATTCAGCAACCGGATCGTTTTGGTGACGTTGATGTCGTAGGTTTCCTGCGGGTCTCCCCAAGCTGTGGCAGTCAGAATGGCGCAGTCGATGGTTTTGAGCAAGCGTTCGACGTGTTCAATCTCCCGCATATTGCCGGGAATGACGGTGATTCCGGGACGGGCGTTGTAATTAAATTTGAGCTTCTGCGGATCTCGGACGAAGAAAAACAGATCGTGTGTGGTGTTCTGGATCAGCGCGTCGGCGATGTAATGACCGATACAACCACTTGCGCCAGTAAGAAAGATCCGTTTGGAAGTCATGGGAAAGAAAGTTTTGAGTGCTCAGTTCTGAGCTTTGAGTTTAATCTGCTCACTCAAAACTTAAAACTCAAAACTCAAAACTTTACTTTTCTGATCGGTCATCCTGGGTTGGGGCAGGTTTTGCCAAAGACTTGACCTCAACCCGTGTCTCGCTAAACCTACCCTTACACGGTGGCCAAAAGCTGGTCGGCTTGTTTGGCGGTTTCAAAGAAGTAGGCGGCGTTCTCTTCGGGGGTTTTAGGCAGAATGCCATGACCGAGGTTGAGAATATGCCCGTGGTTGCCTGCTTTGCGGATGGTGTCGATGATGCGCTCACGGATGAAGGGTTTGGAACCAAACAGGACGCAAGGGTCAATGTTGCCCTGTACGCCAATGTCGTAGCCTAAGCGCCGCCGAGCGTCTGCCATATCGACTGTCCAATCGACGCTGACAATGTCTACGCCAGATTCGCCCATTAGCTCTAACACGCCTGCGCTGCCGCTGATGTAGAGGATCAGGGGTGTGTCGGGGTGGGTGGCTTTGACTTGCTGCACGATGCGCTGTTGGTAGGGGAGGGCGAAGGTGCGGTAATCTTGGGGGCTGAGTTGACCGGCCCAGGAGTCGAACATTTGGATGATTTGTGCGCCGGAGTCGATTTGGTAGCGCACGTAGGTGGCGATGGAGTCGGCGATGTGACTGAGCAACTGATGCAGCATAGCGGGTTCGGAGAAGGCCATGCTTTTGATGGTGGCGTAATCTTTGGAGCTTTTGCCTTCGATGGCGTAGGCGGCGAGTGTCCAGGGTGCGCCGACGAATCCTAATACGGTGGCTTCGTTGCCGACTTCATGACGCAGGGTTTGCAGAATTTCGCGGATGAAGGGGGTTGAGGCTTCTGGATCGAGGGGTCGCAGATTGTCAACCTGTTCCTGAGTGCGAATGGCGGGTTCGATGATGGGGCCTTTGCTTTCGATGATGTCGAAGGGGATGCCCATGCCAGGCAGAGGCGTCAGGATGTCGGAGAAGAGAATGACGCCATCGGGACGGAAGGCTCGCCAGGGCTGGAGGGAGATTTCGACGGCGAGGTCTGCGTTTTCTGAGCGTTCTCGAAATGATGGATGTTTGTCGCGTAGGTCTCGGTATACTTTCATGTAGCGTCCGGCTTGCCGCATCATCCAGACGGGCGGACGGTCTAACTTTTCTCCGCGAGCCGCCCGCAGTAAGTATGGCACTTGATTTGATCCGATCATTTCAACCCCGTTACCAAATAAATCAATTCTTAAGCGTATTGGCTAGATTACCGCGAAGGGCTACCTGTCCTGAGTGGTTGATCACGAAACTGTTACAAATTTTCAGAAATGGGGTGAGGTATTCTTTGGGGGCGTTTGCCCCCAAGCCCCCAGCAGGGGAGACGCTGCCTCCCCTACAACCCCTCCAGATCTGATTGTCTGTGGGTGGCGCTGGTTTCGCTTCGCTCTGCGGGGTTTCGGTGGTCTTTGGTTCTGTTTCTACTTCCTCTCTACTTCCCCATCTTCCCCATCTCCCCCACCTTCTCTGCCTCTAGCTGATTAGCGCAAAATCTGACGCAGCTAAATCGGGTCTGTTGGTGAGGATGGTGAAGCAACCGCCTGTGCCGGGATTTTTGCCGAAGCCTAGGCTGCTTCGGTTGGAGTTGTAGAATAACTTGCCGTTCGTTGGGTTGTAGACAATGGCGGCTTGGCTGCGGGGGGCGAGTTGATCGCGCTCGACGGTGGCGAATTGCTCGGATTGAATGAAGTCTCGTTGGGTGAAGGTTTTGAGGGCAAGGAAGGTGGTTTTGGCGAGGACGATTTTGTCTTGGCTGGATTGAAAGCCTTGAATGGTGTCGGTGCCGATGGCGGTGAGGCTGAATTTGGTGTCGGTGTTGTAGATGAATCGATCGTTGCCGGTACCGCCAATGAGCAAGTCTTGCCCTAAGCTGCCGACGAGTCGATCGTTGCCCGCCCCGCCGAGGAGAGTGTCTTGTCCGGCACCGCCGTCTAGCCGATCATTGCCGCTCTGTCCGAGGAGCCGATCGTTGCCTGCTTCGCCAAATAGCCGGTCGTTGCCTGTGTTGCCGAGGAGCCGGTCGGTTTCGCTGCCTGCAAAGAGAGCATCGTTGCCGCTGCCGCCGAGGAGGATATCGTTGCCGACTTCGCCGTAGAGCCAGTCGTCGTCTGTGCTGCCGTCGAGGAGATCATTGCCTTCTCCAGCAAAGAGTTGATCGCTGGCAGTTCCGCCCGTTAATTGATCGTCGCCTGCTTCGCCGAAGATCCGATCGTTGCCGTCGCTGCCGTCTGCAATGTCGTTGCCTTCGCCGCTGAATAGGGTGTCGTTGTCTGTGCCGCCGTTGAGCGTGTCGTTGCCTGCTTCACCGTACAGTTCGTCGTTGCCTGTGCCGCCGTCGAGGGTATCGATGCCTTCGGCGCCGAAGAGTTTGTCGTTGTCGGCTCCACCGCTGAGGCGATCGTCTCCCATGCTGCCGTTGAGTACATCGTCATCTGCGTCGCCGTTGAGGGTGTCGTTGCCGTCTGCGCCAAACAGTTCGTCTTGTCCGTCGCCCCCGGAAATCAGATCATCACCCGTATCACCAAACAGTTTGTCGTTGCCGGAATCGCCGTTGAGCGTATCGTTGCCGTCTGCACCAAACAGTTCGTCCTGTCCGTCACCACCTGAGAGGATGTCATCGCCTGCTTCGCCAAAAAGCTGATCATCGTCACTGCCGCCAAAAGCGTATCTTTATCTTCGCCGCCGAAAAGCTGATCTCGTCCGGCTTCTCCAGAGAGGGTGTCTTCTCCTTTCTCACCGTAAAGAATATCTTCGCCGTCGTTTCCGTTGAGTTGATCTTGTCCTTCACCGCCGCGTAACTCATCGTTGCCAAATCCGCCGAACAGAATATCATTATCGGCTTCACCATAGAGGAGATCATTCTCTGCATCGCCGTTCAGCGTGTCGTTACCTGTGCCGCCAAACAGGGTATCGATTCCAGTTCCGCCTGCTAGGGTGTCATCGCCTGCTTCGCCGCCCAACTCATCATCTCCAGCGTCACCGCCTAAATCATCGTTGCCTTCACCACCGAGCAGTTTGTCATTATCATCGCCGCCTTGTAAGGTGTCGTCTCCGGCATTGCCCTGCAATTCATCGCTGCCAGCATTACCAAATAATTGATCTTTACCTTCATCTCCGAATAAATTATCAATTCCCTCACCGCCTGCTAGCACATCATCGCCTGCTTCGCCGTGGAGTTCGTCATTGCCGCCTTCACCGTTCAGCGTGTCGTTGTCTTCGCCGCCAAACAGTTTGTCGTTGCCAGTACCGCCCGTCAGGGTGTCGTTGCCGCGATAGCCCAGCAAAATATCATCTTCGCTGCTGCCAATCAAAATATCGTTTGCGTCAGTGCCTTGAAAAGTCGCCAAAATCGTTTGCCATCAACAGGATGTTCCTATGCTACTCAAGCCGGATAGTCAGTTAGGTGAAAGTACAGAGACTATTTGACAAGACAATATCAAGGGAGCGTAAATTCTATTGGCTTAGGGTCACTCTGAGGGGGAAATTACGATGCAGTGATCGGCAGTCCAACTGAGTGTTACTGCTCCAGCCGGATCAGAACCGCTTAATTGCGTTGCCATCAAGGAACCGACCGCCGTTTCAATTTGGATTTGCAGCAGTTGACCTACATACGTAACTGCTGTCGTTTTGCCAGAAATTTGAGTCAATCGCGGATTGGGTTCAACCTCTGCCGCCCGAATCTGCACCTGCTCAGGACGAATCATTAGCGTCACGGTTTCGCCCAAGACTGGTGTATGAGTAGGAGCCGTTGCTTTGACCAATGTGCCTGCCACATTCACCTGCAAAAGGTCTGCCTGCTGTGCCACTACCTCACCTGTGAAAAAATTGGCTTTGCCGATAAACTGCGCCACAAACAGCGAAGCCGGACGATTGTAGATGGTTTTGGGGCTACCAATCTGCTCGACCTGCCCGTTGTGCATCACCGCAATTCGATCGCTCAGCGCTAATGCCTCTTCCTGATCGTGGGTGACATAAACAAAAGTTAGATTGGTTTGTCGCTGTAACGCCCGTAATTCTTGCCGCACTTCTTCACGAATTTTTGCATCAAGGGCGGATAGCGGCTCATCCAGCAGCAACACTTTCGGTCGGCTAATCAGTGCCCGCGCCAATGCCACCCGCTGCTGCTGCCCACCCGATAGCTGTGATGGTCGCCGATCGCCCAAGCCCGTAATCTGAAACATCCGCAAGGCTTCTTCCACTTGGGGGGCAATCTCGGCTTTCGGAACCTTTGCAATCACCAGCGGATAGGCAATATTTTGCGCCACTGTGAGATGGGGAAACAAGGCATAGCTTTGGAACACTGTATGTACATTGCGACGGTAGGGTGGTAACGTCGTCACATCTTCTCCGCTAATCCACACCTGTCCATATTCAGGAATCTCAAAGCCGCCAATCAGCCGCAGCGTGGTTGTTTTGCCAGAACCACTTGACCCCAGCAGTGAGTAAAACTCTCCGGGCTGCACCTCAATCGTCACATCCCGCACTGCATAGAATTCACCTTTCGCGGTGGGGTAAATTTTACTGACGTGATCGAGTAATACAACGCTGCTGTCTTTCATAAAAGGTTCATCATTTCAGTGTTGCCGAATTGCCAGTGTTGCCGAATTGCCAGTGTTGCCAAACTATCAGTGCTGCCGAATTGCCAGTGTTGCCGAATTGGAGGATGAGCTTAGAAGAGCCTCGGCTTTTCAGTTTGTCTCACCGAGTCATCGGTCAAGTTTTTACAGTAGAAGCCAGGGATTTGGGCCGCCAGAAAAAATTAGGCTACTAACGGCTGACAGATCTCATCGGCGAGGGCTAACTCTTGAGCAGCCAACTCCTGGATCGCTTGCTGCATCACGCCTCGCACATCCAAACCCTGATCAATTAAATTTAGCCAGCGCTGTGCCTCATTGCCTTCTCGCAGCACTCTTTTTAACGGCATCAAGAAACAGCTAAAGCCTTGTATCTTGGCATTCCCCCAAACTTCTTGATAAAGTTCTTCGATCCAATCCCGCGCTAAAATTGGTCGTCCGTCCTGCCAGTGACGCAACTCGGCATCGAGACTAAGCTTGGCTGCTGCCATTTCGTTAGCATCCGTGAGGGCAACCAGATCTTCAGCCCGACTGCTGGCAGGAAACAGGCTGGCTTCCAGCGGATCAAGGCTCGGATCGGCAATAAGCTGCATCAGCCGCGCTTCTAAGAGTGCCGTAATTGCCAGCAATGTCACCGGATCGCCCACCATTTCGCAAATCCGCAGTTCCAACCGATTCAGTTGGTAAGGACGCTGATCGCCATTCGGACGCACCGCCGACCAGAGATGCCGCACATTTTGCATCGTTCCTAGTTTTAACTGTTCTTCTGTCCAGCGAATGTAGTGAGCATGGCTTTCAAACAGCGGCACATGCTTGGGCGTTTTCGGAAACACACTCCAGCGGGTGGAATGGTATCCGGTCACTTCATCTCCCAAAAACGGAGAAGCCGCACTTAGCGCCAGATACAGCGGAGCCTCAACCCGCACCAGCCGACAGGCTCGCATCAAGGTTTCTGGATCGGCAATGCCAATGTTGATGTGAACGCTGGCAGTAACGACAGTTGTACCGTAAGTTTGCTCAATGTAAGCATGATATGGATTTTTAGGATCAGAGCGATGAAACCGAGTGCTGTCGCCGGTAGAAAGGGTGCTGCCGGGGATAATTGTGTAGTCTCCTAACTGCTTCAGGTAAGCTCTGAGGCGTTGACGCGGGCGCACTAGCTCACAGAGCAACCGTTCATAGCGGCACAGTGGCGCAGTTGTATATTCAACATTGCGAGTATCCGGTTCGCGTACAAAGCCGTCTAATGCCGAGACAATTTTATCTGAGAAGCCGATAATCTCTGCTTGAGGTGTACCCGTGTACATCTCCACTTCAAAGCCTTTGGTCAGCATTGCGATTCTCCAGTAGACGATCGGTTCCTTCTTTCTTAGTATCGAGGAAAATTGCCCTCCTGCATCCACCTGATGGTTTAGCCTTCCTGATGATTGCCTAATTCTGCGCTGGGTCTGTTCCCCTCAATGACGCAAAATTACGAAGCAATGCCAGAATCAGGAAATTCCACGAACTACGGTGAAGCCATTTTTGGCACAGTGCCTTATTGTGGTGCTGTGTTATGCTCATTTACTCCTCTTGCTATGAATTGCCCTCGAAATCCCCCATTTTGGGAGACTTTGAGCAACGCCTAGATGATTCTGGATGATGAAAGTCCGCCATGAAAGTCCGCCACTCGTGGAGGATTTCGGGGGCTAACTCAGAGATTCGCTAAGCCCACCCCCTGTAAGCCCAAATCTATGTCTACTCCCAGTCCAACTGCTACCCTGCTGATTTCCTGCCCCGACCAAAAAGGCTTGGTTGCCAAAATTGCCAATTTTATCTATTCCAACGGCGGCAATATCATTCATGCCGATCAGCACACCGACTTCACCGCTGGTTTATTTCTGACGCGAATTGAATGGCAACTCGAAGGCTTTAACCTGCCCCGCGATGTGATTGAACCTGCGTTTCGAGCGATTGCACAACCGCTACAAGCCAACTGGCAGCTACACTTTTCTGATAATTTGCCCCGCATTGCGATTTGGGTCAGCCGGCAAGATCACTGTTTATATGATTTGCTGTGGCGAAAGCAGGCAGGCGAACTGGCAGCAGACGTGGCGTTGATTATCAGCAATCACCCTCACTTGAAGCCAATTGCCGACCAGTTTGGAATTGATTACTATCACCTTCCTATCACTTCCGAAACTAAAGCAGAGCAGGAAGCGAAGCAGCTAGAGCTTTTGCAAAATATCAAATCGATTTGGTCGTGTTAGCCAAATACATGCAGGTGCTCAGCCCCAGTTTTGTCGAACAGTTTCCGCAGGTGATCAACATTCACCACTCATTTTTGCCTGCCTTCGCTGGAGCTAACCCCTATCAACGAGCCTACGAACGTGGGGTCAAAATCATTGGCGCAACGGCGCATTACGTCACGCAAGACCTAGACGAAGGCCCAATCATTGAACAAGACGTCGTGCGGGTGAGCCATCGCGATCAGGTCTCTGATTTGATCCGCAAAGGCAAAGATTTAGAGCGTATGGTTTTAGCCAGAGCCGTTCGATTACATCTCCAAAATCGTGTGTTAGTCTATGGCAACCGAACTGTAGTTTTGCATAGATTTTTGTATAAGCCTCTGCATGATTTGAAACGTCCAGGGACTTTAAATTTTTTGTACAAATTTTGTGCAGACAGGATGCTATTCTCCGATCTCTGATATAGCGTTACGCATTGAGCTTGGGACATAGGGGGT
>JAAUQT010000333.1 GCA_012033495.1 Cyanobacteria bacterium RM1_2_2 | reverse complement strand
TCCTTAATTCACAGAATTGAGACATTCCGGTAAGATTGAATTTTGACGGAGTTGAGGTAAAAATACCGCTCGTTTGAGGAGTTAGTTTTTAGAGTATGGAAGACTGTTCCATACTCTTTTTTAATTTAATTTTTTGCTTCAACAAATTCATCTATCTCTGTACTCCTGACGATAGTACACAAAGCTTCGGCTAGGGTTATAATCGTCATTAGCGGAGTGCTGACGAACTAAACATACTTTACTCGAATCCTCCTATGAAATACCGAATTCCTTACCAAACTGGAGCGAAACCCCCTCAAGGTTCTTTAGCTTCCCCTGTTGATCCATCTGTTAGTTCGGCTATGCAAAAACAACCCAAGCAATCGCAGCCGTCTTAGGTTCTTCATAGTTCTGAATTCTTGAAGAATAGCTGTATGATTTTGGGTTTTATCGTTCAGTTGCTTTCAGTTCTGCATAGGCAGCATAAACGCCCTTCACGTTGTACCAATTGAGGAAAATCCGAGCAGTTTCTAATGCTAATTGGGGTTTTCCCCGATTGATCAACCACTGTAAAAAAGGCGCCATTGTTCGCTCATTCAATGCGCCACTGAGCGACAGAATTCCCCACAGCAAGCGATGAATCCAGGTCATTTGGATCATCATTTTTACTTCCCAAGTCGGGTGTTTTTGATAGAACAAAACGCCCATTCTGCCGCGCTGAATTTCTCGATCAATCAGGCGAGGCAGTTGCTCTAAGTTGAACGGTGGATGCCAATGATAGCCCACTGCTTCGGGGCATTTAATGAGCTTTAAGCCAAACTGCTTCAGCCGCACACCCAACTCTAAATCTTCCCACCCATAAAGCTGAAATCGGGTATCAAACAATCCAGCTTTTTCTAGCCACTGCCGCCCAATCGCCACATTTCCGGTGGCAAAATAAGCTGCTGAAAAGTCGGTGATTTTGTATGGCTCAGAGGTGGGCTGCTCAAAATTACAGGTGTTAATCACGTTGCCGTAAGTAAACAGCCGATCGTGTCCTAGCTGCTTTTCTGCTTGGCGTAAAGCGTTGACATGCGCTTGCAGGAAAGTTTCGGTTACAACGAGATCGCTGTCAATAAAAATAATCGTGTCTCCACTTGCCTTTTCGACTCCCAGATTACGCGCTGCTGCGGGTCCTTGGTGATCCTGCTGAAACAGCTTGACGTGCGGCAAACCAGCCTGCTGCAACCATGCCACCGTTTGATCGGTCGAGCCATCATCCACCACAATGACTTCGTAGCCGTCAACGAAGTTTGGCGGCAATTGCTGATGCTCCAGAGCTTGTAAACACTTTTGCAGAATCAGCAGCCGATTGTAAGTCGGAATCACAACGCTTAGAAACACAACTTCCCTCAAAACACCACCTCAAAATCCTAGCGCTTCCAGCGGAAAGGTTAACGCACCTCCACCCATCCACTGCCCGCTTCTGTACCGTGACAGACAGGAATTGCCCCAGATTTAGTTGGATAATGAGAGCTTTATTATTAGCCCGGTCATACTAGCCTGGGTACGCTCACGAGGAGGGATATTCGGCATGAAAGCACAAGATTTTCAGGGACAAACCATCGCTTTTGCGGGATCTGGCGGGTTAGATAGTTGCACCATTACTCGCTGGTTAACCGATATGGGTGTGGATGTGATTTGCTTCACGGCAGATTTGGGGCAGCCGGATGAAGAAGATGTGTCGGCAATTCGGGATCGGATGCTGACAGCAGGCGCGAAGGATTTTGTTTTGCTGCCCGTGCGCGAAGCAATCGCAGACATTGGACTTCAGGTGATTCAGGCGCAAGCTTGCTATGAGGGACGCTACTGGAACACAACCGGAATCGCTCGCTGTGTACTGACCAAAGCCATGGTTGAAGAGATGAAACAGCGCGGGTTGACGATCTTCAGCCACGGAGCCACCGGACGCGGCAACGACCAAGTGCGATTCCAGCTTATTACCAACATGCTGGCTCCAGAGTTTGAAATTTACGCTCCGTGGCGGGATGAATCTTTTCTGGCTCGCTTCCCTGGCCGCAGCGAAATGATCGATTTCTGTCAAGAAAAAGGACTGTCGGTGACGGCAACCAAAGACAAACCCTACTCCACCGATGCGAATTTGCTGGGCTTAACGCATGAATCGGGACTATTGGAAGAACTCACAACCCCCGCTCACTTTGTTAAACCTGTGATGGGCTGTTTCCCTACCGATGCGCCTGACGAATCAGAGCAAGTCAGCATCCGATTTGAGCAAGGTCGCCCCGTGGCAATCAACGGTCAGTCTGTCAGCACTCTGGAAGCCCTGCTGCAAACTAATGCGATTGGCGGCAAACATGGCGTTGGCATCGGCACTCACCTCGTCGAAAACCGCTTTGTGGGCATCAAATCACGCGGCGTGTACGAAAGCCCTGGCGTAGAGCTACTAGGGACTTGCTATGCTCTGCTGCTGCAACTGGTGCTCGATCGCCGCGCTCGTGAATTCTATGATCAGCTATCCCTACTCATTGCCAAGCAAATCTATCAGGGCTACTGGTATGATTTGGCTACTCAAATGGCGCTTAAGGCAATTGAACGCACCACCGAAATTATGAGCGGCACGATTACCGTTTCGCTGTATAAGGGCAATATTTCTTTCGTCTCAGCAACCGAGATGCCACACACCATCTATTCGGCAGAAAATGCGTCGATGGAAGGCGTTGGCGAATACAACCACTCTGATTCAGAAGGTTTGCTGCGAGTGTTTGGCGTCAGTGCGCGGGTGTTGGCAACCAGCGGGCAAATCAATTCCTGAACATAGCCTTACAGATTCCGTGGGGCGGTTTGCCAACTGCCCCCTAGAGGGTTTTACAAAGTGGTTTGCTCTGACTTTGGGAACCTGTTGTTCCTCCCTAGCCCGCCTTCAAAAGGCTGCGGTGTACACACAACTTCTCTCAGTCCCCTTGTATCTTAAGAGCAGAGCAGTAGACCGACTCCCCCCAGGTTGTGAAAGCCGAGATTTAGTCTAGGTCGCTGCTCACCTCTCTATCCAGACTCGAAAATCGCCAGGGTCTTTGAACCGCATCGGACAAGGTTGAGTTAACGATAGAACCCACATGAGTCAGGAG
>JAAUQT010000332.1 GCA_012033495.1 Cyanobacteria bacterium RM1_2_2 | reverse complement strand
CACGTTGGGGCAGGTTTGGACTCAGTCTCGCGTCGCCCAGAGGATTGATCTGCAAAACCTGCCCGTACCGGGGTAGAGGGTTTCCCAGAAATCTCCTAATGTTTTGCAAAAGGTTATCAAGATCGTTAGAAATTGGATAATAAATAATATTCTTCCATCCTTTCCTAAAGCGTTGCATCAAGAACTATAGCTATTACTGTATATATTCTACTAATCTAAGAAACTCATTTAATTAACATTCGCCATGGCTTTCAATTACTATCACTTTATTTTCGATAAGTGAGTAGACAAAATGAGCGGTCAGATGCGTTTCGGCTTCGCTCAACGCGCCACCCTTCAGCATTCAGCGGGTTAAACGCAGTCGAACAGCGGGTTGAGCGTAGCCGAACAGTAGGTTGAGCACAGTCAAACAGTAGGTTGAGCACAGTCAAACAGCGGGTTGAGCGCAGTCGAAACCCGAATTTTAAGTCAGCTTAATTTAGTTCTTCTAGCTAGTCCGTTTCAAAATCTGCTTAAGCTTTAATTCAAATTTTGCCGAGAAAGTTTGCTTTCAGTCACAGAATTTAGGCTTTCGCTTAAAACATGGCTTCAATCCGGTCAAAGATTCTAGTCGAAACTTTCAGCCAAAAAATAGCCAACAACACACTACAAGTTAATTTAAAAACATCCGCACCGTTAAGCATCTACCACAGGAAACATTTCAACCCGCTTGGCATTGGCATTCTTGACATCGGCATTCTTGATAGTGCCGCTTGATAGTGACCCGCTTGATAGTGACTCGCTTGACATTAACATCAATGTCAGGGTTTAAGGTCAGATCACGTTGGTTCAAGGATGTATTTTCCCTATGTCTGCTCCCATGTCTGCCCTTTCTCTGCCTCGGCTTCGGCTGTTCGGGCGGCTGCAACAACACCCAGAAGCCCTGGCTGCTGCCGTTTGTGGATTATTGATTTTGTTAGCAACCCTGTTTTTACACTGGAACTGGAGCGGTTTAGCGCTGCTGATTTTGCCGATTGCCTACGGAGTGGGAGGGTACGACAGCGCCAAGGAAGGACTCACCACGCTGATTCAAGAAAAAGAGCTAGATGTTGACCTATTGATGATTGTGGCGGCGCTGGGGGCAGCCGGCTTGGGGCTGTGGCGACACGAATATGCGCTCATTATCGACGGGGCAGTGCTGATTCTGATTTTTTCCATCAGTGGTGCGTTAGAAAGTTATGCCATGCAGCGCACCGATCGCAGTATTCGCGGATTGATGACGCTGGCAGCAGATACGGCGCGGCTGATCGAAGCAGGTCAGGAAAAAATGATTGCCGTCAGTGCGCTGAAGTTGGGCGATCGAGTTTTGGTGAAGCCTGGTGAACTGATTCCAACGGATGGGCGCGTGATCGAAGGCTACAGCAGTGTCAATCAGGCGGCAATTACCGGCGAATCGATTCCGGTTGAGAAGTCACTGGGCGATGCGGTGTATGGCGGCACACTGAATGGGGCAGGCGCACTGACGCTAGAAATCGATCGGTCGCCAGAAAGCAGCTTGCTGCAACGGGTGATTCGCCTCGTCGAGCAAGCCCAAACCGAAACACCGCCCTCTCAGCAATTTATTGAACGATTTGAGCGTGCCTATGCTCGCATCATTGTGGGGCTGGGGGTGCTGCTGATTGTGCTACCGCCCTTGGTGTGGAACTGGGACTGGTCAACCACCATCTACCGAGCACTGATTTTTCTGGTGGTGGCTTCCCCCTGTGCGCTGATGGCAGCGATTATGCCGGTTTTGCTGTCTGGCATTGCCAATGGTGCTCGCCAAGGCATTCTATTCAAAAACGGAGCGCAACTCGAAACCATCGGGCAAGTAGAAGCCATTGCCTTTGATAAAACGGGGACGCTGACAACAGGCAACTTACAGGTGACAGATACACAGGTTGCGCCCGGAGCCAGCCAACTCCAGCTATTGCAAATGGCAGCCGCGCTGGAAAGCCGCTCTGAGCATCCGATTGGAGCCGCGATTGTAGCATTTGTGCAGCAACAGCAGATCGAATGGGTAGAAGCAACTCAGGTACAGGCGCAAGTCGGCAAGGGCATTTCGGGCAAGGTGGCTCAACAGCAGGGCTGGGCAGGCAAAGCAGAGTTTGTGACGCAGCAGGTTTCTCATCAGTCACTGGACGTACAAAAGCAGGCAGCGGCTTGGGAACAGTCAGGCAAAACGGTGATTTGGGTGGCGCGAACCGATCAACTGCTAGGCATCATTGCTGTGAGCGACACAATTCGCCCGGAAGCCCGTCAGATGGTGCAACGCCTCAAGCAGTTGGGCATCAAAACTGTGGTGATGCTCACTGGAGATAATGAACAAACTGCCCAACAAATTGCTGAAGCGGTTGGAGTCGATCAAGTCTATGCTAATTTACTACCCGAAGACAAGGTAAATATCATCAAAAAACTACAGCGGCGGGGTCAGAAAGTGGCCATGGTGGGAGATGGCATCAATGACGCACCTGCTTTAGCTCAAGCGTCGGTAGGCATTGCCATGGGAGCCGCTGGTAGTGATATTGCCATGGAAGCCGCAGATATTGTGTTAATGACCGATCGATTAGAGAAATTAGCTGTTGCCGTTCGGTTGGGTCAGCGTTCTCAGCGCGTCATTAAACAAAATCTGGTGTTTGCGTTGGGTTGCATTATGGTGCTGCTGATTGCCAACTTCGCTAGTCAGATTACCTTACCGCTAGGGGTAATTGGACATGAGGGATCAACAGTGCTAGTCACCTTAAGTGGTTTACGTTTATTAAGGAATGGGAATTAAATCAGTTCGATCGTGGGGAGGGGCGGGTCTTGCGGTCAAATCCCTTGCCGGATGTCCATTGATCTGCTCAACCGCCCGTCCAGTTAACGGATTGATTCAATCCACGATCCTAAGGCAGTGAAAATGAGACCGATTTAAACAAACTTCGTGACAGATCTTGACGCCAAACCGATCCCCCTCAGTCCCCCTTATTAAGCTACCGTGTACACACAAGTCGAACGATCCCCCCTAACCCCCCTTGCAAAAGGGGGGAACCGACCCACAACTGGCTTGAAGTCCCCCTTTTTAAGGGGGATTGAGGGGGATCAAGC
>JAAUQT010000128.1 GCA_012033495.1 Cyanobacteria bacterium RM1_2_2 | reverse complement strand
AGATGGGAAAAGCGCTGATGCTGCCCGTCTCAGTGCTGCCTGTTGCGGGTTTGCTGCTTGGCATTGGTTCTGCAAAGTTCAGCAAACCCGAATCGTTTGGCTGGCTGCCTGAATCGTTAGCCACCATCATGAAACAGTCGGGAGATGCGATTTTTGCCAACCTGCCCGTCATTTTCGCCATCGCGGTTACGATTGCTTTTACCGGCAACGATGGCGCTTCAGCACTAGCAGCAATTGTCGGATTTGCGGTATTTGTGGCAGCACTGGGCGCTGCGGCTCAAACCTTTTTTGGCTACATCACGCCTCAAGAGCTAATTTCTAGAGGCATAGACCCCAACACCCTCGCCCAACTCAGCCCTCAAGACCTCGTTGCCAAAGGCTTACCCGAAACGGTGAATGTCCTTAAACCCGTGATGGGAATTAACAGCCTTGATACGGGCGTGTTTGGTGGGCTGCTGGTGGGCTGTTTGGCGGCTTATTTATTCAATAAGTTTTTCCGGATTCAACTGCCCCAATATCTCGGCTTTTTTGCGGGCAAGCGGGCCGTGCCGATCATCACGGGCATCAGCGCGATGGGTCTAGGCGTTTTGATGAGCGTGATCTGGCCGCCGATTGGAAATGCCATTAACAGCGCGGCGACAACGGCTGCGGCTGGAACCAATACCGCCATCACTGCCGCCATTTACGGTGTGGTTGAACGCTCCCTGATTCCGTTTGGACTCCACCACATCTGGAACGTGCCTTTCTTCTTCCAAATTGGTGCCTTCAGCGATCCGACAACTGGGAATGTCGTCACAGGCGATATTGCCCGCTTCTTCGCCGGAGACAGAACCGCCGGAATTTTGGGCGGAGCCTACTGGTTCAAAATGTTTGGCTTGCCGGGTGCAGCCATTGGGATGTGGCGAGCCGCCTATCCTAAAAATCGGGGACGGGTCAGCGGTCTGATGCTTTCGGCTGCCTTTACCTCGTTCCTGACGGGCATCACCGAACCGCTAGAGTTTTCCTTCATGTTCGTTGCACCACAGCTTTATGCCATTCATGCTCTGTTGGCGGGCTTTTGTCAGTGGCTCTTCCAAGTTATGGGCGGCAAGATGGGCTTCACCTTCTCGCAAGGTGGCATCGATTTTCTGCTGTTTAACGGCTTAGGGACTAAATCCTGGCTCGTGCTTGCTTTCGGGCCCTTATTCTTTGCGCTGTACTACGTCATCTTCTACTTTGGCGTCAAGGCACTCAACCTGAAAACCCCCGGACGCGAAGACGACGAAGAAGGAGCAGAGGCAGCCGCATTGACCGGAGGAGCCGCAGAAATGTCTCGTGAACTGGTGCGGGCATTTGGCGGGCGCGGCAACATTGATGTTTTGGATGCCTGCATCACTCGGCTGCGGGTCAGCGTCAAGGATATGGGCAAAGTCAACAAGGCTCGTCTAAAAGCACTCGGAGCATCGGGCGTTTTGGAAGTGGGCAACAGCGCTCAGGCGATCTTTGGCCCGCGTTCGGAAAACCTCAAAACCGACATGACCGAGTATCTCAAAACGGCTGGAGCCGAAGCCGACGAAGCCTATCTTCCTTCGCCTGCGCAAGCAGCAAGTGATGCAGTATCCGGTAATGGAGCCGTCACCACCGTGCTGCCTAAGACCGATCCAGAAGCGCCCGCCAAAGTTCGTCGTGTGATTGCGGCTCTGGGCGGCATGGGCAACATTCGCAAAGTAGACCCCGTCGCGCTGACTCGCCTGCGGGTAGAGGTGGCAAACAGCGAAGCCGTTGATGAAGCAGCCCTGAGAGCGGCAGGTGTGCAAGACATTCTGCGCCTACCTGGTGGGAAACTGCACTTGATTATGGGGTTGGGGGCAGACCAGTATGCCTCGGAAATGAAAACCCAAATTGCTGCCTAGCGGAACTTTCACGCAATCCGATTAGCACAGATCCCCGGATTCTCAAGCAGAATCTGGGGATCTTTCAACCCATGCAGGTAGTGAACCTATATTGATCGTTAGCAATTGATCGTTAGCAGCAACCATCACCGTGACGGACTGCTTTCCGTCGGCAAGAAGGGGCGCATGATCAAGAAGCCTGCTCCAAATGCGCCGACGTGATGGCCAGCACCGTTAGCATCAACCAAAATCCACCCATAGGCTTGGCAGGTTTGGTTTGGCTGATCCGCTGGGGCAAAGCGGCTTCTTCGGTCAACCATTCTCCTGGCTGCGAATCAGATCTCAACTTCGCGGCGACGGCAGCAGCGGCACTGGTTTCTTCCCAAGATGGACGAGCGGCGCTGGGTGGAACCGGCCCCTCTGAAATTGGCTCGATCCATGGTTGAAGCGTCATGACCGAGTAAACCACCCGCTGGATCTCTTGCCGCAGCTTTTGATTTTCTTGACCAAGCGTTTGATTTTGATGATTGAGCGAGTCCACCATGACTCTGGTTGCCTGTAACTCTGCGGCCAGTTCCCGATAGACGGAAATGGGAACCGAAGGCGATTGGGGATTGCCGCTTGAGGAGGTCGGGGCGGAATGACGAGTTGTGGAATTCGGTTGATTCGATTTCATTTACCCTACGAGCTAGTAATCACGTCTGGAAAACACATGCCCATGCATGTTAGTTGAACTTGGCGAATTTGGCATGGATTTCAGCAACGATTTGTTGCAGATAGGCAGAAAATTAGGTTCAAATTTGTCCGAATTACCTCGACTGTTGCCGTTCCAGCGATCTCTGAAAGATAGATGTGGTCAGTGCTCCCCCTTTTTCGCAACATTACGTTACGCTGTGGATAATTCCAGTTCACCCAACTCCAACCCGTCTTAAATCTCTATGAACCTTTTGACGCAAGCACTCCATCTGCTCGGTTCTGGTGCAATGTCTTATATCAGTGCGCGGAACCTGCGTGATTTGCAGACTCGCCCCAATATGTTGGCAGGCTTTCAGTTAGCGGAAGCTGGCGCAGTGCCGTTTTTAGAAGCCCTATCTCAGCGAGCCGCTGCCGAAGGTGATGAGTGGCTTTCAGAGAGCTTAGCCCGCCATGCGCAGGATGAACGCCGCCATGCTCAAATTTTTGCCCATGCCCTCAAGCAGTTAAACAAGCAGGTGATTGACTTCAAGCAAGTGCCCGAAAAAAAAGCAGATGGGCAGACCGATGAGCGGCGACGCAGCCCGTTTTTTGAGGCTTACTACGAAGGCTACAAAGACGCCCTCGCGCCCCAGAAAATTGACTGGATGGTGTTTTTCATCAGCACTCATATTTTGGAACTCGATGCTGGCAAGGATTTTGCTCGGATGGCAACTGTCCTGCCCGACACCGATGCGGCGAGTGCCAACCTGAAGAAAGGGCTAATTAGCATCGCCAACGACGAACAGCGGCACGCCAGTTACCTGCTAGAAGCGGCTCGGCGGCGGTCGCCCTATGTTGAGGTCAGTGCTTTGGTGGATCACTGGCGCACCCGCAAGGTCAATGCGCTGATGGCAATGGTCGGCAATTTGTTGAACAAAGGCGGCGAAATTCCCTCTCTAGCGCGGGATGGCGTTCCGCCAGAAATGACAGAAAATCCGATGGAAACTGATCCTGCCATGGCAGCGGCATAGACGCTGTTTCTTTCTTGCTGAAAGCATCCTTGCGAGTTTCGATGCTTTTCGATGCTTAAAGAGATGGGCAAGAGATGGGCGAACTGATTTGTAGGATGCATTGCGACTGCGCTCAGTGCTCAAATACCTGTAGGCAGGAGGGTTGAGCGCAGTCGAAACCCGGTCTTTTTGTTTCACTTTACTTCTGCCGACTGACTTATGATGACTTTTCGTGCATTCGTTGGCGCAATTTTGCTAACGCTGGCGGCTTGTGCAACTCCGACTCAGCAGGCGGTTGAACCTGCCGGAACGGTGGAAGAGACCGTCAATACGCCGCTAGCTAGCCCTCCGGCAGTCACCCAGATTCCGACTCAGCCTTTGTCCCCGACGCCAATTCGGGTTGATTTAGCTCAGTTGCCCCCGCCTTTTGCGACCGAAAGCGCTGCGCAGTCGCCGAATGTGGTTGGGATTCCTGCCAGCCCAACGCTGAAGGTTCCGGCAGGGTTTGAGGTGAATGTGTTTGCTGATGGGCTGGATCGACCGCGCTGGCTGGCGTTGACCCCCGAAGGCGATGTGTTAGTCACCGAAACGCGGCAGAACCAGATTCGACGGCTGGGCGACCGGGATCAGGATGGCGTCGCGGAAGAAAATCAGGTTTTTGCAACCGCTGTCAATGGCTTGAATCAGCCGTTTGGCATGGCGTTTGCCAGCAATTTTTTCTTTTTGGGCAACACAGATGCAGTGCTGCGGTTCCCCTACCAGCCTCGACAAGCTCAACTTACCGAGACCGGAGAAAAAATCGCTGACCTGCCTGCCGATGGCTACAACAACCACTGGACGCGCAACGTGGTAGCCGCCCCAGATGGACAAAAGCTATACGTCTCGATTGGGTCGGCTTCTAATGTTGATCGAGAGCCATTGCCGCGAGCGTCGGTGCAGGTGATGAATCTAGATGGTTCAGATGTCCAGACGTTTGCCTACGGCTTGCGGAATCCGGTTGGGCTAGATTTCCATCCGGTCACGAATCAGCTTTACACCACCGTGAATGAGCGGGATGGGTTAGGTGATGATCTCGTCCCAGATTTTTTGACCCGCATCCAAGCAGGCGAGTTTTACGGCTGGCCTTACACCTACCTGACGCCCGATCGCCTCGATCCGCGCCAAACGCAGGACAATCGCAGCGTCAATCCAGAATTGGCGGCCCAAACTCGCACCCCCGACGTGTTGTTTCAAGCCCATTCTGCCGCACTGGGGCTGCAATTTTATAGCGGCGGCACTTTTCCAGAACGCTATCAGAACGGCGCTTTTGTAGCTTTTCGTGGCTCGTGGAACCGCAGTGAAGGAACTGGATACAAAATCGTCCATGTCCCGTTTGATGCCAACCATCAGCCTGCCGGGTATTACGAAGACTTTCTGACGGGATTTCTGATTGACCCCTCCACACCGACAACTTGGGGGCGTCCTGTGGGGCTGTTGGTGCTCCCCGATGGCAGCTTGCTGTTTACTGAAGAAGCCAACGGCCGCATCTATCGAGTCCAGTATCGCGGCTAATCGCGGGTAAGCCGGATCGGGTTGGGCAGTGAATCGTGCCTTCCTGCAATCCGTTGAATTCCTCGTTACCATACTCAAGGAACCCCGTGGATGGCTCAACCTATGGCGCAAGAGACACTATTTGAACGCTTTTTGGCTCCCGTATTCGGCTTTTTGATTGACCGAGAGGCGTTATTGCGCTATCGAAACAGCAAAGATTGGGAACAAGCTTGCGATCACTTCCGGCAGCCCAATTTCGTTTATCCGCCCTACTACAGCCAAAACTTTCACGGCATCAAAAATGGTTATCTCGGCGTCGATGCCGCCATCACTTATGATCCGGTGACGCAGTATGCTTTGCCACCCAACGAAACTTGGGTACGCAAAGGGTTAGTCGAACGAATTCACGCCCAGCCGCGCCGCATTCTCGATTTGGGCTGTGGTACAGGTTCAACCACCTTGCTCTTAAAGAAGGCATTTCCCCAAGCTGAGGTGATAGGCATTGATCTCTCTCCCTACATGCTGGTGGTGGCAGCAGACAAGGCCATGCAAGCCAACTTAGCGATTGATTTCAAGCAAGCCAACGCAGAACAGACAGGGTTTCCAGACGCCAGCTTTGATTTGGTGACGGCTACGCTGCTTTTCCATGAAATGCCGCCCCTCGCTGCCTGTAACGTCTTGCAAGAAGCCTTCCGTTTGCTGAAATCGGGCGGCGAAGTGTTGATTCTAGACGGCAATCAGTCAACGCTACATCAAACCGATTGGCTGACTCAAATCTTTGACGAACCCTACATTCACGACTATGCTTCTGGCAGTGTGGACGCTTGGATGACGACGGCAGGCTTTGGAGAGGTTTGCACAGAAGAAGTGTGGTGGGTGAATCAGGTGACACGGGGCGTTAAACCGTTGCCCTACCGAAAAGTGGAATTTGCCAGATTCGAGACAGATGAGCAGCAACGTTGGGTTGCGGGCTAGTTAGACCATTTTGGATTTTGGATTGGGTCAAGGTGACTACGGCATGGTTTTAGCCGTTGATCTGTCCGATTTTCAGTTATATTCAATCGGCAACAGAACGCCCATCAGAATGCCCATTAGGGGGATCGGGTTTCGGCTGCGCTCAACGCACTTGATCCCTGAGTGCTGAGCGTAGTCGCAGTGCGGCATTGCATGAAGAACGATTGCAGGTTAATTAATGGGTATCAAGTGGCTATCAAGTGGGTGTCCAATGGTCTGCACAGGCAGCTAGAATTTGGAGGCGGTTGGGGTGTCAACTTCGGTTGAGGCATTCTCTGGAAAACCACTGTAAAATCGCAGCAGTGATTAGATCTGAGCATATCTACTAAACTCTAATGAAATCCGCGTTGGAGTGATGCAATGACGGCTGAAGAAGCGCTGGCAATTCTAGATCAGGTTTTACAGCAAGAGCATTTAAGCGATGTGCAGGAAATTGTCTTCCGCCACTGCTGGGAAGGGCAAACTTATGCAGAAATCGCGGAAAACGCGGGCTATGATACGGGCTACATCAAGGATGTTGGCTCTAAGCTCTGGAAGTTTCTCTCTGGTGCATTTGGCGAAAAAGTCACAAAAAATAACCTGCAAGCGGTTTTAAGGCGCTGCCAGCAGAGTGCAGAGATTCGGGAAGCTGAGGCTCCGTTGGCGGCTCCTCAGCCTGTGATGCCGCAAGTTTTGTCCCGCGCTTCGGTTTCTGTTGGGGTTGATGATGCTTCACTGCCGACTCTCCACACAGATTGGGGCGACGCGATTGATGTTTCCACTTTCTACGGTCGGGCTGAGGAGCTAGAAAAACTCGCTCACTGGCTGATTGCCGATCGATGCCGCGTTGTGTCTCTGCTGGGAATGGGCGGCATTGGCAAAACGTCGCTTTCTGTGAAACTAGCGCAGCACCTCGCCGCTTCCCAGACTGCTGCTTTTCAGTTCATTATCTGGCGCTCTCTGCGCAATGCCCCCACCGCCGAGGAGATGTTAGCCGACTGGATTCGGTTTTTATCGCAAGAGCAGGAAACTGAGCTAGAATTGCCGCCCGATCTGAATGGTCGTTTAACGCGGTTAATTCACTATCTGCGAGCTACGCACTGCCTGCTGATTCTCGATAATGCCGAAACAATTTTGCGAAGTGGTGAGTTTTCCGGCTATTTTCGCCCGGAATATGACGGATATGGCGAAATTTTCAAACGATTGGCAGAATTACCGCATCAAAGCTGTTTGCTAATCACCAGTCGAGAAAATCCGCGTCCGTTGACGGTGTTGGAAGGTGAAACGCTGCCTGTTCGCGCCCTGCGATTGAGCGGCATTTCAGAAACCGAGGCTCGCAAAATCCTTCAGGCGAAGGGATCGTTTGCAGGCGCCGATGCAGAATGGCAAGAGCTAACGACCCGCTATGGGGGCAATCCGCTGGCTTTGAAGGTCGTTGCCACCACGATTCAAGAACTGTTTGATGGCGACATTGCCGCTTTTTTAGCTGAGGGAACCACCGTTTTTGATGACATTCGCTATTTGCTAGGGCAGCAGTTTGATCGACTGTCTAACCTAGAGCAAGCGATCATGTATTGGCTAGCCATTAGCCGAGAGCCGATGCTGATTCCGGAATTGCAGGCAGATTTAATTCCCGCAGTTTCTAAATCGAAGCTTATTGAGGCCATCAGCGTATTGATGTGGCGATCGTTAATCGACAAAACCATCAATCACTATACGCAACAGCCAGTGATTATGGAATACATTGTGGAACGGTTAATTGAACAAGTGAGCCGAGAAGTTATAGACGAGAAACCGTTTCTGTTTATTCGCCATGCGCTGATTAAAGCACCCGTCAAAGACTACGTTCGAGATAGCCAGATTCGGGTGATTTTGCAGCCTTTGATCGATCGGCTCTGCGAAGAATTTTCCGGCAAGCTAGGACTCGAACAGCACCTCAACCAATTGCTGGTCAATCTGCAAACAACTCACAAAACCGCAGCCGGATACGCTGGAGGCAATTTATTAAATCTGTTTCGGCAGCTTGGCACTGACCTCACCGGAGCAGACTTTTCGGAACTGGCGATCAGTCAGGCTTACTTGCAAGATGTGCCGCTGCATCAGGTGAATTTTTCTGCAACTCAGATTAGCAAATCGGTGTTTGCTCAACGGCTCGGCAGCATTTTGTCAGTGGCGTTCAGCCCCAACGGAAAACTATTGGCGTCCAGCGATGCAGACGGCGAAATTTGCCTCTGGCAGGTGGCTGACGGTAAGCAATTGTTGATCTGCAAAGAAGAGCAAAATCATTGGGTCTGGTCAGTTTGCTTTAGCCCTGACAGCCAAATTCTGGCTAGCAGCAGCGAAGATACGATGATCAGATTATGGGATACAAACACAGGAGAATGTCTACAGGAATTAGCAGGACATACACACTGGACATTTGCAGTTGCGTTCAGTCCTGATGGAAAACATATTGCTAGCAGTAGCGAAGATCAAACAATCAAAATATGGGATATATCAACAGGTGAATGTCTGACCACACTCACAGGACATACGGAAGGCGTTCGCTCGATTACGTTTTCTGTTAACGGAGAGTGGCTAGCCAGCGCCAGCAGCGACCAAACCATTCGGCTATGGAACGTAGAAACCGCAGCCTGTCGCCACGTTCTCACCGGACATCGCAGCATGATTCGTTCAATTGCCTTCAGTCCCGATCAGCGGTGGCTGGCAAGCTGTAGCGATGACCAAACGATCCGGCTGTGGAACATAGAAACCGGAACCTGTGAGCGGGTGTTTACTTGCGAAAGCCGTTCTTGGTCGGTGGCCTTTAGCCCCAACAGCCAGTTTTGCTGACGGGCAGCGACGATCAACGCCTGCGCCTTTGGGAAATTCATACCGAGGAGTCGATTCGCAGCTTTGAAGGACACACAGGATTGGTGCTGGCTGTAACCTTTAGCCCCGACGGACAAACCGCCGTCAGCGGCAGCGATGACCAAACGATCAAATTCTGGGAAGTAGACACAGGGCGTTGCCTCAAAACCGTCAGAGGTCATAATAACTGGATTTGGTCAATCGACTTTGCCCCGCACAGTCAACAGCTTGCCAGCGCTCACGAAGACCACACTGCGCGGCTTTGGCAGGTGGAAACTGGACGCTGTACGCATATTTTAGCAGGGCATTCAGGTCGGATTTGGTCGGTGGCATACAGTCCAATCGGGCAGATTTTGGCCAGCGGCAGTGATGATCAAACGATCAAATTCTGGCAAGTAGAAACCCCAACCGCCCCTGCGAAAACTCGTCCTGTCCCTATTGGGCGCTGCCTTAAAACCTTGCGCGGACAAACTGGAGCCGTGCGGTTGGTGGTTTTCAGCCCTGATGGATTACTCCTTGCTAGCAACAGCGGCGATCGAACGGTGAAACTATGGGATGTCAGTTCGCTATATGCCGACCAACCCGATCAACCCCGACTCGGTAGAATGACTGCGGGACGCAGCGGTGAATGGGTTTCAGGACAGTGTGTTGCAACCCTAGAAGGACACACCGGACGAGTGTTTTCGATTGCTTTCAGTTCAGATCAACAGCGATTAGCTACAGGCAGCGAAGATCAAACGATTCGCTTATGGAATACAGAAACTGGAACAATCCTGAATAGATTAGAAGGGCATACAAAACCCGTAGAAACCCTACATTTTAGCCCCAGCAGTGAGTTGCTGGCTAGCGGCAGCGATGATGGCACAGTGCGGCTTTGGCATAGCCTAACCGGAGAGTGCTTGAGCGTGATCCAACCAGAAGTTGGACGAGTGTTGTCGCTTGCCTTCAGTCCTGATGGTTCGTTGCTGGCCATTGGAGGCAGTCAGCCTGTAAGCATCTTGTGGGATGTGGTGGCAGGCAAACCGTTAGAACACCTCGAAGGACACACCAAAACCGTACAGACGCTTGCTTTTAGTCCTGATGGTCAATGGTTAGCCACGGGCAGCGAAGACGAAACGATTCGACTGTGGACGATGCAGCAACGGCAGTTTGTGCGACTGCTGCGAGCCGAGCGCCCCTACGAAGGGTTAGACCTGACAGATGCCCAAGGACTGACTGCCGCCCAAAAAGCAACGCTGAAACTGTTAGGCGCGATTGAAAATTGATGAAACTTATCTGGACTAGGGGCTGTGATCCATTTCAGCCAGAATCCTGACGATGGCAGCGCGACACCCCCTAGCCTGTTTTGGGGGAACGGTCCCGATCAGGCGAATGCCATTAACGGTTGACCATTAACCGTTCGACCATAAACATTCGACCATAAACATTCGACCATGAATGAATAACGCGCCCTAGAGGACTGTGCAAGTCGCTTGATGCTGCGACCGCTGCCAATCTCGCATCATCTTCAAGGGTTTATTCATGGCTCGATAGGGTAAAGGGGCTGTATTTTGCATTGGCCCTAGAGTGTCTAACCATTTCCCTACATTAGGATGTGTTTTCTGCACACAACTCAAAAATGTTGGCCAGAAAGGTGGCCATACTGCATCGTGGTAGTGAATCAGCCGCGCCTCGCGCAGTTCCTCCTCTCGATACCAGCTATCGTAGGTGAGGGAAGACATCGAGTAGTTGTGGGAGAGTGGAAGCGGCTGCCATGACAAACCGAGTTGATGCGCCGTCAACCCTAAAGCGACTTGATCGGTGTAGAAGAAGCCACAGACTTTAGAAGACAAACGAGAATCTAGCAACCGAATACAATTCTCTAAGTATTGTGGGGCAAACTTCGACAATCGCCGATACACAAAAACACCACTGTTAAAGTAAAAACGTACTTTGGCTTGCTCATGGGCTGTAATCACCCAAGGTAAGGACTCTAATTCTAAGCCTAAACATTGGCAAATCCCTTCCCAGTAGGCAGCCATCTCATCATCAGGGCCCGTTGTTGCCCCACTCTGATCAGCGGTACAGGCTTGAAAGTCAATTCCGTCAGGAAGCAGTAAAGTCGTGGGTTCCCCGGCGACAAGGATATCACTGTCTAGCCAAACAATCATGTCTGTTTTAGCCCGCTCTGTGGCTGCAAGCAGCGCATAGGGCTTATTCATGAAACCGTTCCAAGTATAGCGAGTCGGGGATCGCAGAGAGGAAATATGCTCTACTTCAAAGCGATCAAAACACTGATGGGTTGCAGCTTGGAGAGGAAGCCCCAAACGTGGTGTTACAGCAATGATAGGAGCTTGGGCTAAGCTGCCTCCAAAACGACGGAGACTTTCTACTAAGTATCGAGTCTGACTTTCTAGGCTACCGGACTCTACACAACAAACAATCGTCAGGGGAATAGGTGAAACCATAGTATAAATATCTCTTGCTAGACTGTACTGACCAGTATGGCTATTCAGAATGATTTAATCTTCATACATAGCGTTTTGGGAAGACTAATCGGGATTGGGTTGTACGCTGAAACACCTTCCATGTCCCACCTTCACATCGGTAGTTGAGTAAACAGGTTCCCTACAACATGCCATATCTGCTGGGCAGATCGTACCTTTCAGGATCATATTCTTTGTTGAGGGAGACACGTGGAATCTTTATCACAGATTTATCGTTTCAATACAAATGTGGAAATACAATTACGAATAGATGTGCTGTGGTAGCAGTGAATAGTAGCGGACAGAAGCCAAGGGCGGCATTGTAATCATGCATAACCTTCTGTCTATAAGTTTGATATCGGAATCAGGATTTACCAAGGTGTCTGCATCTACATCGCATAGCTTATGAGTAGGGTGTATTTTAAAACCTTTTGATTCCCCATCACTCTCCTAGGATGGTGTACACACAAATCAAATGATCCCCCCTAACCCCCCTTACGAAAGCTACGGTGTACACCCAACTCCTCTCAGCCCCCTAAATCCCCCACCCGTGGGGGACTTTGAAGACACAATCGGCTTGGAGAAGTCCCCCAGAATGGGGGATGTAGGGGGCGAAATCTGCAACGAAGCGAATCTCAACTTGTGTGTACACGGTAGCCTTACGAAAGCTGGCGGTACAACAAAAAGGATTTTTGAAACACATCCTTCTTCGTGTGGAGTGCGACTCAGAATAGTTGACTGAAGTATCTGAACCAGTCACTTCGGATGATTCACTGACAATTTGTCACATTCATTCGCTTAAAGTATTCGGAATTTTCTATTTAAAGCATTGAGGTTTTTTTATGAATCAACCCTCAACGAATCCCTCTATCACCTTTGTTTACGGAGTCGAGTCCGGAATTCTTGAACCGCAAACTCTTGTAGCAATTGAATGCCTCCGAAAATTTGGAGGAAAATATGCAGACTCTCCAGTGTTAGCCATTACTCCACGGTTTGGGCCATCGCTGACCCATCAAACACTTCGTCGTTTTGAGGAGTTGGGTGTCACCTATATTCGCCAAAATATGCGCCATCCCCAGACTTGGTATCATTACTTGAACAAAGCATTAGCCTGCACTTTAGCAGAAGAGAATTATGCCAAAACTGAGAGTATTGCATTTCTTGATTCTGACACTCTGATTATCCAAGAACCTGAATTATTAGATCTTCCTTCAGGGGTAGATTTTGCAATTTGCTCTACAGATCAAAATGTCGGATCAAGCGGGCCCAACGATAAAAATGAACCGTACTGGCTAGCGTTGTGTGAAGCTTACGGAATCAACATTGATGACTTACCCTGGGTCATCACATCATTGGAACAAAAACCAGTGCGATTTCGCTTACACTCCGGGGTTTTCTCTTTCCGGCGTGGTACGGGCATTGGCAGAGGCTATTTAGAAGGGTGTGAGCGGATGATCGACAGTCGCATTTCATACAGCGAAAAGTTGCCTTTCCCTGGAGATGACGTAGCATTAGCGTTTGCAATTGTGTTGTCAAAGCTACGATTTAAGATCCTGCCCGATTCATATAACTACCAAATTCTGCCTTCCTCCACACGTTATCAACGGGAATCTATACCTGATGTACGGGTGTTGCATTATCACAAAGCCACTATCCATCCTGATGAGTGTCAGTGGATGATGAATGAGTTGAAGCTGACTCGTCCTGATATTTATGAGTGGTTGAGGGATCGAGTTCCCTTCAATCCTCTAGTGGGCGGCCCACATCGAAGATTGCTGCGACGGCTACTAGGCGAAATTCGTACTCGTGAAGGCAAGCAAGTCGAACGAGAATGTCGAGCTTATGTTCGGGTAGATGCTTAGAGGATGACTGAGACGTGGTTGGTTGTGATTCTAAGCACTGGTGGTATACTCCCCTAGCTCCCTTATTTGAGGCTACCGTGTACACACCAGTTGAAGATCCCTCCTAAATCCCCCTTCCGAAAAGCGGTTTGAAGTCCCCCTTCGGCAAGGAGAATTTGAAGAGATCTCAGCCGGTTTGCGCCTTCCAGTCGGTCTTTTCAGACATTCTCTTAGACCTTCAAAACCCATTCTGTACGGGTGTCAGCACTCACAAAAGAGGCAGGTACATAGTCAATGCTAACTCCAAGCGAGACAAATGCCGCCCGAATTGCAGTTGCATGAGCCGATTCGGTTGAGCCAATGCTAGCACCTGCCGTAATTAAAGCAGGGGTTTTTAAGTTAGCAATTTCGCTCGTGTAAGCAATGGCAGCATCCGTCTCAAGGGCTAGGGCTAGTTTAGCGATGTTGACATCTGAATCGATATTGCCTTCGCCACTCTGAATATAAGCGGAAACATCATAGCTATCTTCTGCCGTTACCGGAGTACCGCCCAAACTGCTGACCACAGCAGCAAGGGTATCGCGGTGAGCCATGTGATCTGCCAAATTACGCTGGGCAAGGGCGAGTACAGCCTGTCCAACTTCACTATCACTCAGCTTAGTTGCTGCAAACTGGTAAGCCCAAATTGCCTGATGCTCATAGTACAAAGCGCCGTTGAGAATTTTAGCGTCGTTGGCTTGGTCTGCGGCAGCGGTCGCCTGACTAGGGCGCGCCCAGGCAAATCCGAACGCTCCTGCCATACCTGTAACTGCACCACTGACTAGAATTCTGCGGCGAGAAAAGGCATTCGAGTGACGCGGCAGCAGTTGCATTGAGTCATGACTTTGATCAGTTCCCATCTCTAGTGTCTCCATGAATAACGCCAAGTGAGGCTAATAAATGCAAAGTTTGATCGAATGCCAAGCTAAGTGAGATGCTTAACAGCATTCACATAGAAGCAAAAAATCAAAATGAATGATTCACATAATATGGCAGTACTGCCTAAGGTTAGGACGGGGTGTAGGGGTAGAACCCCTAGCTGGAGGCTACGCCCTCACACCCCCGATGTCCTAAGCTCAATGCGTAACGCTATATTAGTCAGAAAGTAAAAACAGCGCTGTTTGGCTTCGGCTTTCTTACTGATTAAATACGCTGCACCATCTTTATTGGATTTGACAAAGTTATCTTGGAGGCTACAGCGTGTTGTGGGACTAACTGGTACAGTAACAACAGTGAGCAAAGTAGTTTCGCAATTCCCTAGTTGAACAGAGACTGACTCCCACCTGTAACAGCTTTGTGATGGTTTCTACACTCTTCGGTACAAACCGCCGGATAAATGCCTTCAACTGCCACCACAGATGCTCAATTGGGTTGAACTCAGGTGAGTACGACGATAAGTAAACAACCCTGGCTCCGACCGCTTCTATCATCTGCTCTATCCCTTCGACTTTGTGGGCTTTGAGGTTATCCATCACCCCCCCCGCCCCTGACCACAACTTCGGCACGAGGTGTTCGGACACAAACCGTTTGAAGTCTTCTCCTGTCATCGATTTACCTAACGTTTGCATCGCCAAAATCGAGGTTTGGCTGATCGCCCCAACGACAGTGACCCGGCAACCTCGGTAGAAGGGCTTGAGGTCATACACCCGCTCCCCCTTAAGGCTTCTCCCCCTCGGTCTGCTCATCCCTTGCAGCACGCCCATCTCGTCGAGGAAGACTAAGTTCTCTGGCAGAACCGGACTAATCGTCTGCCAGTAAGCAACTCGTTGCGTTTGCTTATCCGCTGCGGCGGCTTGAGCGCTGCGAAATGTTTTTTTTGACCGTTAACTGCTGTTTTTGCAGGAATCGGCACATCGTACTTTCACTCACCCTGACTCCAGTTTTCTCTTGCCAAGACTCGCAATACTCTGCCAAGGTATAGTCCCGATGTGTCTCCACCATCTCTGCGATTTCCCTCTCATAGCCCGCCAGTGGCTGGTCTGAGCGCTGTTCGCTGGGGCAGGCTTCAGTGCGTTCCTGTGGC
>JAAUQT010000127.1 GCA_012033495.1 Cyanobacteria bacterium RM1_2_2 | reverse complement strand
GCGAGACTGAGTCCCAAACCTGCCCCAACGGGCAACAACTTTTTCCTAGAAATCTCCTAATTCCCATTCCTTACCCACTACAATCTCAACTACAGCGAGCGCACACTGAACCGCACTGAGGTATCTAGGCTGGTGTTAGGGGCGAGTTGAATTAAATCCTCTCCGGTGTTTAAGGCATTCCGAGGAGCGCTCCAAGGTTCCAGGCAATAAAAATCTTTTCCTTTCACTGTCCAAAAAACCAGCGTGGAATAGGTAGGGTCATAGTCGAGGGTAAGGCAAATTTGCCGCTGATGGTCAATTGCCTGCGCTGATTGCTGCGTTAGGGGTCGTAGCGCCGCATCAATTTCGTCTTGGTCGAAATCAAACTGACCAGAGAACGGCTGCACGGTTTGGTCGAGGTTATTTTTCCAGTGTGTAGCCGGAATTTCCAACTGGAGTTGCTGTTTGTCGGCAATCTGAAAATACGGGTGAAACCCAGTCGAGAAGGGCATCGGCTCGTCAGAAAGGTTGGTGTATCGCTGCTTTAAGGTGAGTGAATTGCCTTGAAGCTGGTAAGTGAATGTCACCTGAAACTCAAAAGGATAGACTTGGCGCGTTTGAGCTTGACTGGCCAGGGTAATGGTAATGGCTGCCTCGGTTTCGGTGGTTTGGTCGGTGACTTCCCAGGGCAGATTTCGCGCAAAACCATGCTGTTTCAGCGTGTAGGTTTTTCCTTGATGGGTGTAAGTGTCACCGGGCAAATTGCCGCAAATGGGAAACAAAATCGGAATGCCGCCGCGTACTGTCAGTTCAGGATGGGTAAACCGTTCCGCATCTAAGTAAAACAATTCCTGCCCTTGGACTTGCCAACTGGTGATGATGCCGCCGCGTTCTGGCACAACTTCCAAACGGCTGGATGCGTCAAGATCGGTCAAGACGTAAGTTTTATACTGTCTCTGCTCTGTGGCAATCGCAAACACCAATCAATCTCCTTCCGTGCTTCACGTCAATTCTATGGGGTCTATTAAGTCACGGCAAAACATTTGGCAAATTATCTCGGCAGATCATCTCACAGATCATCAATGACAAAATCATTTCAGCACTGCGGATTCACAGAACAAATTTTCCCGCCAGATCACCAAAACTTAGACTTCTGGATCGCTCAAGCCCCCCGGCTTACGGAATATTAAGGGATGGTCGGAGCGATCGCGGTGCAAGATTCATGCGTTCATTCAGCAACGCCAGTATTTCTGCCTACATCTTGATCTGCCTACATCTTTTCTGCCTACATCTTTTCTGTCTGCATCTTGATCTGCCTGAAGGCTTTGCCCCTATTCTGGCGACGGTTCTGGCGACGGTTCTGATTCAGCGGAATCACCTGTTGGTGACTCTGGGTAGCTAATGAAGGGTTCGGTTGGCATCTTGGCATCAGGAGCCACTGGCAGCGATAGGCGGATTTGCGAATTGAGGCTCGTTGGCGACTTCAACGGGTGATCAAACAAACTGGAGGCTTGCGTCATATATTCCAAAATGGTGCTTCCTAGCGCCGCCTTAGCCAAGGTTGCCTTCCCTTTCTTGACTTGAATCGGCAAAAACTCTAGCTCCATGACGTGCTCTTTCAGCGTCACTTTTAAAGCGGCTGTGTCATAGCTGCCCGTCGGCTTCTCGCTATATTCGTCAATCGCATTGCCCAACGAGTAAACAATCGCCCGCCCGTTGTAAACCTCAGCCCCTTGCGTGACGGTGGGATGATAACCCACGACCAAATCTGCCCCGTGGTCAATTGCGGCATGGGTTAGTTCAATTTGCCAATCTTCAGGGTAGGCTCTCACTTCTCGGTTCCAGCTAAAGTTGATCACAATCCAATCCACCTGATCTCGGATTGCCTTGATGTCTGCCTCCATTTGCTCATTGACGCTCACATTCGTGCCTGCGGCTGACATCCGTACCGGGCGCGGCGAAGAGTCAGAATATCCCAAATAGGCGATCCGCTGCCCCTTCACATCAAAGATCTGCGGGCGACGCGCTTCGATCAAATCTTGTCCGGCCCCAACCGGATGAAGGCTGTTTTGCTTCAACAAGCTCAGCGTGTGGGTGAGCTGCGCCACACTTTCGGGCATAACAGACGCACTGGCGACATTCACGACATCAACGCCGTTGGCTAGGAGTTCTTGCGGCATCAGTGGAACCACGGTTCGGATGGGGTGGAAGCTATAATCTTTGCCATCTTCAGAGTCTGCTCCCTCTTCTGGATCAACCACCCCCAGCGACAGCCGCTCTTCCTCCAGCGGATCGTCCTTCAAAATCGAGTCTGTGTCTTCTGACAAATCATCTGAAAGTAAAAGCTCCCCTTCTAACTCGCCGTCTTCTGAAGCGTCTGGGGCTACTGATTCAGAAGCATCCAACTCTTCCAAGCTCTCCCAATCTTCTAAATCCCGATCCTCTAAGTCCTGAACCTCTAAGTCCTGATCGGCTTCACCGTCAGCATCCGCTAGCATGGGGTCTGCTTCAGGCTCTGCTTCCAAAGTGGCAGAATCAGACGGATCAGTTGACTCAGCCCCAGCTTTAGGGGTTTCAGAAGGGGGTGTAATGCTGAGCGGACTATCCAGACTGGTGATCATCATGTCTGCTAAGCGATAAGCCTCCACCTCGCTGACCTGCGGAACTGTGCCATCACCATCTGAAGGGGGAGGGGTTTTGAGTTGGCTGTTGGTGAGCCGCGTGAGGGTAGCGTTGTTGGCAAACACCAAGTTCACCGTTAAATCATCGGGGTTGAGCACCGCCTGTCGGATCACCGCAACTCGCTCTGAGGCTGTATTCACAGAACCAGAATGAGAAGAAGCCGATTGCCACACTTTGGTTAAGGCAGCTTTTGAGCGCTGAAACGCCGCTGGCTCAACGTAATATCCCACTAGCTCGAAGCTACAGCCAATCAAAAATGCGGTCACGGCCGAACCACCCAGCAACGCTGCCCGCATCACTGGAGACTGGCAAGCAAACCAGCGAATCGTGCGATCGGTGAAGTCGAGAGAATTGGTTTGCCAAGCCCTGATCTGACCGTGAATATTCGGTTGCCAAGAGTCTTGCCAAGCTTCTGAAATCTCAGCCCAGTTTTTAGGCACATGGCTGAAGCGCAAAGTGAGAGACTGACTGGAATGGAGCCGCTGAGAATGGTGATCCGATGTCACACCATGAGACTGCAATTTATGAGTTTTATGAGCCTGCAACTTAACCGCCGGAGATCTGGGTTCGCTGACCAGAGGTTCGACAGCTTCAACCACAGCATTTCCCGTAGAATCGCCTACAAAATTACTAGCAGCCGCTCCCCCTTGAACCGATGGAAACGGATAGAGATTACTGGCAGTTTCCTGACTGGCTGGTTGCTTGCCAAAGCTGGACGGCTTTTCGTCGAGCCGATTTCTTTCTGACGGTAAAATAATTCGCGCCGACTTTTCCCACAGCATCTCCGTAGAACCAACCATCTGTGCTGTGATGCGTACCTGCTGGATTGCTTCAGATTCGAGTTTACACAGCCGATGGCAAATAAAGCGCACTAACCGATCGCTGTCAGGAACTTGACGACACACAACTCGAATCAGCAAACCAGACGGCTCAGTCAGCACTTGAGCACAAACGCCCTGCGGTACAAGATAGCGATTGATCCAAAAGGCAATCGCTCGTGAATTGCCAGCTTGCGCCAATTTGACAATAGAAGCCTGCCATGAACTGTCTAAATTTGCCATTATCACTCCTCTCCCCTCAACCCGTACTGCGGACTCTAGCCTGCAATATTTTTCTACAAGAAAATTTATTTAGTCAAAGATAACTCAAACCGACTCATTTGAACGACGATTTGCGCCTGAGTCGGCAAAAAATAGACACAAAAATGAGCTCAAATGTATGTGTAATGTCTATTCGATGTCTGAACACCCCAAGACTTGGGACTTCAGCAGTTGAGACTTTAATGAGCAACCACCACGCTGCCAAGTTCGCAAGTGATGTTTCTCACATGAAAAGAGATTCTAGATCACATCCTTCAATCGATCTCAATCAATCTGATGAAAAAAACAATAACCCACAATTGAAGAGCCGATGAAAAGTTGACGATTGCTTAGGGTGACGCTACATGCCGCTTTCAATGATTTGTCGATTGATTCAATCCGCGTTCCAAACCGGACACTTGAGCGTTGAGTCAGAAGGTCTGATTCGTCAGATCATTGCTGTACGCGGATATCAAACCACTGATTTGGCAGCCTTAGAAGAATTACATCAAGCCATCCATGCAGGTCAGGTGAAGCGAGAAGCCGGGGAGTCTATTAGCCTGTTTGCAATGCCTCTTCGCAAGATATCGCATTAAAATCGCATTAAAACGAATCAGCACGGGCGTAGAGCGCAGCTAAAATGCATCAACCCAATCCAGCCAATTTCCAGCTAATTTGACCAGCTAATTGAAGTATTGCGGGTTGCTTCATCATAGGGTGAACAGGATTATCCTATGGAAAGGCGTGGGTTTTTCCTGAGCATTTTAGACTAAGAGCACCTTATGACCCCAGATCCCAATTCTTCCGCTTCTAATCGCCCTCCTTCCTCGAATACCCCTAATCTAGGCGAGGGCCCGCCCAAGATTGGGCATATGGGAGATAGCCCGAATGGGGCAAAAACACCGCCACAGGCGATATTGCCGTCATCCAGCCACCGTTCAACGGATCTAACCCAGCCAGCCAGCCTCGACACAACTGCGGGCCCTGGAGCGAGGGATGATTTTGCTGCCAGCATTTCCGTGCAACCGCTATTGCGCAATCGAAAAAGTCAGCCGCCTCTAAGCCTGTTAATTCTGTTGTCAGTTGTTCTGATGATTGTTGGGCTGTCAATTGGCAACTTTTGGCTCAGCTTTGCGGGAACTGGGTTTGCGTTTGTGCTTTCGCTGCGCATTCTTTGGGCGGCCACCTGGAAATTATTTACTGAATGGATCTCGGCTGAAGAACGCCTGCTGTTCTCTGGTGTGGTCGGTTTGGTGGCTGCCTTCGTTGGTTTTTTGCAACTCACAGATTGGGGCGATCGCCTTGCTGCCTGGTATGCCGGACTCAATTGGGATGCTCTGGGTGCAACAGGTGAAGTGTTTGGCGCGCTCGGACAAATCTTGATCGCAGTGCTCGCTGTTTACATTGCGTGGCGGCAATATGTGATTTCTAGGGATCTCACCATTCAGCAAAACATCATTACCCAACAGCAAACAATCGATTCCTACTTTCAAGGCATTTCTGATCTGGTGCTGGATGAGGAAGGGTTGCTGGAAGACTGGCCTCAAGAACGCGCCATTGCAGAAGGGCGAACGGCAGCGATTCTCAGCAGCATTGATGCGAGTGGGAAGGCGAAGGTGCTGCGGTTTTTGTCTCGGTCTCGGTTACTGTCTCCTTTACAGCGCGACCGTCGCCTCGGACGAGCAATTTTGGATGGAGCGGGTGGCTATGCGGAGGATCGAGAGTTCGGAGTGCGCGTCATCGATTTGGGTGTGATGTTGGCGGGCACCGATCTCTCAAATACTGATCTACGTTGGACTGATTTGAGCGACATCAATCTGATTCGGGCTAATTTGCGCAACTGTGACTTGGTGAAAGCAAATTTGGCTCGCACAATTCTCTGCAATACGATTTTGGCAGGATCAGACATGATGGGAACTCGGTTGTTTTATGGTTCTGTAACGACCGCTTCTCCCCGCACCCGTGCCGATATTCCTAATTACGAAACGGGAGCCTACACCGGAGCCGTGATCGAAGGAGCCGATCTCACAGGGGTTCAGCGCCTTTCCGAGGAAGCCCGCTATTACTGCTGCGCTTGGGGTGGTTCTGGCACTCGTGCAACGGTTCCGGGTGGCTGTGACGGTATCCCTAACTTGGTGGAACGCTAATCGAATCAGCAGCGCTTTCACTGAATCTTTTCACTTTTACCTAGGGCGGCGTCATTCCATCCACTGATGGTCAACAATAGTCAACCGTTGACGGCATCTGCACTAATCGCGCCCGTTCTCCAAAACAGGCGAGGGGCTGTCGCCTTGCCCTGGTCAGAGTTTTAACTGAAATTAATCACAGCCTCTAGTATTTTCATCTAAGTGGATTCCTCAACAGATCTCGCTTCAGCCTTTTTTAAGCCCTTGTCATGATTTTTACGGAAACCGCTGCTGATATCAATCATGACAACTTAGGGGTTTTGACCCATTACTTAATCCCAAGCATTTTGGCATACTTTGGTTCAGTTCTAGACCCATTGCACTGCTAAATCTAGCGCTTCAACTCAGACGAATCACTTTGTCCCATTTCATTTCGGCTGCGTGCCCTCTCAGCGCTCAATGCTGACACTCTGCTGAAGCGGTCTAGCTGCTGACGAGCAGCATAAGTTGTGCACTAAGGACACAAAGAATGAACGTTTGGCAAAGGCTAAGGTTTTTGTTCAGTCGTTAAGCAAGAGCATGAATAGATTATTAATTTCTGTCAATTAGCATAAACTGCCTGTCTGCCTCGTATTGATTTCACTGTGCCAGATGCCTTAGCTGGCAAAACCTCATAAACCTAACATTTTGCTACTCTTCGTGGAGTTGTCCGCAAATATGAACTCAGCCGATTCACACCCGTTGCCAGCTTGCTGTTCTGATCAAACGACTTCTGAGCCAGTGCAGCAAATGGCTGCTAGTGATACATTTCAGCTTGAGCAATATAAGGCTCTGTTCCGAGTGGTGGCCAGAATTCGAGAAACGCTCGATCTCGATACGATCTTTCAAACAGCAGCCACCGAAGTTCGACAACTGCTCAAAGCCGATCGGGTGGGTGTGTTTCGCTTCCATCCTGATTCTGGGTGGAATGCAGGCGAGTTTGTTTCGGAGGCAGTTTTGCCAACGTTTTCTTCTGCACTGGCAGCCAAAGTCGAGGATCATTGTTTTGGTGAACGCTATGCCAACGATTATCAACAGGGCAGAGTGCAGGCAGTGAGTGACATCCACGCCGCCCAATTGCAAGATTGCCATGTTGAGGTGCTGGCTCGCTTTCAAATCCGCGCCAATTTAGTTGTGCCTCTCCTCCAAGGAACACATTTATGGGGGCTGCTGTGTATTCATCAATGCTGTGCACCACGAGAATGGCAGCCTGAAGAGATCGAGTTTGCTGGACAAATTGCCGATCAGTTGGCAGTGGCCCTTCAGCAAGCTGAGCTATTGATCTGGACGCAGCAACAGTCGCAGGAATTGTCACAGACGCTCAAGCAACTTCAGCAGAGCCAATCGCAGCTTGTGCAAAGCGAAAAACTATCTGGCTTGGGGCAGTTGCTCGCAGGAATTGCTCACGAGATCAACAACCCAGTGAATTTTATTTGCGGCAACCTATCCCATGCCAACCAATATGCTCAGCAGTTGATTGAGTTAGTCACAATTTACCGTCAGGAGCATCGGTCTCTTAGTCCAAAATTACAGGAACGGTTGGCAGAAGCGGAGCTTGATTTTATTGTGGAAGACTTTCCTAAACTGTTGTCTTCAATGCAGATGGGCGGCGACCGAATTCGGCAGCTTGTGTTATCTTTGCGTAATTTCTCCCGCTCGGACACCAGCGAAATGCTTCCCACCGACCTACATGAGGGTATCGACAGTACCTTACTGCTCTTACACCATCGCCTCGCGCCCAGATCTGATGCTCGTGGAATTCATGTTGTTTGCGAGTATGGAGATTTGTCGCTGGTTGAGTGCCACACCAATCAGATCAACCAAGTGTTTATGAACCTGATTGGGAACGCTATTGACGCGCTGGATGAGCAGTTGATGGCTGCGGAGCCTAGCTCCACCGAGCCTCCAGCCTACCGTCCGCAAATTACCATCCGCACGATGCAAATTCCTGATCCGCAGGGGGGCAATCCGCGAGCCGTGATTTGCATCTCAGATAATGGCGCTGGCATTCCGCTTGCAGTTCAAGAAAAGCTGTTTGAGCCTTTCTTCACCACCAAACCGATCGGGCAGGGTACGGGCTTAGGGCTGTCAATTAGCCGCGATATTGTCGTTAAACATGGCGGTGAGCTTCAGTGCTACTCTCAGCCCGGCGAAGGCACAGAATTTTGGATTGAGCTACCTGTTAAGCAACTCAATATCAAGCTTGGTAGCGCAACAGGGGGTGAGGGCACCTCAAACGACAGAACATTCCCCCTGAGAGCCTCAGCAGCATCCCAGCAGTGATGTTTTCCGCAATGCTCGCAAACATGCCCTACAAATGCTCTAAAATCAGGGGCATGAGTGTTTGGTTAGGTTGTGCCATTTGGGCTTACAAAGATTGGGTTGGAGACCTGTTTCCGCCAGGTAGCCAGTCGAAGGATTTTCTATCGCTCTACAGCCGCCGTTTTACTGCGGTGGAAGGCAACACCACGTTTTACTCTATTCCTGATGCAGCCACGATTCAGCGCTGGGCAACCGCTACACCTCCGGGCTTCAAGTTTTGCCCCAAATTGCCTCGCACCCTAACCCATCAAGGTTTGCTAACCCCAGCAATTCCCGAAACGCTAGCTTTTCTAGACCGAATGCAGGGCTTGGGCGATCGACTGGGAGTAGTTTTTGCGCAGCTACCGCCAAGCTATAGCCCCAGAGATTTAGGCGATCTGACTACGTTTCTCCAAGCGGTTTCGGGCAGGCAGGCTGCTGAGAGACAAGTTGCGCTGGCGGTTGAGGTGCGGCATCTCGATTGGTTCGAGCCGGAGCCATCTCAGCGGCTCAACGATTTGCTGGAAAAATTTGGCGTGGCGAGGGTGCTGTTAGACACACGCCCGATTTATGACTGCCCAGACGATCCGCAAATTGCTTCCGAGCGTCGCAAACCCAAAGTACCGATGCAGCCCGTTTTAACTGCGCCTTTCAGCCTGATTCGCTATATCAGCCACCCAGAAATGCAGTATAACGAGCCGTTCTTGCAGGGGTGGGTCGGGCAGATTGAGCAATGGCTCCAACAGAGTCGGCAGGTTTATTTTTTCGTGCATTGTCCTGTGGAGGAACGTTCACCCCGCACTGCCCGCTGCTTTCAGCAATTGTTGGAGCAGCAATTATTAGAGCAGCACGAGGTCGCTGTTCCACCTTTGCCCTGGAATGTCATTGAGGCGAATTCGTCTGCAAGTTTGTCGGGTTCAAGTGCGACTCAACTCAGGTTGTTTTAGGGCGCGTCATCCATTCATAGCCAACTAATCGCGCCCGTTCACCAAAACAGGCTAGGGGCTGTCGCTCTGCCATCATCAGGATTCTGGCTGGATCACAACCCCCAGGGAAGGCAAAAGGCAGAGGGGCTATGACGGGATGTTGGGGCATGGCAGCCGTTCAGCCTGTCCTAAACTCGATGGTTACAGCGATACAATCAAAAATCAAAGACTTAATATCTGCCTGATCATCTCCCTCAACGAACGGATTCTGGGATGGCAGATTAAGTCTGGCACTTTAGAATAGTCCATTAACGAAACGATCGGATCGAACCCTATCCTCTACTAGAATTTGACCTGAATGACCGTAATACCTTCCTCAAGACCTCCACTCAATCGCCTCAGCCGATTTGACAGCCAGCTTTGGAACCGCTTTGTGGCCATTGCTCAGCCTTACTGGTATCCCACTGCCCCGCACAGCGGCAAGGTTTTTTCGGCTTGCTGACGCTGTTAATTCTCTTTCTCTTCAGTTTTTTGTTTGTGGTGGTCAGTGGAGTGGTGATGCTGCTTCAGTGGCTCCTACCCGACTTCATGAGAGAAGCAGCCGGGGGTCTAGTCGGAACCATTCAGGCCATTAACGGCTCTCCAGCAGTTTTTGTAGTGATTGCCGGATTGCTGATTCCCGCCCTCGCCTTTTTTGCGGTCAGAGACAAAATTGCTCCGCGTTGGCAACAGTGGAGTTTTCTCTGGTTACTGCTGTTGTTGCTACTGTCGATTAGCGGCATGAATGTGTTGATTAGCTTTGTGGGCAACTTTTTCACTACTGCCCTCGCCGAGAAAGACGAACCCACCTTCTGGCGGTTTTTCTTCATCTATGCAGCGGTGTTTGTGGCGGCAACTCCCATTTCGGCTTTCTATCCTTATGTGCGCGATATGTTGGGCTTGCGGTGGCGAGATTGGATGACCCAGAAGTTCATGAAACAATACTTTCACCGTCGTGCCTATTACAACATTAATTTTGCCGAAGATATTGATAACCCCGACCAGCGGATCTCAGAAGACATCAAATCTTTTACAGACACTAGCCTCTACTTTTTGCTGTTGGTCTTAGGGGCAATCATTGATGTTTTGTCTTTCTTTTTGATTCTTTGGTCAATTTCCCATTTTCTGGCGCTTTTTCTGGTCGGCTATGCCTTGTTTGGCACGGTTGTCACCACACTGCTCGGACGAAAGCTGATTACGCTCAACTTCAACCAACTGCGACGAGAAGCCGACTTTCGTTATGGGCTGGTGCATGTGCGTGACAATGCGGAATCAATTGCGTTTTATCAAGGCGAACAGCAAGAATCAGGGCAACTGCGGCGCCGATTTGTAGAAGCGCTACGTAACTTCAGCTTTTTGGTGGGCTGGCAGCGAAACCTTGCTTTCTTCAGAGTTCCCTACCGCTACGCTACTTACATTCTGCCTTCAGTGATTTTGGCTCCGATGCTGTTCTCAGATCAGGTTCGGTATGGAGATATTACCCAAGCAGGCTTTGCCTTTAGCCAAATTTTTGAAGCCTTTGCCCTCGTAGTTACGGAAATTAATCGCTTGAGTGCCTTTGCCGCTGGGGTCAACCGTCTCGAAACGTTTGCCGAAGTGCTGGAGTTACAGGATCAGCCGATTCCAGCGGATGTGGCCGCAATTGATACCACCGAAGACTCTCGCCTCGCATTAGAGCATGTCTCGCTGGCAACCCCCAAAGGGCAACGGATGCTGATGCAGGATCTATCAATTGCGCTCCAGCCTCAGCAAAGTTTGGTGATTGTTGGACAGAGCGGGGTCGGTAAAAGTTCGCTGTTGCGGGCCATTGCTGGATTATGGAATCGCGGTACGGGCAAAATTGTCCGCCCAGATTTGTCTGAAATGCTATTTTTACCCCAGCGTCCCTACATGGTGTTGGGCACATTGCGCGATCAGTTGCTTTACCCCAATTTAGATAAAGACACCACTGAAGCCGAACTGCAAACTGCCCTACAGCAAGTCAATTTAGCTGATTTACCGGAGCGGGTTGGTGGCTATGAGGTGGAACTGGAGTGGGCGGATGTGCTGTCTTTAGGCGAACAACAGCGCCTTGCCTTTGCCCGACTGCTGCTCACCAAACCTCGCTATGCCATGTTGGATGAGGCTACAAGTGCCCTTGATTTAGGCAACGAGCAGCGTCTCTATCAAACTCTCCGCGAAATGGGCACTACGTTTGTCAGCGTCGGGCATCGCAGTAGCCTTCTGAAATACCACGATTTTGTGTTGGAACTGAACAGCGATCAATCCTGGAAACTGACGCCGACTCAAGAATATGTCGTCGATGTGGAAGTGTTTGCTTAGGAATGGGAATTCAATCCGTTCGATCGTGGGGAGGGGAGGGTTTTGCGGTCAAATCGATTGCCGGATGCCCATTGATCTGCTAAATTCGCCCGTACAGGCGTTGGGGCAGGTTTTGCTAAAAGCAGCCCATCTCAGGGACAGTTGATTTCCCAAACCTGCCCGTACAATCGCTTTAATCCTGCTGTGGTTGCTAAGGTGCTTCTACTGGCCAGAGTAACCGCAGCCCCATTCCAGCAAACCCAATCGCCGCGATTGCCTTCACGAATTGCAGCGGCAGCAAGTGAGAAACTCCTTCGCCCAGCACCACGCCTAAAAAGCTAGCCAGCAAAAGAGCAGCCGAACTGCCTAAAAACACCGCCCGAAGGGATTTGGAACTGCCGCTGAGCGCAATTGCCGCCAACTGACTTTTATCTCCAAGCTCAGAAATAAACACCATCACAAAGCTCAGACCAAGCAAATTCCAATCCATTACTGTATTCCTGGAGTGTGTTCCTATAGGTTGCCGTTCTTATACCGATTTAAGTTCTTATACCGATTTAAACAGCGGACTCGGCAGTTCGCAGGCTGAAACCTTGGCTGGGCAAAGCCTCCCCAATCCAAAAGTTGCTGGCGCAACGCTGCGCGAACGCAAATCCAAAATGGTATTAGAAGAGTTGCTGAAAAAACGAGTGCTACCATCGGGGCAGGTTTAGCCAAAATCTATTGGTTCTAACAGTTATAGCAGTTGCAGTTATGGCAGTTACAGATGAACCACATCCCACAACAGCAGCACAGAGACAAGTAGCAACAAGCCGCCAGTCGCCGTTTCTAAGGTTCTAGCTGAAACCCGTTTTGCCAACCAACAGCCCAACCAAACGCCGATTAAACTGGTTGCGACAAGCGCGGTTCCGGCTCCGGCAAACACCACCCACGGCGCATGAGACTCAGCGCTCATCAGCAGGGTGGTAACTTGGGTTTTGTCTCCTAGCTCAGCTAAAAAGATGGTGAAAAAGGTAGATAAAAAAATTCGCAGCTCTGCCTGTCTGTTTTGCTTAGGAGAGGGCTGAGGTAGTTCTGCTAGGCTAGAGAGCCTCACAATCGAGTCTTGGAAGTTTTCGGTTTTAGGGGCTTCAGTTTGCAACACAGCCGCAGGTTTTGAGTTAGGGATCTCTGGGTTTGAGGTCAATGGTTCAGAAGCAGATAAATATTCCACGGTGATTGAACCAGCAGTAGCTTTTCATTTTCTTTTCATTTTATCCTCAGCCTGGGCAAAATCTGCAACCCTATACCCCGACTTCTCGATCAAATCGCAGCATTTCTAGACTCCGATTGCCATAAACGCCCTCAATTTGCTGACGGCAGCAGTCGATGGCAAAGTCGTTGAGATCATCTGGCTCAATGCCATACATTTGCTGAAAGACTTCAGCCTCGACTCGGCAAAACCGGGGACGATCAGCATAAATTCGACATTCGCGGTTCACCTGATCAAAATGAACGCACCAGCCATCCGGCCCCACTAAGCTAAGATACAGCGTTAGCTCTGAAGGCGACAAATACTCTTCTAATTCTGGGCGATCAGCGGGATCAAGCTGACAGCACGCCCCGCACTGTTTGACACAACGCCACGTAGCCATAATTTTTGACTCCTTAATTTGGCTGCCGGCTTTCAAGCATGGCGGCATGTAGGATCTCAATCTCCTGCATGTTCACGGTTTAGCTTTGGTTAAATTTCGCTACGGTCTTGAATTCAAAAACCTGAGCTATAAAAAAAGCTGGCAGTCTTTAAATATAGAAAGTAAATCAAGTGTTTGTGGCGGTATTTGTAGCAGTATTTGTAGCGGCTTGCTAACAAACTCAGATTTGCACACCAGCTATGCAGAGATAAGAACAGTTAACAGGTAGAATAAAATCGGATATGGTTATCTAAATCACATTTCATCAAACGGTTGGTTTTTGGGAGGAGCAATGGACTTCTTATCAGGATTGATTGGTAGCGTCAACTGGGAAACTCTGGTTCAGTTAGCAATGTTGGCATTGATTGTGATTGCAGGCCCAGCAGTGATTTTTGTGCTGGCATTTCGAGGAGGCGACCTGTAGCATCTCCTTTTGTCGATCACAATAAAAGCATCTGAATGCCATTCAAGATCAATAGACCTTGCTTACTCTTTTCTTAGCAGCTAGAGAGACAGGCAAAACGCGCCTGAATATCTATCTTTACCTAAAGGAGTAAGCCAGGTTTTGTTTTTTATTGGTCGAGTAGCGATTGAACTTGTCTATTGGGAAGAAATTCTTTAATATGAGTTGCGATTTTCCCAATTACTCGGATCAAAGCGCTAGAATAAGCAGGTTTCAAAAGTAGCGATTTTTACAGTTCTCTTTTGTATTAGTTGTGTTTTGGTGTCGGTAGCGATCCAGTTGGTTTTGGAACGAGTGCATCAGTCAACCTGTTGCATGGAGCATCGTCTCCACAGTTTCCTGTTCTAAGACTGTTTCGGGGTAGTTGCCTGCTCTCTATCCTGGTCATTCATTTGGGTTTAACAGCGAGTCTTTACAGCCTGCCCCATGCCAGATGACTCCTCTTTTAATTAGGTCTATTTATATCTGAAAAGTACCAGGGCTTGTTTGTTGTTCCATATTGTAAGATTTCGATGACAGTCGCGTCAGAGGATTTGCCGTGACCCGCTTTGCAACTTTACCTTTTCCTTTTTCTCTGCCGCCCATGAACGAAGAGAATAGCCGCCTTCGGTTGTTCTCCGGTTCTGCCAATGTTCCTCTTGCGCAAGAAGTGGCTCGCTATCTGGGCATGGACTTAGGCCCGATGGTGCGGAAGCGATTTGCGGATGGAGAAATTTATATCCAAATTCAAGAATCGATTCGCGGCTGTGATGTTTACCTGATGCAGCCGACCTGCTTCCCGGTTAACGACCATCTAATGGAACTGCTCATTATGGTTGATGCCTGTCGTCGGGCATCGGCACGGCAAATTACAGCAGTGATTCCTTATTATGGTTACGCCAGAGCCGATCGCAAAACGGCCGGTCGAGAATCGATCACCGCAAAACTGGTGGCGAACCTAATCACGCAAGCTGGAGCAAATCGTATCCTGGCAATGGATTTGCACTCTGCTCAAATTCAAGGCTATTTCGATATTCCTTTCGATCATGTCTACGGCTCGCCCGTGGTGCTGGATTACCTAATCAGTAAGAATTTGAGCGACATTGTGGTGGTTTCGCCCGATGTGGGTGGAGTTGCCAGAGCCAGAGCTTTCGCTAAAAAGCTGAACGACGCCCCGCTCGCCATTATCGATAAACGCCGCCAAGCTCACAACGTTGCGGAAGTGATGAACGTAATTGGGGATGTGTCGGGCAAAACGGCAGTGTTAGTGGATGACATGATCGACACGGCAGGCACGATTTGCGAAGGAGCACGGCTTCTCCGCCGGGAAGGGGCGCGGCAGGTCTATGCCTGTGCCACCCATGCCGTCTTTTCGCCGCCTGCCATCGAACGTCTCTCGGCTGGGCTGTTTGAAGAGGTGATTGTCACCAACACGATTCCTGTCCCGGACGACAAGCAGTTCGATCAACTCACCATGCTTTCAGTGGCTAACTTGCTAGGTGAAACCATTTGGCGTATCCATGAAGATAGCTCCGTGAGCAGCATGTTCCGTTGAGATTTCTGGCAATAAAATATCCACCCCACTGGAGGCAGATTTTGTCAAGGAAATATCTCAGCCAAGAGATTCCGCTGGGTTGGGGCAGGTTTCGCCAAAGGATGGGCTAAGTAACGTGAGTTCGGGTTTCGACTGCGCTCAACCCACCGTTCGACTGCGCTCAACCCACCGATTCGTGAG
>JAAUQT010000331.1 GCA_012033495.1 Cyanobacteria bacterium RM1_2_2 | reverse complement strand
CGTTTAGCGTATTCTGGAACGTGTGCTTCAAGTTTCTCTGGATAGTTCCGTTTAGTGTACAAATAATTGCGCGTAAAGTGAGAGTCAATCGAGAAGCGAGCGTATTCCAACCCTTTCGGGCCAATTTTCTCGATCACCACGCCCATTAGTTTTGCCGCCCACATCGGCAAGGTGACACCCTGATCGTAGGCAGGAATGCTTTGCTGCACGGCATTTTTCCGATCGCCCTGCGACATTACCGGCTGCGTTTCGATTTGATCCATCACCAAATCCAGCATTTCCTGTCCGCGATCGTTGCGGAGACGAGCCACTGCCAGCCAAACGGCGCGCCCATATAGCCCACCACCAGATCGGCAAGAGAATTGACATAATCGAAACAACTCATGCAGGACGGGGCAAACACATCCTTAAGCTGGTTGGTTTTCAGTCCGAAGAAAGGCACGGTTTCAGTAGAGCCGTCTTCATGTTTGAAGTGAACCCGAAAATCCTGCATGAACTCGTAATACACCACCGTATCGGGCGAGCGGCTCGTCGTATCGAGAAATTTCTGCAAGCCTGCGCGGGTGACGTTATCGACGCAGGGTGTTCCCAGCACATAGAGTTTTTCCAGCCCTAGCTGTTTTTCTACGGCGCGGAGAGCCTGAATCTGACAGCCGACTCCGATTACCAACAGCCGCTTCATGCCCGACTGCTCGACTTGCTCCAGCACCGATAAATTGGGCGAGAGGGTGGGTTTATTGACTCGCGCTGCCAAAATTTCTTCCGGCGTGCGGGCAATCACCGGCATGGGCTGAAACCGATCTTCTTTCGTGTTTTGCACACAGACGACGCCTTCCACCAGCCCGCGATTCAGCATTTCAATTGCAATCGAGCTAACGATGCCCGTCCACTGTGCGCCTGCAATTGGTTCGGTTTTGCGGGCTGCCATCATTTGCTGCCGGACGCCAAAATACCAGTCATCCTGATCGTCCAAATTGCGGCTGCGGCCGTGGGTTTGGGCTTCTAGTTCAGGAATTTGCTGATTCAGAAAAGCGCACGCTTCTTTGACATAGTGAATGTAGTAGGTGTCGCACAGCCCACACTCGCTGCACAGATCTTTGGCAGGGCGGCGGCTCCCCGGTTTCAACGCTCTCGATTTTTGATGCTGATGTGGCTGTTGATGCTGATCAGAGTCAGGAGTTATAGCAGTCATTGAAAATTGTTGATATAAAGTGGGATTCCTCTCTCAAATCACAATAGCGTAGACGGAGGACAGAGACACGAAAGTTTTCCTCCTTAAGATCGAACAAACTCCTGCCCCTAAGACCGATTGATTGCGCTGCCAAACTCGTTTTCATAAAAAGATGGCTGATCGGGTGTAAGGGGTGCTTGCGAGCTTGAACGCCAATGCTGAAACTGGAGGGATATGATGAAAGCCAACGAATTGTTACAGGCATACGCCGCAGGCAGAAGAGACTTTACCGAAGCGGATTTGAGTGAAGCAAATTTGGTGGGAGCCGATCTGCGGGGAATTATTTTGGATCGGGCGGTTTTAGGTGGTGCAGATTTGAGTCAGGCAAACTTGAGCCAAGCCAGCTTGCGTCAGGCAGACCTCAACGGCGCAAACCTGAAGGATGCCAACTTGAGTGCGGTTGATTTAAGTGGCGCAGTTTTAGATGGGGCAGTGCTGGATGGGGCAATTCTTGACCGAGCAGATCTCAGCCAGTCTGAATTGACAATTGCAAAAATGGTGGATGTGAGCTTGAGTGAAGCGAATTTGCATGAAGCCAGCCTGAACGCAGCGAATCTGGACAATGCCGATCTGAGCGGTGCGGATCTGTCAGTTGCAGATTTGTCTCAAGCTAACCTCAGCCAAGCCGACTTAGAGCAAGCCAACCTCAGCGGCGCAAATCTAGAAGGCGCTAACGTGGAAGGAACCGTCCTCGATGATGCTGATACTCAAGATTGACAGAGTGAACGGGACAGAATAAAACATCAGTGAACGGTAGCAGACATCAAGCTGAGCGTGCTCGCATCAATGAAGTTGTCGAATATACGAGCAGCGCTGTCCAAATCAAACCGAACGTGATGGCATGAGTTGAAGTGAACGGTTCGTGGTATAAAAACACCCCTAACATAAGCTGTAAGCTCGGCGCAAAATACTGAAAAAAGCCCAGCGTGGAGAGCCGCAACCGCTTTGCAGCATTGTTAAACCACAGCAACGGAAAGACGTAACAATCCCGCAGCCCACAAACAGCAGCGTTAGCCCAAAACTTTCGCCCCAGTGCCCGGTTCCAGTTTGATTCAGATAGGTGACAATCGCCAGCGCTACAGGCGTAATCAAAATCGTTTCGACCGCCAGCCCCACCATCGGCGCAACCACCACGATTTTGCGCAGCAACCCATAGAGCGCAAACGAAAATGCCAGAGCAAGGGCAATCCAGGGAACTGCCCCAAATCGCCAGATGAACGTAATGACACCAACACTCGCCAACCCGACAGCAATTTGCTGCCCGCGATGCAGCCGTTCCTTCAGAAACAAAAATCCAAGCAGCACATTCACCAGCGGATTGATAAAATAACCCAAACTCGTTTCCACCACTCGGTCGGTGTTAACACCGTAAATGTAAAGCCCCCAGTTAAACGCCAACAAGCTAGCTGTGACGAAAAGCATTCCTAGCTGCTTGGGCTGCCAGACTTGCCGAAATTCTGCCTGTCGATGCTGCAACCACAGCAAGCTTGTCAGAAAAACTGCCGACCAGAGCATCCGGTGGCTCAGCACCTCAACCGCCGACACCTGCGCGAAAAACTTCCAGTAAATGGGCAGCAACCCCCACGACCCGTAAGCTAGAACTGCGTAGAGTCCACCCGCCTTCGCCGTGAAAGCCGGATCAGCCGTAGAAATCGGATCAGCCGTAGAAATCCTGTCCAAGATAGGTTTCCTCAATCAGCACCAAAAGGCTAGCCTAACGCACTGCCCCGCCAATCGATAGGCACAGGTGGCTAGTCTGGTTGACTGACAAAACTGTTTGGGGCTGAAAGGCAGGCTAGTAGGGAAGGAGAGCTTGATTTATGCTGGAAAGTTACCACACCTAACAGCAAAAACAATGGCTCCCACTTCCCGACTCTATAATG
>JAAUQT010000126.1 GCA_012033495.1 Cyanobacteria bacterium RM1_2_2 | reverse complement strand
CCACTGAAGTAATTTTCACCCAGCCTGTTATTGCCACCCAGACCCAAACCGGCTGTGTGCGTTTCAGCTATGTGCCTGCTGCTTCCCAAACGCCCCGCCAATATCGCTGTCAGCCCAATTTAGAGATCACTACCCAAATCGAAGCGGCTGAAAAAAGCGGTATCCCATTAACCGCTAGCGAACGCGATCAGTTGCGGCAGGAAATTCGCAGTTGGTTGGTGCCCAGCTTTACGGCGATCCACTATGGCTTACCAGCCTATGCCCAACTGCGGCTGAGCTGCCCGATCCAAATTCGCACCGGGGCCGAAGATGAATCTGAAATGGGGGTCTTCAGTCATCTCAAACAACCCCAGCGGGCAATTAACCTACGAATTCGGCTAGACGAATATTTGCCCTTTGGGCTGGATGCCGGATTGATTTATGTAACCTGACCCAGATACTAACCTGACCCAAATAGGACGTAACGGAGGAGGGGCGCAATGAGCGGCGATTATACTAGGTTCACCTTCAAGCCAGACAAAAACTACACAGGCGTTTGGAAACAGCCAGGCCGGGTTGGGCTAGATGCAGATTGGAATGAGCTAGTTGATATCCAGGACCGACGTTGGCGAGCTGAAACCATCGATATTATTGGGCGCTGTGTGGTTCCCAGTTTCACTCCAGATGCGTTTCGCCTCATTCCCACGGGCAGCGGCACGTTAACTATCGGCATCGGGCGAATTTACGTGGATGGGCTACTGGCCGAATGCCACGGACTGCCGCCCCAGATTTATGACGCCAGCTTGGGTGAACAGCGCGGTACTACAGCCATTCCCTACAGCGACCAGCCCTACTATCCGGCACCCCTACCGCCCGACCTGAGCGGCACCCCCGGCAGCACTGATTTAATTTACCTGGATGTTTGGCAGCGGGAAGTCACCGCCCTCGAAGATCCCAGCATCAAGGAAATTGCCCTCGGCGGCCCCGACACCGCAACACGACTGCAAACCGTCTGGCAGGTCAAAGCCCTAACCAACGTGGGCCGCGGAGTCTCCTGCACAACACCGCTTGACGCTTGGGATGCTCTGATTGCCCCATCTGCCGGTCGGCTCACCACCTCAACCCTAGCTCCACCAGCCAGCGAAGATCCCTGCATCATTGCGCCATCGGGCGGCTATCGAGGATTGGAAAACCGCCTGTACCGGGTCGAAATCCATACGCCCGGAACCATCGGCACAGCCCGCTTCAAATGGTCGCGCGACAATGGCTCGGTGGCTTCTGCGGTGGAGTCCATCTCAGTCGGACGCGATCAAATCACAGTGAGGAGTTTAGGCCGCGATCAAATCCTGCGGTTTCAGATTGGCGACTGGGTTGAAGTGCTAGATGACCACAGCGAATTTCAAGGCATTGCTGGAGCGATGGCGAGAATCGTCAATCTGGATGAGGCCAATCAAATGCTCACTGTTTCCCCAGCGCTGCCTGCCAGCTTCAACTTCGATCCGACCGATGCCAACCGTCATACTCGTGTGCGTCGTTGGGATCAAAAGCAAGGTGTGGATGCTGATGGACTCCTTACCGTCGCGCCAGGGGACATTGAAATCGAAGATGGGATTCGGGTGTCTTTTAGCGTTGATCCGGCGGGAGGTAGTTTCAAAGTTGCGGATTATTGGGCTTTTGCCGCCCGCACTGCCGATGGCTCAGTTGAACTGCTGCAAGCGGCTCCACCGCGTGGCATTCTGCATCACTACGGTCGTTTGGCCCTAATCACTTGGGGCGCAACTCTCCCCACCACCATCGTGTCCGACTGCCGAGTATTTTGGCCTCCGCCCACCGGAGAAGGTTGCTGTACGGTGATTGTGCGTCCAGGAGAAAGCATTCAAGCGGCGATCAATCAACTACCTGATCAGGGGGGGCTGCGTTTGTTTGAAGTCGGGAGTGCACCTGATCACTGAGCCAATTTTGATTCAGCAATCGAACGTGACGCTGCAAGGAGAATGTTTGGCCGCCAGAGTCCAGCGCAACAATGATGTGAATCTGCTTGTGATTCTTGGCACAAACGATGTTGCCATTACTAATATTGTGGTTGAAAACATCCAGTTTGAAGTTACCAGCAATGATCAAAGAGAAGAAGCAGTTTTGATCAGAATTCTCGAAGGCATTAACATCACCATTCGCCATTGTGTTCTCAACATGCTGGGGCGTCAGCAAAACATCCCCCTTCAGTCTATTGGTATTCTCAGCTTTAACTGTCAGCAGCTAGCAATTGTGCATAACCAAATGCAAGACCTGATTGCTGGTGTCATTGCGACCAATACAGCAGGGTTGTGGTGCAGCCAGAACAACCTACAGGGGACGCTTTTGCCTATAGGTGATTTGATTTCCGTACCTCTGGGCGTCTACGGATTTTGGTCTAACGGCCTATCTACCATCGAGCACAACCAGATCGAAAACTATGCAACGGGAGTCTATCTGCAATATAGTTTCGACGAAACCGGCGCTGATCAATCGGTAGTTCATCAAAACCGAATTTTGCGGCCCTTACTCGAAACCGATACACCCGTCTCCCAGCCGCTATTTGCCATTGATGTGAATGCGCCAGAGTGCCTAATTAGCCAAAATTACATCACCGCTGACGGCGGCGTTTACGGCGGCATTCGAGTCACTCATCCCCATGTGCGGGTGCTAGAAAACCAAATTCGCAGTCAGTTAGAACGAGGCAGTATATTACCAATCGGCATCTGGTTAGCCACTGGAGAAAACAGCGACTTTTCACCTGATCACTGCCTGATTCAAGGCAACCTGCTACAAGGACGCCAGAACGGGATTATTTTGTTTAGAGACGCTGAAGGTATTCAAATTATTGGCAATCAAATTGATTCCCTGTTTCAGCAAACTCCAAACATTGCAATTGGTCTGTTAGAAGGTGAACACACCGCCGTAATGGATAATCTCATCAAAGAGGCCCAAGCCGGAATTGTACTGATTGCAGGGTTAAACAATCGAGTGTTGAGAAACCAAATTCGTGACAGTGCCTTTGGCATCGCTGCATCTCAGGAAAGCAATCTGAACGTCTCAGAGAATAGTATTGAGAATATCAATGGCTTCGGATTATTAGGCAGCAATTTAGGTCTCTCCACAAAAATAACTCATAACCGTCTGAACGCCTGCGCCTACCAGCTTTTCCCAGCTAGTCTAGTTTTTCTGGTTTGCGATAACTTGTCCATTGAATCTTGTGAGGTGCTTAATACAGGACATGCCCTGACTAACATGACCAATCCCAACTTGACGGTCGGCATCTTTGCTGCCTTCACCCGCACCTGCCAAATTCACAACAATCGCGTTGCCTACACCGAACGAATTCGCCTTAATGCTAATCAGGAACATCGGGCCCTTGCCTTGTCAGGGGTGAACCAACCTGCTCCAGAAGAATTTCCGCCGGTGGGTCATGCTTCAATCAGCAATAATGTCTTTAATGGTTTGGGGCTGTCCCATTTAGTGGAAATTTTTAAAGCTCCGACAAGGCAGGATCAAATTCTCGGCTTTGCTAAGGTGATTTTTAGCCATAATCAGTGTGAGCATCTGTTGACCCGTCGCAGCAATGTCGAAGAACGAGCGACAGTTTCCTTGTGGGGTAGACATTTGATTGTGATGGGCAACCAGGTAAAAGCAGACACCGAAAGCTTCCCGTCGATTAACTTGCGTAACTCAGCGCGAGCAGCCGTAATGGGAAACATTGTGACTGGCAACTTCACCTTCCCAGCCGCAATTACATTCCCACTTCCCTTAGAAGACTACAATGCTGACAATGCCTTTGTTTTTTAATTGCTTAATTGAGTTACAGGAGATGCTATGGAAATCAAAACGATTGATGATCTTTTTAAAGCGCATACCGAGTTCGCCCAGACAGTGCAACGACAAATTGAAACACTGCATGGAGGTAAGCCTACAGCACGAGGAATTTTGATTGAGCGAAAAACAGAATTACTCAATCACTTTCAGCAACGACTGGACGCGGCAAACCAAGCCAAAGCCAAAGCGATTGAACGATATGAAGCAGAAATTCAATACTGCAATCAGAAAATTGCTGAGATAGAAAAAGAAATTCAGGCTAGCCAAACTCCAGATATTGCTGAAGATGCCGCAGAGTAACTATTCAATAGGACTTACGCAGAAGAGATCCCCCAACCCTGCGGGAAGCCGCTTCGCGTCTACAAAAAGGGAGCTTTAGAAGTTCACTCCTCGAAAAGGGGGTAGGGAAGATTGAGATTTCCAGCTTCAAGTGGGTAAGTCCTATTCAAATGTGAGTTCGGGTTAAGCAGCAGGCAGCAAATTGTGGTCAATGGCAATCGCGGGCTTCTTAGGCTGGTGAGAGTAAGCAATCAAACCGCAAACGAGATTGACCAAGCAGTTAGCCTGTGTGATCTATACGGATGGTTGCAACTTTCGTAATCGTTCAGGGGTGCTGCCGACGGGCAGCAGGGATGGAGCGGAAAAGGCTGTATACGTTGAATATGGGTCTGAGTTAGATATTTTTTATCGACCTACAGCGTTCACAAGTTGGTTGTGAGCCCCTGCACCCCGTTCAGATCCTATGAAGGATTGCTGTAGGTGAGAAGTAATTAAGACGATATGCAATCTAGTTCTCGTTGATTTTAAAGTTCTTAAAAAACAAAAGTTCTTAAAAAACAAACGATCGAAGCTGAATCATTCAACTCCGATCGCGTTTGTAGAGTATGGGAGATTCACCTATCCAGCGAGATGAAGCAGTAAACCTACACCAGCTTCAATTCTGGATATTGAGCAATCACCTCATCGGCAGAAAGGGTATCGCCCGATGCCTGGGGTGTCCACAGCACCTCTAAAGCCAGTAGCCTTTCACCCGGTACAGAGCCAATTTGAGAGATGGCCTGCCGCAGGTCTTGCGTATCGTTAATCGCGGGCAGTTGCAGCTTACCTTGGGATGCGACCAACAGCGTCACGACAATATATTCCCCCGGCGCTTTTTCTAAGGTAGCCAGTTCGCCGCCTGCTGCCGACAATGCCTGCCGCGCTTCAGCCTGCCTCAGCAAGTTGTCTACATTGGAGAGCGTTTCAGCCGAGAATTTGCTGCGTTCTGACAACGCCAAGCGGTTAAACTGATTTTCCGCAGAAAGCAAGTTAGTTTGCTGAATTTGACCGTTGGCGTAGGCCCAGTATTCAGGGTGGCGCAGCAGCGCGAGCGTCGTTTCTTGCAAAACTTGGGATAAACCCGTGGTTGAACCCGTATCCGCCACTTCAGCGATCCGGTTCAGATCTTCCTGAAGGCTGCGAGCTTCTGAGAGTAGACCGACTTGCAGTTTGGCCAGCGAAACCGTGCTGGAAGCACTAGAGTCATAAGCCGAATCACCGGACTGCATCGATCGCAACGTCCGAACTAGAAATCCTGCGATCGAAATGAAAATCAGAATGCTGAACAGCCCACCAAAGCCGCCGATCCCAATCGACGGGATGAGGAACGGATAGCCATATCCAAAGCCACCGCCCGGATAGTAGCCGCCGCCACCATAACCACCACCCGGTGAAGTGTAGGTGCGACCCGGAGATGAAAAGCTGGGGCTAGGCGTTCTGAAGCTGCCACCCCCGATCCGTCCACCACTTGCGGCCGAAGCACTTTGCACTTGTCCAAACACAAGCACAATGGCCAGCGTTGCCGCCAGTAGGGGTTTAATCAACGGTTTAATAAACGCAGAAAGTTGTTTGAGCATAGTTCCTCGCCTGTCCAAGCGAATGTGTGATGATGCTAGGTTCGGTTCGGAGGTTAACCGCATCTTCAACTGCGGTTAAAAGAATCGGGCTGAGATTCCGATCGCAGTTACGCCAGACGCGCTAACCCACTGAAGTTAACCAAATGTTACAAAGCTTTTACTCTTCTAGTGTATCGCCTTGCTGCTTTCCGCAAAACCATACAGAAGAGGGATAACCGTAACAGAAAGGGGGTTAGCAGTAGAACTGGGATCAAGGCTGAACAATAACCGGTGTGCCGACGGCAACTTGGGTAAACAACGCCTGAATCTCTGCATCTCGCATCCGAATACAGCCATGCGAAACGGCTTGCCCAATATATTCTTCCTGATTTGTGCCGTGAAAGCCAATCTGATGCAGCCCATCTGTCCAGAAGCCAATCCAGCGGGAACCCAACGGATTTTCGGCAAGCGACTCAACCACCTCACCGCTCATCGGATTTTGCCAAACCGGATGCTCCTGCATATTCAGCACCGAAAAATTACCGCTCGGCGTTTCCCACCCTTCTCGCCCAATCGCAATATCATAGCTGGCTTGCCAAACATCGTTGTGATACAAAGACACCTGCCGATCGCTCAAATCAACGACTAGCAAAGGATTCTGAATTAAAGCCACCGGATGCGCAGCCGCAAGAACCTGTTCAATGCCAGTTGCAATGCCGGCAGTTTGGGAGGTTGGAGTCGCAGGCTGCTCTGAGTAGAGCGCTGAATCTTGCTCGGAAGGATAGGAGGCAAAAGGTGCTGATGTGGGCGGAACCGCTTCTGTGGGAGTGACTGGAGTGGCTGTCGATGCTGTTGGGGTTGCCGTCGCCCTATCTGCCAGCAAACTTCGGCTCTGCACTACCAGCAGCAAAGCAGCAGTCACAAAGCTAAGAAGCATGAAACTTCCACGCAGAGCCTCATATTGTTTAACCATCGCCTTGTCTTGCCATCGCCTTTCGGTGAATGCTCCCTATCCCATGCGAGGGTGTGTCATCCATTTCAGCCAATATCCTGATTATGGCAGAGTTACCGCCCCTCGCCTGTTTTTGAGGAACGGGCGCGATTAGGCTGATGCTGTAAACGGTTGACCTTATATGTAGATGACGCGCCCTAAAACGCATCACTGAACCGCATCCAAACACCGGACACTGATTTATTCCATAGGCTGAATAATACCCTGTAATCCGGCTTGACTCAACATTTGGATTGCTTCTTGAGCATTGTTGCGGCTCCTAAATGCCCCAATTTGCACCACCGATTGACCTTGAATTGAAGTCACAAACGCACCCGGCACTAGCGAACACACCCAAGATTGCGTCTGTTCATCTTCTGCCTCAACCACAACTCGATACTGTAAGCTCTCGCGGCGGGCGAGCAGGGTGGCATCGGTTGAATCCCCAACTCCAATCCGCGCCAGATCGCCCGTGTTGCCGACCGGAATTTCATCCATCGGAACGGGCAGAATTCGCACATTGCCATTGGCTGAGGCTGTTTCGGGTTGAGCCGGCGGGTTCGCTTTGTTTTCGGGTGGCGGCACTGGAATAGAAATCGGAGAGCCGCCTAACCTAGGCACATGGGGGTTGAGCAACGCAACGGCTTGGCGCGGCAAACTGGCAGCAGGCGCGACCACCACACTTGCCAACTGAGTCCCGGTAGCCGGACTGGATGTTGGGCTGGGGCTGGAGATGGGGCTAGACCCAGTTTGTTCAGGCGGCGGCACAGCAATTTCAATTGCCCTAGCCGTTCGTCCGACAGTTCTAGCCGATGGGGTCGGCGTTGACGGCTGAGTACGATGCACAACGGGACGAATGTTAGCGGCTGGACTGGCGGCACTTGAGCGCTCTGCGGGCTGCGGGGCAGGAGAGACCGGGCTGCGAACAGCACCTGCGGCGGTGGAACCGAAATCTCGACGGGTCGATTGCTGGATGCCTGACGCCCCGATGCCTGATGCCCTGATGCCTGACGCCCTGATGCCTGATGATTTGCAGGCTGATGATTCGTAGGCTGAACTACAGCACGAGCCTGTCTCGTCTCAGTCGCCCCTGATGCTGCCGGAGGTTGAGCCACCCTCGATGCTGGGCTAGGTGAAGCAGTAGGGGTGGGACGACTAGATGGTGGCAAACTAGAAATGAGCGTCGGGGCTGGAGCCGTCGAGCGTGCCGTTGAAATCCGTGCTGTTGAAGCGTTTGTAGCGGGTCGGCTCACTTGAGTGGCAGGCAGGCGACTGGCCGCAGAAGCCACGGTCGTAACGCTGGCTAATGGGGCAGTGCCCGTTAAATCGACTGTTCCTGCGACCTGCTGGCTCGCCAACTGATTGCCAAAGGCAGGCAAAGTTTGACGAATGGCCAGTGCATTAATGTCATGCTGGCGGTTATTCAGAAACGTGTTGTTACCCGGCGCATTGGCGGTTCCCAAATGAGGCTGAGCTTGCGCAATCACCACAATGCCGTCTCGATCGCTGTCTTCAATCGTGTTATCTCGGATCACCGGGCGAGCATTTCCCTGCACAATGATTCCGTCGCGGTTTTGGCTGAGCCGATTGCCGATCAGTTGCGGGGCAGCATCTTCGCTCACCGTAATTCCTGCTCCTGTTCGTTGAAAAATGTTAGACCGCACATCCGGTTGGGCGTGTCCTGAAATCACCAAGCCACCCGTTCGATTCAGCACAAACAGGTTATTTTGCACTGTTGCTACGCTGCTGCCGAGCGTCACCATGCCCGCATTCGTGCTGCTGATAAAAGTGTTGTCTTGAATGGTGGGGCTGCCCGCTTCGACCCAAAGCCCATGTCCTCGGCTCTGGGGATTGGTAATCGTGACGCCCGTTAGGGTTGCCTGATTGGCGCCGACCAGTGTTACATTTTGTCGCCCTAAAGTTGGGCTAGCGTAAGAGCTACCGCCCCGAATCACCGTGCCCTGCCCCAAGTCTTCAGGGTTGCCCTGCACCGTTACGCCTGCTTTCAGCGCAATCGGAAACACTTCGCCTGTGTCGCTGCTGTAGGTTCCGGGCGCTAGCTGGATGACCATATTCGAGCGAGCGGCTTGCAACGCTTGGGTCAGCGTCCGAAACGGAGCCTGTTCGCTACCATCTGCTTTTGCATCGTTGCCCGTTTGCGGATTCACCCAAAGCATCGCTTGAGCCTGAGCCGCAGCGGGACGTTGAGCAATGCGGGAATTTGGCGGCAGCGGGCGTTCTTGAGCCGTCGCTTCAATGCCACACTCTCTCAGCAAAACGGTTGCGTAGACGCTGATTCCGGCTGCGAGCAGCACTAATTTGTGTTTGAGGCGTGCATTTGATGTCAGCTTCGATCTCAAAGAGGCACTGTGAGGAGGGTTGATCAAATCCATGGACTTCTCCTGACCCGTGAACAAGATACGGCGAGGTTTCTAGAAGGTGAAATGCCGCAGTGAGCGATTGGGAACTTGAACCATACGCTACTTATAGGGTGAGATTCACAAAAGTAAAGCAGTTCACTCTACAGCCAGCGTATGAAAAAAGTAGATTTACTAAATTTTGCCTGATTTTTCTCCAGCCGAAACAAGTTGCGATAAATTTTTTGGATTAATCCAAACCTTCAGCACAATAGAGAGGTAAGACCATGCTTAACCTAGGATGGGAAAAATACAGCCGCTCGCGTAAACTAGCAGCTTCAGCCGCCGATCATTTGGATGATGCCTCCATGAATTCATCCCTCAATGCTGCACCGCTGCCCAGCCTGCTGACTAATCCGCTGACCAATGCCAATCTCACTGGTGCTAATCTCACTGGTTCCATCGCCTCACCGTCTTTTCGCATGAGTGTCTCTCGCATGAGCGATCCTTCTACTTCAGGACTCGGACAGTCCACGATCTATCGAATTTTGGATGCCAACCTCGATCGGGCCCGCGAGGGTTTGCGCATTATCGAAGAATGGTGTCGATTTGGCTTAAACAACCCGCAGTTCACTGAAGAATGCAAAAATCTGCGGCAAGAACTAGGGCAGTGGCATCGAGAAGAGATCCGCGCCTACCGCGACACCCCGAACGATCCCGGCACTGGACTGACCCACCCCCAGGAGCAACAGCGAGCCAACATCACCGAATTGCTGCGCAGCAACTTTTGCCGCACTCAGGAAGCTTTGCGGGTGCTCGAAGAATACAGCAAACTCTACTCTGAGCCGATGGCCACCGCCTGCAAGCAAATGCGCTACCGGGTTTATACGTTAGAAAGCAATCTTACCGGACACCAGCGCCACCAAAAACTGAAGCAATCGTATTTGTATCTGGTGACTTCGCCCGTAGAAAATTTGTTTAGCGTCGTTGAGGCAGCGTTGGAGGGCGGGCTAACGCTAGTGCAATATCGAGACAAAACATCAGATGATTTAACCCGCATCCGCACTGCCGAAAAGCTGAAGCAACTTTGCCACCGTTACAACGCGCTGCTGATCATCAACGACCGAGTTGATTTAGCTTTAGCCGTTGATGCGGACGGCGTACATTTGGGGCAAGAAGACCTCCCGATCAGCTTTGCCCGTCAGTTGCTGGGTTCTCAGCGAATTATCGGACGCTCAACCAAAAACCCAGCCGAGATGCAGCAAGCCATTCAGGAAGGGGCAGATTACATTGGTGTTGGCCCTGTCTACGAAACGCCAACCAAAGCAGGACGAGCCGCCGCTGGTTTAGAGTATGTCCGCCATGCCGTGAAGAATGCCACCATTCCGTGGTTTGCGATTGGCGGCATCAGTGCCGAAAGTTTGGCAGACGTGTTAACCAACGGAGCCGAGCGGGTGGCAGTCGTGCGGGCGATTATGGAAGCAGAACAACCGACATTGATGACCCAATTTTTTGTCTCCCAAATGCATCGCATTCAAACCATCCGCGCCAGCATGTAGGGGCGGGTTTAGCGACAGAATCAATTGCAAGCATTGAGATTTTCTGCAAAACCCGCCCCTACACATCGAATCGCAGGCCATTGATATGATCAAAAACCCGCCCGTACAGATTTTTGTCTCAAAGGTGATCCTTAAAGTATTGCCGATAAAGTTGGCAGCGAGGGATCACCTGATCACCTTGACGTTTAATCAATCCCACACTGTAAAGCTTATACACATACATCGTAGATAGCGAAACCGGCTCAGGAGAATTCACAACCTGCTGGAAGGCAACCTTCAGTTCAGGCTGTTGATTCAGCGTGACCAGATGCCGACGTAAATGATCTTCATAAATGCTGCTGTTCGTGGTGGCTTCTGCCAACAGTTGATCAAGCGATAAATCTTGGCAAGCAAGATAATACAACGCCAATCGCACCAAATAAGGGTGCCCACCGACCAGCGCCATCAGTTGATTGACTTCGGTGAGGCTCCACGAGAGTTGGTGAACTTCAGCTAACGCCCTCACCTGCTCAGGAACAAACTCGCCCAACTCGATCGGCAAGCCAACGTTAAAAGGAGACTGATTAATATCCAGGCGTCCATAATCTTCGGTGGAATGAGCCACGATCAGCCGCAGGTGTTCCCACAACTCGACGGTTTTGGCTTCCTCATGCCAGATCCGCAGCATCGAGAAAAAGCCTTGCGCCACGTCAGAAGACTGAAACACCCGATCCACTTCATCTAACGCCAGCACCAAAGGACAGTTCAACGTTTCGAGGACGTGATCTTGCAGATAGGTCGTGCAATTAAAAATGCTGCCGCGATCTTGATCCCAGTAATCATCCAGTTGGGCAGGAAGATGCAACCGTTGGCTAATGCAGGCGGAAAACCAGCGCAAGAATTTATCCAAATTGCCCAGCGCACTTTCCTCGGCTTGCTGTAGATTCAATCGCACAGTTTGGTAGCCCAACTGATCGGCATGGCTAACAATGCGAACCATCAAGGAGGTTTTTCCCATCTGGCGTGGAGCCTTGATTCGGATCAAGGCTCCCGATTTGCAAAGCGCTTGATAGCAGCGAGATTCGATGGAGCGATCAACATAGAAAGGCGAATTTAACCTAACGGAACCTTCGGGCAGATCGAGCAGGGTAGGAACCGAGGCATTCAGCGACTTCTGAGCTAGCTTCTGAGCATTATTAGCAAAATTCCGTTCCGCATTATTTTGTTTGGTGCTATTTTGTTCTGCACTGTTTTGTTCAGAACCCTTCTGCACAGTGTTCGCTTGCATATTCCGTCCTGGCTGAGCCAGGTTGCTTTCCAAAAGTTGGGATTGCCAGGCCCAAGCTTGCAAAGAGTCGCTAAAAATCTCGATATCGTTGAACGGCATTTGCAAAAGCTGTTCTAGCGTCATCTCCTGCTGCCAGATGTGATAGAGCGCAATTTGGATGAGGTAAGGGTGTCCCCTGACAAAGGCTGTAAGCTGTTCAACCTGCGAGTTTGTCCAGTCTAGTTCATAGCGCCGCACCAAATCTTGCACTTGCTGGCTAGAAAACGGCTTTAATTCAACGGCTAACCCCACATTGAGCGGCGATTGGCTCAAGCTGACAGGAACCGCGACCTCGGTCGAGTAGGCGATGATGAGCCGCAGTTTTTCCAAGCATCCCAATTTTTGGCGGCTTCATGCCACGCTCGCAGCAATCCCAAAAACTCTTCAGTGAGTTGAGGAAACTGAAAAACTTGGTCGAGTTCATCCAGGCTCAAAACAATCGGCTGGCTGCTGTTGGCTAAGAGATATTGTTCAAAATAGACTTTGCTGCTGATCTTGCTGCCCAAGGCTTCGTCCCAATAGTCGCCAAGCTGATTCGGTAGTTTCATCGCCAACGTGACGTTGACACACAGCCAGCGCAGCAAGTGATCTAGGCTTTGAAACACAGATTTGTCGGCTAGCTGAAAGCTCAAGGCAATTGTGCGATAGCCCAACGTTTCGGCGTGGTGCAGGACGCGAGCAATCAGCGAAGTTTTTCCCATCTGACGCGGAGCTTTGATCCGGATTAGCGCTCCAGGTAAAGCAATTAATCGATAGCAGTTTGTTTCAACCGGAGGGCGAGCGACATAAAAAGCGGAGTCGAGCGCAACTTGCCCGCCAGGTAATTCTGGCTCTACAATTCCAGAGGACGGCTGAGGTTCTGCCGCATCCGTTTGAGGGTTGGGTTGCGTATAATCCTCTGGATCTAGGCTCAATTTAAACGCCCTGAAGCAGCTTTTGAGGGTTTCCTTATCAACACCCACTTCGCATCTCAGAACTCTCACCAACGTATCGACGGATAACCCCGTCCGCTCATTCAGGTCTTCCAAGGTGTAGCGCTTACCGTCGTTTTCTTCCAACTCGGCTGTGGACTTAGCGATCAGCAATTTTTGCACCCCTTGAGGCGTCAGAATTACACCTCGTCGGCGTCTGTGGGATCGTGATACCGGCATGGGCAGAGAGGCGTTAGGAAAATCAGGCTACAGGTGTAGATAAGCAAACCGTTTCCACTCAGATCCGCAGATAAGAGCTTTTTTTCGGAGATAAGCAGGCTGATCCGATCTTAAGCGGTCTTTGCGTTCAAAGTGGTGGTTATTACAACAAGTTTTAATCTGCTTTAATCTACGCTTTATCTAGCTTTCAGAAAATCATCAGCTTATTGGCTTAAGTTTGCCATTAAGTGCCCAAACTGCGATTGTTCAAACCTGCTGAACAAGAGAGACTTACATCAACCCCCCTACTAGGTTACTTGAATCATGAAACTCACTTATCGTGGTATCGCCTATACGCTTCGCTCTGCTACTGTTAACCTCCATTCTGCTCAAACATCTGCTCAAACACTCGTCGGCAAGTATCGTGGTATACCCTGTTCCATCCAACGTCCAACGCTAGCAACACCGAGCCACACTTTGAACCTCAAGTACCGTGGCGCTTACTACCATCCTGACAGCGTTTACCCTAATCAGTCAGGTTTGGCCGCGATCTAGAAGGATGATCATAAACATTTATTAGACGATTAATTTAGCCATCGTCGATACGTTCTCCTTCTATCGACCACCCAATTGATCAGCAGTCAATTCTGAGAGCAACCAACAAATCCAACTTTTGCAACTTTTACATTCTCATCCAACTATCTTGGCAAGTTGCTATTTGGGTTGACTGCTTTCCCTTATCTCATCTTCCGTTGATTCAGCCCCGAATCGAATAACGTCACCTATTGGAGTTACTGAATTATGTCCCCCATTCTGAATTCCATTCCCCTAGCTTCCCCAAGTCAGCCAAATATTCCCTTCTACAGAGAGTTAAGTTCCTGGCTGGTGAATCTTGTCTGTCAGCGACCCGTTTTTGGCTCAGGAAGCGCTCAGCAAATAGAGCAATCCGTTTACCTGCTAAGTGATGCAAACAATATAGATAGTATAAACAACACGCCAGACGATCGCACCGTTGAACAACTGCTGGAATATGCCAAGCAAAAGCTAAGAACACCCCAAATGCCGCACTTCATCAGAGTAACGGTGTATCTAAGATTCTGCTGTCTGGCGATTCAAAAGAGTTTGTCAGAGGAACATCAAGCTCTTGTCAGCAACTTCTATCATGATTTGCTGCAATGGCTATGGGAATGTGAACCGAACTGGTGGGAGCAGTGCTTCATCACCGACACTCACAGCATTGCCTCCAAAAATATTCAAATTCAGGATTTGCTGCAACCGCTGGAAGAGTTTGTAAGCCAGTTTTCGGAGGGCTAAATGCAGACACTTTTAGGGCAGAAATCCATTCAGCCCAACTTGTCGTTGGCGAGCTTATCCTTAACTGCGCCTTCCAGTTGGGCTGGAACTTTAGATGTATCTTCTTCTTTAACTCATCCATCAACTCGGCAATTCCAAAATAATGCAGGTCAATCTCCTGAAGCGTTTGCCGAGCATTCCACAGCCCATCACACCAATTTTCATGATGTCGCCATGGGTGCATTGACAGTTTTAATTCCGTTGGGGTTGCTTCTGAGCATTATTGGGTATCGATGGCTGCGGGCAACTGCCCTGCAACGACGAATTGCCACCCTTGAAAAACTGTGGCAATTGAACTGCCATAAGGAAATGCAGTAGTTTACCTTCCGCCTAAATTCCGCTGAGAAACTGGTCAACGCTCTGTGTCCAGTATTCCTGATCAACCGTCACCAGCAAACTGTGACCTGTGGTAAGAATAACCAGTGCTTAGGGACTGTCATCCATTTCAGCCAGAATCCTGATGATGGAAGCACGACAGCCCCTAGCCTATTTTGGGGAACGGGCGCGATCCGGCGGATGTCGTCAACGGTTGACCATCCATGGATGACGCACCCTAGAGCGGTTGCCTCGCTACATTAGGTGTGGTGGTCACAGACTTAATCGACGCGAGAAAGAGGGAATCCTGAAGGCAGAAGTCAACCAAGCCTATGCTTTATGCCCTATAATCCTGCGATACATCAACGGCGCTCAATCCGCCTCAAAGGTTATGACTACACTGCCATAGGCGCATATTTCATTACAGTTTGTACCCATCAGCGGCAGTGTTTATTAGGCGAAGTGGTCAATGGGGAAATGCAATTGAACCAATTTGGAGAGATTGTCCAAGCCCATTGGCAGAATTTAACCAACCATCATTCCCATATCTTTTTGGATGCGTTTGTGGTTATGCCAAACCATATTCACGGCATTATTGTAATTGTTTCGGGTCGAGGCGGAACGAATGACGTGGGGACGGTCGTGGCAACGGATGGCGTGGGGACGGTCG
>JAAUQT010000125.1 GCA_012033495.1 Cyanobacteria bacterium RM1_2_2 | reverse complement strand
AGTTAAAACCCTGCTTGATCCCCCTAAATCCCCCTTAAAAAGGGGGACTTCAAGCCAGTTGTGGGTCGGTTCCCCCCTTTTGTAAGGGGGGTTAGGGGGGATCGTTCGACTTGTGTGTACACGGTAGAGCCTGTTGGGGGGAACGGGCGCGATTAGGCGGATGCCGTCAACGTTTGACCAGGAAGGGATGACAGCCCCTAGAATCGGGCAAAGCTGGCAGCAGAAGGATATGGGGCATCAAAACCTGTATCCCTCTGTAAGTCGGGCGGATTGGAGCTTATCATCTGCTCCATCTCCCAACCTAAGGGAAGGCAGTCCGATCTTTATAATGTGTAAGACAGTTTACAAGTCATACACGTGCTATGGAGCAACATTCCTTACCCACAGAGGTCATTCTTAGCCATCCACACCAGACGATCGGCAACCTCCATCTAGATTGGAGTCCCCAACCCGGCTCATATCTTGATCTAGAGGGCAAAACCTATACCGTACTGGAACGCCGTCATCGCTATCAATTTAAATCGGGCAGGTATCAGCTACAAAAGATTGCGCTTTATGTGCAGTCAGCAAAACGTCCTGATGATCTCAATTTTGTCAACGGCAACTGGATGATTGGCGACACAACCTGCCGTTACAATGCCCGCTCTGAGCTAGTGCGCTGTGCTGTTAATCCATCGGGCCCTTGCGCAGGCTGTCGGTCTTATGAGCCAGTTTACTCATAGATAGGACTGCCAGCTAACTGCTCTCCAACCTGTATCCGCATCCCATTGACAAAATCCCATCCCAACTGAACGCGCTTTCCGGCAAGCTGAACCTCTTGCAGCAGCAGCAACCCATCTCCTGTCTGCACCACTGCCCCCTGATTTTTCAAGAATCCAACCATCGTCCCAACTGCACCTGTCCGCTGCCAACCTTGCCACTCCGATGCCAAATCTCGGATTTCTGCGGGCAATTCTGCTAAAGGCACACTGCTCAGCGGCACGGTTGCCCGAACTTTGAGCAGACTGCCCCGAAACGGAGTCACACAATTAGGGTAGAAGCCGCGAACTTGGTTATGCAATGCCAGCGCCGAACGCGACCAGTCTAGCTGATAGTCTGCTTTCTGAATCAGCGGAGCATAGGTTGCCTGTTGGTTGTCTTGCGGAATTGGCTCAATCGTACCCGCTTCTAGTCCCAACAGCGTCTCAACCAATAAATTGGCAGTCAGGTTTGCCAACGTGGTTGCTAAGTCAAAAGCATTGTCGAGCAGAGCAATTGGCGTGGTTGCTTTCAGTAACATCGCGCCGGTATCCATTCCGGCATCCATCAGCATCGTCGTAATCCCCGTCTCAGGCTCTCCGTGATAGAGACACCATTGGATCGGGGCAGCCCCTCGGTATTTCGGCAAAATCGAACCGTGCCCATTCACGCAGCCCAAGCGCGGCATATCTAGAATCTCTTGAGACAAAAGCTGCCCATAGGCCACCACCACAAAAGCGTCTGCCTCAGCCAAGCGCAGCTTCTCCAAAGTTTCTGCATCTTTTTTGATTCGGCGCGGCTGCCAAACTGGAACATTTTTTTCCACAGCCACCGTTTTGACGGGCGAGGGCGAAAGCTCATTGCCCCGGCCACGCCGCTTGTCTGGTTGCGTCACGACTGCCAGCACATCCAACCCTGGATGCCCAAGCAAACGCTCTAGGCTAGGTACAGCAAATTGAGGCGTACCGAAAAAAACTAATTTCATGCAGCTATTTCATGCAGCTATTTCATGCAGCTATTTCATGCGGAGATTCTCTTCACAGATACTATCTCACTGCTAGGATGCCACTGCTAAAGACCATGGATTGAATCAATCCGTCAACTGGACGGACAGGTTGAGCAGATCAATGGGCATCCGGCAATCGATTTGACCGCAAAACCCGCCCCTACCCACGATCGAACGGATTGAATTCCCATTCCTAAGTTCTGACTGCTGAGATCTCACTGCGTACTCACCCCAGAAATCATCACCTCCCCTTTTAGCATCCGTTGAGCCGCATCCAGCAGCACTTCCTCCAGGTAGGGCTTGGTGAAGTAGCCTTTTGCCCCAAGCTGAACCGCCATCTGACGATGCCGATCTGCGCCTCTAGAGGTCAACATGGCAATCGGCAAGTGGCTCAAATTACTGTCCTTCTGAATCCGTGAAAGCAATTCCAAGCCGTCCATTCTCGGCATTTCAATGTCGCAGAAGACGAGATCGCAAGGTAAGCCTGCCCGCAGCTTCTCCCAGGCTTCCTGACCATCTCGCGCTTGCTCTACTCGGTACCCCACCTTGCTAAACGTCATCGAAAGCAGTTCGCGCACTGTAATCGAGTCATCTACAATCAGCACTGTTGGTTCCGTCTTGGCAGGCGGCTCAGGCGGCAATTGAGCTTCGCCCTTATCCCAGAGCAAACCACCCGCCTCCCGACGAATCCGACCTTGCCACAGATCAATCAGTTCCAGCACGTCAGCAATCGGCATAATCCGACCGTCGCCTAGAACCGTTGCCCCTGCGACTCCTAACGGTTTCGGGACTGGACCTTCAAGCTGCTTAATTACAATTTCTTGTTCGCCTAAAACTTGATCGACTTGCAAAGCCAAGAAGTTACCAGCGCTGCGAAGCACCACAATCGAAATCACGTCTTCTTCCTGGTTGCCGCCATAGACGCTGCCTCGTCCTAAAACGCGGTTATAGCGCAGCAAATCAGAGAGGGGTTGGAAAGGCAAAACGACATCGCGCCACTGGATGCAGGGACGCCCGTGTTCATCGGTTTGGATGCGTTCTTTAGGAACATCAAGCATGTCTTCCACACCATCCATCGGGAAGGCAATTCGGGCACGATGGCTGATGCAGCATAAAGCTTTGGAGATGCTAAGCGTCAGCGGTAGACGAATCGTAAAGGTCGTGCCTTTGCCGATTGTAGAATCAATGTTGATCGTGCCTCGAATTTCGTTTAGGTTATTGCGAACCACATCTAACCCAACCCCACGACCGCGCAGATCATCAATGTGATCGACCGTGCTAAAACCGTGTTGGAATAGCAAATCGTAGGTATCCAAACGCGACATTTCCTGCGCTTGCGTGGCACTGATGATGCCTTTTGCCAATGCCTTTGCCCGCACGTTCTCAGGATTGATGCCAGCCCCATCGTCACCCACTGAAATAACCGTTTGGTTGCCTTGGTGGAAGGTGCGAATCACAATTTTTCCCGTCGGAGGTTTGCCAGCCGCAATCCGTTCTTCTGGGGTTTCAATGCCGTGGGCAATCGCGTTGTTGACCAAATGAGTCATCGGGTCATACAACTGTTCCACAATCATTTTGTCGATCAGCGTGTCGCGTCCTTCAATCACGAGTTCTGCTTGTTTGCCGTATTTGAGTGAGTTGTCGCGCACGCCTCGCGGCAGCCGATCCGCTGTCTGCGAGAAGGGAACCATGCGAGAGCGAGTTAAGCCTTCCTGGAGTTGAGTTGTGATTTGTCGGAAGTTGCGCGTCACTTGGTCAGTTTCTTCTACGACAAAATCGATGTCGGAAGCCGACTCTCGGACTCGCACAATTAGCTCAATCATTTCCTGCGATAACACATGGAAACCCGTAAAGCGATCCATCTCCAGCGCATCAAAGTTCATGCCTGCTGCATGATTAGGCTGACCTCCAGAACCAAAGCCACTGACAGACGTAGACGTGGAACCCCGACGACCTGAAAGCAGAGAGCTTTCCAGGAGCGACCGCTCATAAAGATCCCGCATTCGCTGCCCCACATCACTCAACTGCTGCACTTGATAGAGCAAGTTATCGAGAAACTGGCGCAGTCGCTCTTCAGCCTGTTCAAGGCTATTGCGGTTCACCACCATTTCCCCGACTAAGTTGTTGAGGTTATCAAGATGTTTGACCGAAACTCGCATGGTCTGCTCACTCAAGCCACTTCGACGGCTGGGGCGGCGATTTGCTGTCGTAGAAGCCTTACGAGTTGGAGAAGAACCGCCTCCCAACGCTTGGTCTGCGTCTTGCAGCAGTGCCTCTAGGTCGCTAAATTCGTCATCGACCTCAACCAGAGAAGTAACGGGCGCTAGTTCGACCGGCTCAGCTTCAGAAGAATCGTCTAGCAAGGCTTCCAAGTCAGCAAAGTCGTCTGCTGCTTCTAGTTCAGAAGCGTCGCTAATCGCTGGGATCTCTGGCTCAGCTTCTGCCAAGTCTTCTTCAACATGAATGGCTGTAATGGGCAGAGGCTCTTCTGCCAGCATTGCTTCTAAATCGTCGAACTCTGCGGGTTCAGCAGAAACTGTCCCCAACTCAACCGAGCTACTGCTTTCCGCGAGCAGGGCATCTAAATCACCAAACTCAACTTGACTCAGCGAAGAGTCGAAGGATTCAGCCGCCTCAAAGATCTCAGTATCCACCTCGGAATCATCGATGAGGGAAGGCTCCAACGACGGTTCTAACAATGAATCTGATGATGAGGCGGTCTCCTCAAGCAATCCATCTAGATCCAGATCGTTCAGATCACCCTCTTCAATCAGATTTATTGAGGGAGCGGTTTCAGTATCCAGACTTGAATCGACATTCCAATCTAAATCGCCCAAATCTTGCTCGCTGTCGAACGAAATCGATTCTTGTTCAACCAAGTCGCTGGTCGAATCAGCATCGAAGTTGATTAAGCTGAAATCTGAATCCAACTCTAGATCCAGATTTGAGGCCAACTCTGAATTCAAATCAGCACTATTGAGATCGACAGTCAACTCAAGCTCGTCTCCTGCCTCAATCCCCAAGGTCGCCTCAGACGCTTCCATTTCTAAAGGTTCGACTTCTGGAAGTTCGATCCCTAGATCAGCAGATGAATCAGATGATTCCAGGTCAGAAGGCAAATTAAAGTCAAGCGTTGCTGCGTCTATCTCTTCTGGGAAACTCAGACCACCAAAATCTTGCTCGAAGTTGAGTTCCGTGAGGTCATCCGACTCGTCACTCGTTTCATTCTCCAGAGCAGCGTTGAAAAGCTCATCTGCGCTGGCAGCATCCGTTAGATTAACCTCATTTAGCTCTGGATTTGTTGGATCGAAACCAAATAGATCTGCCCCAAAGCTAAGCTCATCCGGAGGATCTGCTGACTCTGAAAAGTTCAAATCATCCGTTTCTTCGCTGAATTCGTTACTTAGCAAGTCTGCATTAATTGCAGTGAACTCTGATTCGGTAGGTTCTGATTCGGCAGCCTCTACTTCAGGTACGGACATCTCAAGGGCGAGGGATAAATCATCAGATAATTCGTCACTCAACTCACCAGCAAATAGGTCATCCGGCAGTTGATCTGGCGGCTCAGCAGTGAATCCCTCAGTTGTTTCAGATGCAACCACTTCAGGCGTATCTACAGCGGTTGAGTCTAATTCAATTTCTGCCCAATTGTCTTCTGCAACGGAGTCAGTTCGAGCATCAGGAACAAATTCCAGCAGGTTTTCATCCTCAATGCCTTCAACACTAAAGGCTGCATCTAGTGCTTGTTCTGTTGAGGAATCAGCGTTGAAGTCATGGGTCTCGAAATCTTCAAACTCTAAGTCTTCCAAGCTCAGCGCTTCTTCCAGAGCTAACTCAGCCCCAGTGTCATCAGGAACGATTAACTCCGTCTCCAGATCCAGGTCATCGGCTAGATCTGCCTCTGCACTGAAAATGCCTGCACCCGAAGCTTCTGAATTTGCTTCCTCGGCTGCAAACAGATCAAAGCTGGAATCTAGGAGATTTTCTGAAAGATCACTTGCTTCAGGGAGAGGAGGCAATTCAGGAGCAGATAGCGCCTCTGAAGATAATTCTGGATCGAAGAAGCCCAGATCGAGAGACTGATCCAGATTTAGCTCAACTTCTGGTGGCGTCACATCAACTGCATTTGGTTCTATGATTTCTACTTCATCAAATAGATCAAGATCACTGAGATCGTCAGCAGCAACCGTAGGCGGCTCCGACTCACTTTCTGAAGCAAATAGCGCCTCTAAGGTTCTATCGTCAAGCGGATTTTCGAGAACAGCGGATTCAACGGAGTCTGGAAGCGGAGACTCAACGAAGGCAGCATCCCAGCCGAGGGTTGCTTCTGGAATGGCAGCTTCGAGAGTAGGGTCAGCCACATCTGCCGTGTTTAACTCATCTGCCGTGTCCAACTCGGAAAGCTCAGCAAGAATCGGTTCTTCAGCGATCGTTTCAGATGAGTCGGCTGAATCAGATGAAATGGTGCTGTCAACTTCAGAAAAATCGTCTGGTAGAGCAAATTCGTCTAGATCTAAATTCAAGTCGTCTAGAGGGCTGAGATCGCTTAAGCCAACATCTAAACCAACATCAGCCGTCTCGTCAGCCATCGCCCCTGTCAGCAATATGGCATCGATTTCTGAATCTTCTAAGTTGTCTGCACTAAAGAGATCAAAGTCAGATGAAGCATCAGTTTGTAGATCAACGGCAATCGGATTTTGCTCGACATTCTCGGCTACATTTTCGCTGCCCGCAAAATCGAAATCTGCATTGAAGTTGGTATCTAAACTCAAATCTGCATCAGAGGTTGAGGCTGCCAGCCTAGGTTCTGTTTCAGATGCTTCAAATTCAGATTCTTCAAACAAGTCCAATTCCAGATCACCAACATCAGACTCATCAATTAGATCGTCGAGTCCTACTTCACTGGTATCTGCACTGCCATCTGTTGCCGCGTCTGCGAGCGCACCAAAATGAAACGGAACTTCCTCATCATTCTCTTCAGAATCGACAGGAGCCGCCAACTCACTAACCTCAAAATCTAACGCTGTAGCATCGTTGGTTGAGACATCGAAGGCAGAACTTGTTTCGGTCGGGCTGTCGATTGATAGGCTGAATGCAGTTTCATCAAATGCTGCTTCATCAAAGTTGAAATCCAGGTTGGCCGCCTCGTCTGCCGTTAGTTCCAAGCTAGGCTGATTCAGCGCTTCTAGCGTGGAGCTATCTACTGCCTGAAAATCCAACTCAGCGCCATTTAGCTCATCATTAAGTTCATCACTGTCAAACGACGGAACATCGAATGGCTCAGCAGGATCAACGAAAGTCAACTCTGGCTCTGCGGGTAAGTCTGAGTTCAGCAAGTCTATTGGATTCGCTGGCTCTGACAGATCCAAATCCATCCAACTCACTTCGAGCAAAGCAGATTCCTCTGCCTCGCTGAATCGGTTTTCTGCCGCTGCTGGCTCATCATTCACAACAACTGCATCCAACGCTGCATCCGTCGCACTAATTGCATTAGGCTGAGAACTTTCTAGTCCTTCGCTCCACGGATCAGCAATTGCTGGTGGCGAAAATCCCAGATCAGCGTCCAGAGATGGACTTGAAGCCGCTGCATCAGAGGACTCCAAAGAGCCTAGTGCGTCTAAATCTAGCTCTGGTGAACCCAGTGATGTGTCCACGGCAAAGTCTAGCGGCTCTGGCAACAAGTCAGGCTCATCTAAGCTTTCTTCTATCAAGCTGCCGGTATCGTCTAGCAAGGGAGCTATATCAATATCGGAATTTAGGTCAGACAAATCTAGTCCAGAATCAGGAGCAGACAGACCTAAATCTAGGTTATCTAGGTCAGCATCTAAGTTGGATGGTTCTAAGGCATCGAGATCAGCATCTAACGCCAGTTCGGGTGAACCCTCAGCATCAAGTTCAGCATTGAAATCAAAGCCATCCGTTAAACCGTCATCAACTGAACTATTCCTAACCTCGTCCTCAAACAGCGCATCAAATGAAATAGAGCCTAGCCCATTATCCTCTTGAGCGCTATTGGAGTCCTCCTCTGATGAAAACAGGACATCAAGGTTTGTTGGATCGGAGGCTTCAGAGGTTTCAGTGCCAAACAACTCTGTCTCAAAGTTCGGCTCAACAGACTGCAAGAAGGCAGGTTCGGTGGAGGAAGGGAAATCTGAGAAGATGAGTTCTGAGTCAAAACCCGCTTGATCTGAGGCTGCCAGATCCAAATCTCCGAGCGAATCGTCCAGATTGAGGTCAGTCGGTTCACCAAAGCTAAAGGCATCCGTATTGAGTTCTGCATCGACTTGCTGAGCGCTCTTGTTGAGTAAGCCAGATAAATCTTCCTCTGGTTCATCAATTTTCAGTACATCTGAATCTTGGAACAGCAAATCGGAAAAATCGCTTGATGAGTCCAGTTCCAGAGCCTCTGGCTCACTTTCTCCAGATTCATCAACAACTTCTTGCCAAGCTAACCCCAGATCCGAGTTTTCTCCTTCAAATAAATCAGCCAGCGAATTCAACTCAGCAACTCCCACTTCTGGGCCCGCTTGATGGTTAGCTAGAGCCGGAATTGCCTCATCAAATTGCTCAATAAAGCTCAGATCTGGTGCGTTGCTAGCATTGTCCTCAGCGGCGAAGGCATCAAACGATAGCTCAAACTCGGATTCATTCGTCTCGAATGCGGCTTCAGGAGATGCAGAGAGATCGGGGAATCCTTCTGAGGCATCGGATACTCGTTCAGCCGATGTCAGTTCGCCCAATGCCAACTCTTCCGAGAACAGATCAAAGCCGTCGCTGCCGTCTGTCACACCTAGGAAATCAGCCAGGTCTGTGCCCGTCACCTCAGCAACGGTTGGTAAAGGTTCAGGCGGCACAAGAGCCAAAAGATCAGCGCTGGCTGTAATCTGCACTCCATTGCCAGTCAAAATTTGCTCTTGAGCGCGCTTAATTTCTTTGATGACAACGGGAGCGAGAGTGCGGTAGGTGTTGTCAGCATTGGTGATTGCTCGTTCTGCGGTGTTGAGCAACTGACACCAATCTGACAAATCTAGCTGTTCTCCCGACTGAGCCAACGTTTGACACAGGGTTTGAAGCTGCTGACGAGTTTCTAGCGTGTCTGCCTGTTTGAAGAGTTGCAGCATTTCTCGCAGCCGCGCTGGAACATCATTTTGGAAGATGAACCGCAGGGCGCTTTCTTCGGTGGTTGCTCGCACAGGGGCAGGTTTACTGACGGTTGAGGCAGGCGTAGCGACTGCCAAATCCACATCTTCGGGGGTTTGCACTCCTGCCTGACTCACAAGCTGGCTGAGGTGTTGATTCAGCTCCGTAAAGGTGGGTTCAACGGCTGCCATTGACACTTCGGCCTTGTCGTCGGTTAACCCAAACGGGCCTTGCAGTTGCTCTAGGAGTTCTTGCAGCGTATCATAGACCCGAAGCAAAAGCGTTTCCAGCTTTTGATCAATCTGAATCGGGCAGTCTTTGAGAACCTTGAAGTAATCTTCTAGCCGATGAGAGGTGTTCTGAATGCTAGTTAACCCCAGCATCGCAGCACCGCCTTTGACGGAGTGAGCAGCCCGGAAAACCTCATTAACCATTTCTGGATCTGCAATGGTGGCTTGTAGATTTAGCAGACCCTGCTCAATGGTATTGAGGTGGTCTTTGGCCTCCTCAATGAAGTAACCCATGATCCGCTGTTGTTGTTCCGACAGCATAGCAGTATTCCTCTAAAACTCCGGGCAATTGCCCATAACAGGATTCGATCGACGAGAGCACCCAAAACCAAGAAGATCTCACTGGTTCAAGCTACATCACCGCGAAATTCAACCAAGGATTTATTGAGTTGACTGAATTAATTCTGCCTTGATTGCTTCTTAATGGACTTAATGTACCCGATTCCTCCACAATCGACATCAAAATCTGAAAAGCAAGCTCCAGATCCGAACAAAAATGCGGTTCTGCGATAATTTGTATTGAATAATCACTAATTTACAGTACCGACAAACTTCTCCTGCGATCGGCTGTCATCCTCAAATTTCAGCTTGCCAATCAGGGCAATATTCCTCCTCAACGCCATAGGGATGCATTCCACACACCAGCCGCGTTCCTCCATAGGTACGTCCATGATAGTGGCAACAGCCCCGACAGGCAGGCGGAATCGCTAACTCTGTTGAGCGCCGCTGATTAATTTGCCTTAAAAATTCCAGATAGGCTTCGGCATCGGCTAGGCGTTTTTTTCTGTTGGCGTTTGTGATCTAGCACGAATGCTGTTGCCGTGTAGCTCAAAAGGCAAGATCCCAAAACGGATGCAGACGCTTGAACGGTTTGATGATGAGAGCGGGCCGCAATCAGTAAAGTTAAACCCGCACAAATACAACCCAATGCTGTTTTGCCTGTCATGGTGGTGTTCGCGAACGAGCAGTCGCAGCCAATCTTCCTCTTTAGACTAACTGACCTCTTCCAAAAATAAAATGAAGCGCGATGCGTTTTGTTCAAACCATCCGTTTTGCAGCAGCACTCAAGATAGCTCAGGGATTGGGATTGGGTTCAGCCGCAGATTCTAGAGCGTCAAGCATAGGCGCTAACTGCTGCAAGTAGTTTGACCAAGCTGCTACGGCATCCGGGTCAGAAGGCATCCGGCGGTGCAGCAAGGCAACTCCATCTTGAAAATCGATTAACCCATACTGTTTTGTTAAGAAATCCGCGACGCGATCTGCCGTCAGTTTAAGGCTCTTTCGGTAGTCGGCAAAAGCGCTCTGATATTGTTCCAGATACCACAAATCAGCAATCGCATACTCCACTCTCACCACCTTGTCGGCATCGTTTCTCAGCCGAATCATCGGAAATCTCAGCACTTCCCGTCGATTAGAAAGGTGCGCCACGATATGATCCGTCGCAGTAACGCTGGCATCTGAGGGGATTTGAGCCAACAGCGAGCGGATCGCCTGGCTGTGTTGTGCTTGGCGGGCAGGCGCAACATACACCCAAGGCTGAAAGGAATCGGGAATGGCAAACGACAGCACCCGATTGGGATTTGAGGTGATGGTAAAAAAGATTGACAAGCCAATACAGAGCGCCCAAAACCGCCGGAATCTGCGATTTTGAAACAGGTTAGGATGACGAGTCCACCAGAGAATTGCCCCATAAAATAGACCGGGAACCAGCGTCATCGCATAGCGCAAATGCAGCGACAGAGAGGTGACATCTTCTCGCTGAATCAGCAGCTTTAGAGTTGGGAAACCTGCCAGCAGCCAAGCCTCCGGCGAAATCACCGTCACAAATGCCAGCGGCAGCCATTGTCCTAACAGATAGCGCAAAGTTTTGTTGATTGGCGTCACAATTTCAACCAACAGACGCACCGGATTGCTGAGAATGCCCCACAAAACTTGCAGTGTCGAGGCTTCTGGCGTATCGACAAATTGACCAAACTGCTCAATCATGAACCGCTGCGAAATATCGGCAGAAAACAGCGGCATGATCAAATTCGTCAGCAGCAGCATATAGCCGAAGCTCAGCACACCCAGCCCAATGCCCAGCCGCAGTGCTCGTCGGCTCACTGCCAGATAAAACCCAACCCCAAACAGCACCACACCGCTATCTTCCCGCACGGCCAGCGTCAAGACTGCCAGAACAATCACGAGCCAGAAAATTCGCTTTTCCAGCGCCAGCAGCAGCCCAAAGATGTAGAGCGGAATTTGGCAGATATCGTGAAAATTGGCGACGGTAGGGCTAATGACTGCCGTTGCGCCATAGTAGCTAACTGCAATCCAAGCTGCCAGTTGCGGTGGCAGGTGGTGGCGGGCCAGCCCGTATAGCACCAGTCCAGACAGAGTAATCAGCGTTACTTGCAGAACAGACAATCCGGCAGGAGACGGAAACACCGCATAGAACGGCAGCCACAGCAACAGCGCTGGGGTAAAATGCTGCCCCAATCGACGATAGGCAACATCTGGCACCTCTCCCTGCATCACCAGGCTAGATTCAGTGGAAGAAAGCGAACTTTCAAACAAGCGACCGTGGAGGCTATTCCAAAAAACTTGATTGAAAATGCCTTGATCAAACGAAACGTAGGTTGGGTAGAAATTATAGTAGCGCTGGAGCACCAACCCACAGCAGATCAGCCAAAACAGCCCCGCAGCCACAATGACCCAACGCAAGGCTGGAGATTTTGACCATTGGAACTGCAAGCCTGACCTGTGCATCAATGCCATATGGATCTGTTACTTGTGTAGGTGATGGGAGTAGGTAACGAGTAGAAAAGAAATGGGTTCTACCAACTATTACCCAACCGATAACAACGTTCAACGCCCAATCGTACACCTTTGCGTCCTCAAAAGCAGCTTCAGTTCACAAGATTGCTTGCGATAGGTTCTACACCCAACTCATTACTTACCCTTTACTTACCCTAAAAAAAGTGAAGGACGCGGTCGGTCGCGTCCTTGTCCATATGTTGTATTGATCGTACTCATCTGGTTCATGATCCCGATAAGGGACAGTCAACCCTATGTTGTGCGCCTACTTCAGAATTCCGAAATAGAATGCTGCAATGAGGAGGTTGCCGAATAGCAGCAACAATGCCCAAGATGTACGAAACGTATAGGGAGGCTTACCAGTTTTAATCGTCATAGAAATTTACCCTCTTCGTTCTCACGCAGTTTGGAATAAGAGCGCCAGCAAACAGATGGAGTGAGGAAAGCAACCCCAGTTTGAAGGTCGCCTCATCACGTTTGATCTGCATCCAAAACGCCATCAATCGAGCCAATGTAACTTAACTATGATTTAATTATCAGCCAGAGCGCCCCCGATTAGTTCATCCTTTCGAGAAATTTTGCCTCATTCCAGCCAAGGCTCCTTCAGGCTTCTCCGGCATGGTAGGAACTGCGCACCAACGGCCCCGATCGCACATGGGAGAAACCCATTTCGCGGGCCACCTGCCCCAACCGCTCGAAGGCTTCCGGCATCCAGTATTGCTGAACAGGCAAATGGGCTAGTGAGGGTCGCATATATTGTCCCAACGTCACCCGATCACAACCCACCGATCGCAAATCGTGCAGGGTTTCAATAATTTCGGCTTCGGTTTCTCCATGTCCTAACATCAGCCCAGACTTAGTTGGAATCCGAGGATCGAGTTCTTTCACCCACTGAAAGACGCGCAGCGAACGATCATACTTGGCGCCCCGCCGGACAGGAGCTTGTAGCCGTCGGACGGTTTCAACATTGTGGTTATAGCAGGCAGGCTGAGCCTCAACGACCGTTGCCACTCGCTGGCGCTGGCTGGCTTCTCCCTCTGTCCCGCCCCAAAAATCCGGCGTTAGGACTTCAATCTGAGTGGGAGGATTCGCCTGCCGAATCGCATTCATCGTTTGCGCGAACCACCCCGCCCCTTGATCAGGCAAATCATCGCGCGCTACGGAGGTCAACACCACATACTTCAATCCCAATAAGCTCACAGCCTCAGCAACTTTTTGCGGCTCATCTGGATCGAGCGGCATTGGAGCATGACCCTTATCCACCTGACAGAAGCCACAGGCGCGGGTGCAAATCGGCCCCATCAGCAAAAATGTCGCCGTGCCTTGGGCATAGCATTCGCCTCGGTTGGGGCAGCGTCCTTCCTCACAATGGTATGAATTTGCCGCTGTTTAATAATTTGCTGAACCGTAGAGATTTCGCTCGCTTTGCCAATGGAACGCCTTAACCAAGCAGGCATCTCCGTTAGAGGTGATCGACCGATAGGGCTGAATTTTACCCCGTGCTGTTGTTGAGTTTCTTCAAAATTCAACGGCTGCATTTCTAGACTCTTCTAATCGTTAATAGGTGATGGAGCAACAATAGGTGATGGAGAGGTGATGGAGTAACAGTTGAGTTTCACAGTGCCACAAATCGGCTTCAAAGCCTAAACATCGAGATACGCTAAGCAATCAGAGAATTGCATAAAATTTGGTCGAGCGATAGATTTTATGACGCTTCGGGAATAGTAAAACTGGTAATCGCTTTCCGTCTCAAGTTAAGATGCAAGCTAACCTTTAAAGTTGCACTACAGTTCCATCGTTACACTAAGTTCAGAATCGTGGCAGCACAGAGGCAAATTCGCCGAGCCAAATGCTCTAGAAGCCAAATTTCTGAAGCTTTACACCTAAGCTGATTGGGGTTTGTTTTCAGGAATGAATAAGATTTAGTGTAAGAGTAGCCAAGTTTTTGTTTCGTTCCTACACCTACCGAGGAGTCCATCGTGGCAAGTCATAAAATCCTGGTTATTGATGACAGTCGAGTCATCCGCAATATGGTACGGGACATGTTGCCCAAAGGAAATTTCCAGGTTCTGGAAGCAAAAGATGGGGTTGAAGGACTCAATTGCATTCGCCAAGAGCGTCCTAACTTAATCATGCTAGACTTTTTGCTGCCTCGAATGAGCGGTTGGGAAGTCTTCCAGCATATTCAGTCTCAAACAGACTTGCAAACGATTCCTTTGGTGCTCATGTCAGGGCGGCGGGAAGAAGTCACGGAAAAAATTCCTGAACCGTTCGAGTTTTTTGAGTTCATTGAAAAGCCATTTGAGCAGAAAGAGCTAATTGAAGCGATCAAAGCTTCGATGGCAAAGGCTAGGTTGCCCCGTCCGAGAGCTGCCACAGCCGCCGCACCTGCTCCAGTCACCGTTGCTACGGGTGGGGGTGATGTGGAGGCCCTCAATCAAAAAATTCAGAAAATGCAAGCCGAGATTGACCTGCTCAAAAAGCAGATGGGCCAACTTTTGGCGTTTGTGAAACAAAAGATGAAGTAGCCTGCTTTCCCGGTTGGGTTTTATATCTAGGTTTCATATCTAGATTTCATATCTAGACAGTGCTGCTTCGAGGAATGAAAAACGGCACAGATCCCCAGCTTCTGCGATGAAAACCTGATCAACATTGGGTGATGCAGATTGAACGGGGATCTTCCAGATTCATACTCCTCCGCAACGCTCACACCTATGCCTACAGCGGCTTTTGCGTCGGCACTCCGGTTGGGCGAGGAAAGGCGGCTGGCGTTGGCTTCAGTTTCTGGAGATAAATGCAATGTCGGATGCTTTGACTGAAGGGCGTTACAAAAGACTCGATGCGGTCAATTTTGCCGCCAAGCTGCTGCACTGCGGCTGTTAGGGCTTGGGTTTCTGTCTCTAGCCACTGCCCTCGATAGAGAACCGCCGTTCCGTTAAGTTTCAGCAGCGGCAAGGCATACTCAGCGCATACAGAGGCGTTGGCAACCGCACGAATGAGTACCAGATCATAGCCGGCTCGATGGTGCGCCATTTGCCCCACTTCTTCGGCACGACCGACCCGCGTTTGGACTTGAGTGAGTCCGAGTGTTGCTATTACAGCATCCAGGAAGGCAATTTTTTTACGGGTAGAATCTAATAGCGTCACATGCCAATCAGGACGGGCAACTGCTACTGGAATGCCCGGAAATCCGGCTCCAGTACCAATATCCAATACCTTAAAGGGGTTTTCTTGAAAGAGAGCCTCAGCGCCAGAATCAGCCACCAGCCAGCATTTAATTCCTCGCAGCGAATCCCATAGATGCTTTTCCCAAAACTCGTTGGGTTCGGTGATGCGAGTGAGGTTAAGCTGCCGATTGCCCTGCAAATTTCTGTATACAAGCGCTGATAGCTTGCCTGCTGCTGCGGTAGGGGCTGCCAACTC
>JAAUQT010000124.1 GCA_012033495.1 Cyanobacteria bacterium RM1_2_2 | reverse complement strand
GGTATTCTGCCTGCTATCTTGACTTAAAGCACCCTTCCAAGGTGCTTTTTTGGCGTTTTTTGAGATGAGTTTTTGAGATGACTGGTCATTGCTGCCAGCCTGACCGTGGCAGAAGCTGAGGTGAGGCCCAATTCACCAAATTCACCGCAATCGAGCATTTGATTCAAGTTTTTTTGCTCAGCCGCCGCTCTATTCGATTTGGAATGACAGATGCTCATCGTGCCCCCCATCCATCCATGACCACCCATCAGTGGACAATTAGCCTTCCCGATCAGCCAGCAACCCATCAGTTGGGGGTTCAGCTTGGGCAACTTTTACTGGCAGGAAGTACGCTGCTGCTCAACGGCAACCTCGGCAGTGGCAAAACGACGCTGGTGCAAGGAATCGGCGCAGGGTTAGGCATCACCGAACCGATCGTCAGCCCTACTTTTACCCTAATCAGCGAATATTTTGAAGGACGCCTGCCGCTCTACCACCTAGACTTGTATCGGCTTCAGCCTCCAGAAGTCAACGAACTGCATCTAGAGGTTTACTGGGAAGCCGGAGAGTACCCATTAGGCATTGTGGCGATTGAGTGGGCAGAACGACTGCCAGAACCGCCACCAGACTGCCTGCAAATCCGCTTAACGAGCTTGCCCAACGGCAGACAGGCTGACTTCTCTGCGAGCGGGGCGTTTCATCAACAAGCGCTACAGCAGCTTCAGGCGAGTTTCCCTCAGCCCTAACCTTCCTGATTGGGGCGCGTAATGTTGATTGTTGCTGGAAGCTGTTTCGCTTCAGAGGTTCCTGCTGCTGTCCAAGAAATAGCGGCAATGTTCAGTTTTGTGACCTGCGGCGTCACGGTAAATGCGCTCTTAAACGGCACCGTTTGCTTTGGATCAAGTTGACCAAAGTTGAGATTGCCGGTTGCTTCTGTTGTCGCTTCTGCGGCATTATCACTGCCGCTGTTACTGCCACTGCTACTGTTAGTGGCACTGCTACTGCTGTTGTAAACCACATTCACGGATGCGATCGATTGCTCCGTGTGGTTGGTGATGCAGCCTACAATTGGGCTAGCCTCAGCCGGATCAACAGTTGGATCAAACTGAACGCTGCTCAACTCGACGGGCTGTGAGTTAGGAGCCGCCGCAATCGAACTGCAAACCACTCCCATAGCAGCGTTCGGGCTACCAGCAGAACTAACAGTAGGGCTAGTAGGGCTGTTTGCCTGTGCTACATTCGCCGCCCCCAGCGGAGCCGCTGCCACAATTGGTAAATTTGCCTTCTGGCGGGCAGCCGCCACATTTGCCCCATATTCGGTTAGCTTTTGCTGTGCCGTTGCATAATCTGGACTGGTGTTGGGAATGGCTTTCAGCAAATTCATCGCCTGCTGCCACTTGCTAGCCACTAACCCCCAGTCATCAGCCGACTGAGCCGCTTGGGTGAGGGCAACGGCATCTGAAGCCTGCTCAATCGCTCGCGCTAAGGGACTGGCTTGAGTCAGATTAGCGACAGGTGACGGATTGGGCTGCTGAGAAGTCGGAGAGGCAGGTGCGGCAGGTTCCACTGGGGAGGCTGGCGGTGCTTCTGGTTCACCAGCAGGCGGAGGACTAGGCAATGGGTCAAAACTCGACCGGAACACCGCAAAGCCAAGCAAGCCTGCGATCCACGCTACGACAAAAAGCAGCACCAGCGGAAACAGCCAGCCCGGAGTCCCCCGCTCTGGAGTGGCTTGGGTCTCTGATGTCGGCAAAGGCGGCGGCGTGTAGACTACCGCCGGAGTGCTGTCTTCAATGATGTAATTGGCTTCGGTGTCGTCGGATAGATCGAGCGGATCGCGCAAGTCAGCCTGCCAGTCTGTGTCAGAGGGACGAGCTTCGTCTGCGAAAAATTCTTCGGGCAGCGGTTCGACCAGCCCTTCGCGGAAATCGCCCAATCCGGCTTCTAGGGCATCCTGGCTGACTTCTGGCTGTTGCGACTCCGTCAGCGTCGAATCTGCACTTGCTGAACTAGATGCTGAACCAGATAAAGGCGCATCCAGAGGGGCAATTGGCTCAGCGAAGAAATCTTCTGGCTGCGGTGGGCTGGTTTCGGTAGGTATGGCTTCTGTTTCAAGCGGTCTACCTTGAGGCGTCTCACTCAGCAAATCTGCTAGATCAGCGTCGGTTGAGTCAGTGTCCGTCAGATTAACGGTTGTTTGATCAACGGTTTGATCAACTAAATCTCCTTCTAGGTCAGCTTCCAAATCCCGATCAGCGGCAGCGAGCACGGGATCAATGGCAGTGACGTCATCAGCCTGATTGCCCTCAAACTGATTGCCCTCAAACTGATTGCCCTCAAACTGATTACCCTCAAACGGGTCGCCCTCAAATTCCTGAATCAACGTTGTGAGGTCATCATCAGCAGCGGAATCAGAAAATGCGCGATCTGTAAAAGTTGGATCTGTAAAGGTCGGATCAGTCAAGGCAGGATCGGTCGTTAAATCAAGGGCGGCTAGCTCTGCGGCTAAATCGCTTGAATCTGAAGAGGTTGGCCCAGCTAGCGTTGGCTCAGCTAGCGTTGGCTCGACAGGGTCTGCAAAAAAGTCATTTGGTAGAGCAAACTCGTCGGGAGTGACTGGATCTAGCTGGGCTTCAGCATCGACAGATGAGGGCGCTTCGACTTCAGAAAACCCAACTTCAGAAAACCCAACTTCAGAAAACCCAACTTCAGAAAACTCATCGGGGAACCCGTCCGGAAATTCGGCGGAAAAATCTTGCAGGAAGTCGGGAGGGAGTTCTTCCAAATCTTCTTCTGCAATTTCTTCATCGGCAATGGAGTCATAGAAGATCGGATCAAGCTGCGGCATCGAGACAGGCGGCTCCTCGCTTTCAGCAAACAGCGCATCTAGGTCATTTGAGGCGTTCGCGGCATCGGGTGTGTCTGGTCTGGGTTCTACCATGAATTCAGGCCGGTCTCCGGTTTCTGGGTCATCGTCGGGTAGGTCTAAAACAGTTCTAGCTTCCGACACTTCAGGCAAAACGCGCACCGTCCAGGGGTCTTCAAGCGGCGCTAGGACGGAATCTGCGGGCTGTGCTTCGCTGACCAACGCTTGTCGCAAATCCTCTCCGGTAGCTGAAGGGCGCTCTGGCAAAATTTCTTCAATGAAAGCGCCTCCCGGTTCATCCAATTCAGCATTGAACAAATCCTCAATCTGACCAGCCAGAATGCTGTCTGATGGATTGGAAGACATCGCTGAGGGAGGAACTTCTGCAAATGCGCGACTTTCCGCAGCGTCAGATCGGTCAGAAAATCGGTCAGGCTGCTCAAGCGCAGGGGTCTCTGGATCGACCATTAAATTTGCCTCTGACATCTCCGCTGGATCGAGCAAAGCATCAATGGCAAAACCTTGGGGTTCAGCAGCGCTGCCGGTGAATGAAGGTTCTACTGCCTGATTCAAAAAGGCTAGCAAATCAGCATCTGAGGTTTCTGACGCATCAGCAGTGTTATCTAAATCAGACAAATCAGATTCGATGGTTTCTGTGGTTTGAGGCAGTGACTCAGGCAGATTGCCAGAGGTTTGGTCGAAATCATCGAACAGGAGATCCATGTCTGCCTCAGAAAAATCTTCGGGCGAACCCTCCAGCGTGTCGAGTAAACCGTCAGGTGACTCGGCGAACAAACTGCGCTCAGATTCATCCACATCGGCTAGGAGTTCTTGCAGAAAATCGGGCGCTATGTCTATTTCTGTCCCAACCTCTCCTGCCCCAACCTCTCCTGGTGAAGCGATCGAAGAGGCGGACGGTTCGGTGAGGGCTGCCAGAATATCATCTGTGTCGTCCAGTGTGTTAGACAGATCAGTGTTAGACAGATCAGCATCAGATAACTCATCCATCGCCAGGTCGCCCATCAGATCACCTGCCAAATCACTGAGTTCAGTATCAGGCAAAAACGACAGGTCGCTAGGCTCCAGGTCAGCCGACTCTACCCCTCGTGCTGTCAAATTGCTCTCCATCCAGTCGTCGGATGGAATCACCGTGATCTCCGACGCGGTTTCTGGTTGAATGTTTAATGGAGCCGCCGTCCAACTGCTGCCCGCCAAATCGTCGAGATCATCTAGATTCCCCGATGGCTCTCCCTGCGCCCCAAGCTGGATTTCCTGCATCCAAGCCGGATAGCTTGCCCCAATTTGCTGTCCCACAATGCGAACAGACGCAATAGACTGAATGCCCAAATTATGGATGCCTTGCTGCACAAATGCAGTCAAAGCTTGACGGTTTGGGACTCGCTCTGCCGCTAAGATCACTTCCAGGCGCTCACCCTGGCGATCAACAGTAGCACTCATACCACGAGACTGAAGCGACTGATTCATCAAGGTTGCAATTGCTGGGGATCTCCCAGCTTGGCCAGTTCTAAAAGATTGGAGTCTGTCATAGCTCAATTGGACGCACAGCGATTTGCTTAATTTTTGCTTTACAATCTTGGCAGCGGATGTGATCCCGTCCAGCATTCACCCCTTTCAGCCCTCTAACTCCTCCAGCCTATGAGTATTGGTTATCTTGCCCTGGTTTTGCACGCTCATTTGCCTTTTGTAAGACACCCAGAGAGCGACTATGTTCTAGAGGAAGAGTGGCTGTTTGAGGCAATTACCGAAACTTATATCCCGCTCCTTCAGATATTTGAAGGCTTCAAACGGGATGGCATCGATTTTAAGCTCACGATGAGTCTGACGCCGCCGCTGGTGTCGATGCTGAAAGATCCACTGTTACAAGACCGATACAGCAGCCATCTGGCCAAACTTCAGGAGTTGGCGGAAAAAGAGATCGATCACAATGTTCACAATGGACACCTCCGATATTTAGCTGAATTTTATGCCACTGAGTTTAACAAGGTTAGACAAACATGGGAGCATTGTCAGCAGGATTTAATCAGTGCATTTAAGCAATTTTTAGACAGCAATAACTTAGAAATTATTACCTGCGGCGCAACCCACGGATATTTTCCTTTAATGAAAATGTATCCGCAGGCAGTCTGGGCCCAGCTTCAGGTGGCTTGCGAGCACTACGAAGAAACCTTTGGTCGCCCACCCAAAGGAGTTTGGCTGCCCGAATGTGCCTATTATGACGGCTTAGAGCGCATGATCGCCGATGTGGGGCTACGCTACTTCCTCACCGATGGTCACGGCATTCTCTACGCCCGCCCCCGTCCTCGCTTCGGCACCTATGCCCCGATTTTTACCGAAACTGGCGTAGCGGTATTTGGACGCGATCACGAATCGTCTCAGCAGGTCTGGTCTTCTGAGGTGGGCTATCCCGGTGCGCCAGAATACCGCGAATTCTACCGCGACTTGGGTTGGGATGCCGACTACGAATACATCAAGCCCTATGTGATGCCGAACGGTCAGCGCAAAAATACGGGCATCAAATATCACAAGATTACTGGACGCGGTTTGGGTCTGAGCGAAAAAGCTCACTACGATCCCCATTGGGCCCGCGAAAAAGCCGCCGAACATGCCGGAAATTTCCTGTATAACCGAGAGCGGCAAATTGAGCACCTGTATGGCATCATGCAGCGGCCGCCGATTATCGTGTCACCCTACGACGCCGAGCTATTTGGGCACTGGTGGTACGAAGGCCCGTGGTTTATTGACTACCTGTTCCGCAAAACCTGGTTCGATCAAAGCACCTACGAAATGACCCATCTGGCAGACTATTTGAAAAAGCACCCAACCCAGCAAGTTTGCCATCCGGCGCAGTCGAGTTGGGGGTTTCGCGGCTTTCACGAATACTGGCTCAACGAAACCAACGCCTGGATCTATCCCCACCTGCACAAAGCCGCCGAGCGGATGATCGATCTCTCGCGTCGAGAAGCAACCGATGAGCTAGAAACCCGCGCCCTCAACCAAGCCGCCCGCGAACTGCTGCTGGCTCAGTCTTCCGATTGGGCATTCATTATGCGAACGGGCACGATGGTTCCTTACGCCGTCCGCCGCACCCGCTCTCACCTGATGCGGTTCAACAAACTTTGGGAAGACGTGCTGCAAGGCAAAATCGATTCGGGCTGGCTGCAAAAAGTCGAGGCGATTGACAACATTTTCCCCAGCATCAACTACCGCACCTACCGCCCCCTCTAGATTGGCTGATTCACGGTCGGTGTCCAGATCTCCATTCTTCGAGAATCCGGGAATCTGAACCTTCATGAACCTACACGCTGGGAAAATCTAATCGTAACGATTCCGTTTTTCTAAGTCAGTTATCGCCTGTTCTGTTGGAAAATAAAAACTCTGTTCAGTCATCTGGGCTGAGCACTGCTTGACTATCTCGACCATCAGCACTGAGGTTTTTCTATGGTTCGTAATCAAATCTTTCTCCTGCTCCTACTTTTAGGACTCTCTACCAGCATCACAGCTTGCTTGGGCGGCAATCAGGCTGGTGAAGAACAAGAGGAACAGGAAGGCGGCGTTTTAGAGAACGAAGGCGAAGAGGAAGGCGAAGAAGAAGAGGAAGGCGAGGAAGAAGAAGGCGAAGAGGGAGAAGATTAATCCTCCAGTTGCTTCACCGTTACATCAATCGCCTGTACATCCACGGTTCCAGGAGGGGTAAGCCGCAAAAAATGCCCCTTCTCGACCTTCAAAGGCTCGCTACAGCTAGGGCAACGCATTTGGGTATTGTTGATGCCCGCCGATTCGTAGCTACACACTGGACACCGATCTACCACCAAGTTGCGCTTCAACCACCAGCGGAAGCCCATAAACGCCAGCACCGGCGTAATTAAAATAATCCCAATCACAATTAAAAAGGATTTAACGATCCAGCCTAAACCAATCGATCCCAATAACCAGATCACAGCCAGAAGGGTCAACCAGAAGCGAAGACCCGAAATTTGAATGCTTTTGTAGTAGTTTGAGTTCACGCTGCCCTCCATGCCGCCAAGTAGCTAATTGACAAATAGCTGATTTAGCTTTTGCTGAAAAAGAAAATTTAACCAAGTCTTGAATTTACCTCTTTTTCAGGATAAACCACTGGCTTCAGGGTAGGGGAGCGCAAAAAGAGGGGGATAACCCTAAATGGCGAGTGCAATTCGATACCAGGCTGTCGGTTCCCGATCTCTCAGTGCGATAGTGGAGAAGTGATGAACCTAAAATTTGCCCCATGTTGGAATGGTTAGCCGCCACAACCGGAATTGAGTTGAGCAAGCTGGTTTTAGATCAGGTATTAAACCTGGGCAAAGCTGCGCTAGAAGATTATGTCAAGGATTTTTTCAAAGATTGCCTTCAAACTGGAGTTGCTCAAGCGAAAGCAGACACCTTGAAGCAACCGATGGCGGAAGCAGTCGGCTTTTTGATCAAACGCTTGATCAAAGAGCTTCAGTTTAATGATGTTCCAGAAACGAGCATCGAGCATCATTACAAGTCTGCCATCAAACGATTTGTGCAAGACAAAGCCGTTCGTCCAGTGCTAGGCAAAGCATTTGAGCAAGATTGTAAGCAGATTGACTTCGCTCAGCTACAGCAGATTTGGACGCAGACCTATCAAACGGAGGGGTGGCGCTTTCCGGCTGAGGAGTTTGACTGGCGCGGCGTTGCCAGAGAATATGTGATGGAAGTCAAAGGCATCATTAGAGCGCATACTGAACTGCGGGATTTGTTGTCAATCAATCTGCAAGAACAGCAGACAGCAAGCCTTAAACAGATAGCAGGAATCAATCCGGGCTTTGACCTTGCCCAATATCGAGCCAGCCTGCAAGCCAGCCACGGCTACCTGAAACTATCGACGATTGACACCACCGATCAGCAATATCGGATCAAGCTGTGGAATTTATTCATCGAGCAGACGGTACGGGAAGCCTTACCGCCGATGCGCTATGACCTGCCGCTAGATTTGAAACGCCAACTGCAAGCTGAGGGTCAATTTCAGGATTTATCCCCTGAGGCGCTAGAACATTATCATCGGCGTGAGTATTTCCAGCAGCCCTCGCGGAAGGTGTTGGAGGCAATCACTGAGGCAAACCATGCCGTGATTTTGGGCGATCCGGGAGCCGGAAAATCGACGCTGTTGCAGTATCTCGCTTTAGATTGGGCAGAAGGCAAAACCAAAACCCTGCCGCTGCTGATTGAGTTACGCGACTATGCGCTGGCAAAATCGGCAAACTTTCTAGACTTTCTGCATCGGGGACGCGGCGCAGACTGGCAGTTTGATCAGCAGCAGCTTCACCAGCATTTGTTGGAGCATTCCACACTCGTCATGTTTGACGGGCTGGATGAGGTGTTTGATCGCGCCACGCAATCGACAATCATCGACGATATCATCCGCTTTGCTCAGCAGTATCCTAAAGCACGAGTTTTGGTGACATCGCGGATCATTGGCTACAGTCCAGACCGCTTTCAACACGCTGGATTTCGTCAGTTTACGATCCAGCCACTAGACGAAGCCGAAATGCAGGAATTCATCGAGCGTTGGTACGATTTGGCGATGGGCAGCGACGCTGATAAAACCCGACTCAAGCAGCGGCTCAAGGATGCCATCGCCAACTCTAGGGCAATCCAAAATCTGGCTGACAACCCGCTGCTGCTGACGATGATGGCGATCTTGAACCGTCGGCAAGAGCTACCGCGCGACCGAGCCGATTTGTATGATCAGGCGTCGCGGGTGCTGCTCTACCACTGGGATGTGGATCACAAACGGCTGAACCTAAAAGAAGACACGATTGGGCGACGCGAAAAACAGGAAATGCTGCGGCTAATCGCTTACGAAATGCAGGCAGGCGACGCAGGGCTGAAAGGCAACCTAATCAGCGCTGACCAACTGATCCGCCTCGTAACCACCTACTTGCGCGATCAGGGCTTCAGCGAACCGCGAGAAAAAGCCGCCCGCTTAATTGATCAACTCCGTGAACGCAATTTCATTCTCTGCTATCGTGGCGCAGACACTTACGGCTTCATGCACCGCACCTTTTTGGAATATTTCTGTGCCGTAGAAATCGTCAATCGCTTTGAAAAACAGCGCACCATCAGCTTTGAACAACTCCGCGACGAAATCTTTGGTCAACACTGGCAAGACGAAACCTGGCACGAAGTTCTGCGGCTAATCTGCGGAATGATCGACACAAAATTTGCGGGGGAGTTGATTGAGTTTTTGATGACAAGAGAGGTTGATGGCGCACAACCTGATCTTTTTTCAGAAACTGAAATCAAAAATTTGCTATTAGCAACTCAATGCTTAATTGAAGTCGAAAATCCCAAGTCGATCACTACAACATCAGATCAGTTATTAGAATTGATCAAGGAAAAATAGAAGATAAAGCGATTGAGAGAGTTTATTTTGAAGCACTCATTCAAATGGCTGAAGTAGTTGCTGTAGCTTGGAACGAGGACGAAAATGTATTAACTTGGTTGCAGAATTGCCTAAAGCTCTCCTCCTATGCTTCGTGGTGGGGGGCATCATATTTTGCACTGGTTGCAATTGTTCGCGGCTGGAAAACAGTATTGACATTCTGCCTCTTCTCAAAATGGTCGCTCAACAAGAAGGAGACTCATTAGCGGGACAAGCTGCTGTAGAAGAATTAGTAAGGCATTGGAGAGATGAACCAGACACTTTGCTAATTCTAAAAAATCTTCTAACCCAACGAGATGAAAATTCTAATGCAAGAGAAGCAGCGGTCAAAGAACTAGCAAAACATTGGAAAGATGAGCCAGAGACTCTGCCCATTCTTAAAAAATTAGCTCGACAAGACAGCGCTTGGATAGTTCAGTTAGAAGCATTGAGCGAATTATCTCAAAGTTGGAAAGATGATCCAGATACTTTACCAATCCTCAAAAAACTGGCTCAACAGGGCGACAGTTCAAGTTTGCGATGGAACGCATTGCGTAGCATTACAAAATTCTGGATGGACGATCCCGAAGTAGTGGAATTCTTATGCCAGGCTGCCGTTACTGATCCCTTTGAGCGTAAGAAACATTGGGAAGTTAATCCTCGCCAAACTGCCCTTGAAGCCCTCCTCACCCACTATCCCATTCACCCAAAAACGCCCGAACTTCTGCACGATCGAGCTATCAATGATCCCGATGAGCAGCTTCGAGAATGGGTGCGGGAGCAGTTAGCGAAAATGGAAGGTGAGCGACAATAGAAGCAGGATTCTAAAATAGAAAATCTCATATTTTTTGTGGAGAAAATGATGGAAATTCAAGAACTTAAAGCGCTAATTAAAGAGACAATGCGCGAAGTTTTGCGAGAGGAAAGATTAATGCTCTGCAAAATTTTAATGCCTTATGTTGACGATGCTGAACAGCGAGAAATAGAAGCTGAGTTTGGCTCACCTACTGACTATGCTGAAGACACAGATTAATATGCATGTGATTACCCGCAAACGGTTAAATGAGTTTGCCGAACTTCATCCAAATACAAAAAATGCTCTGGTTCAGTGGTATCAACTCGTTAAACAAAATGAATTTGCTTCTTTTGCCGAACTACGCGAAGTATTTCCATCTGCCGATCAAGTTGGCACATTGACGGTTTTCAACATTGGAGGAAATAAAGTGCGACTCATTGCCGCTATTCATTACAACCGGAAGAAGATCTATATTCGGGCTGTATTAACTCACGCAGAATATGATGAAGAGAGGTGGAAAAATGATGCAGAGTCTTAATCTTGAGCAAATGATTACGGGTTGGTCATTCGTTTCTCAGACTATTTTTGTTCCCCATACTGAAGCCGAGTATGAGCGTCTCGTCGAGCTGCTGGATCGCCTCATTGATCAGGTGGGTGAAGATGAAACGCATCCGCTTGCTTCCATGATGGATGTGATTGGTGTTTTAATCGAAAACTACGAAACTGAACATGTTCCTGAATTAGAAGAAATTTCATAGTCTGATTCCCAATCCCACCCATCCAAAAATAATTGAACTCCTGCACGATCGAGCCATCAATGATCCCGATGAGCAACTTCGAGAGTGGGCACAAAAGCAGTTAGAAAAAGCAGATAAAAATTAACAGTGGAGGACATTTAATCATATGCAACAGGTTGTAGAAGCAATTTATGAAAACGGTGTTTTTCGTCCTTTGAAAGCACTAGAACTATCTGAAGGACAGGAAGTTCAGCTAATTGTGCATTCAAAAAACCAAGTTTCACCCAGTCAAATGCTCCAATTAGCGTCTGAAGTCTATCAAGGGTTTTCTGATGAGCAGATTTATGAAATTGAACACATTGCCTTAGATCGCCAAAACTTCTTTGGAGAAACGATGGAGTGATGGCAACACGACTGACACTTTTAGATACTGACATTCTCTCCGCAATTATGCGTCAACATCCTGTCGTTATCCCAAAAGCTCAAGCATACTTGATGGATCACGAACGGTTCACCTTCTCGATTATCACTCGTTATGAAATTCTACGCGGACTCAAAGCAAAAGGCGCAGCTAAGCAAATTACAACATTCGATCGCTTCTGTGATGTGAATACAGTTTTACAGCTTACAGATGAAGCGATTGTCAAAGCATCTGACATCTATGCATTTTTAAGGCAACGAGGTGAATTAATTGGAGATGCAGACATTTTAATTGCAGCCACTGCGTTGACTGATGGACTATGTGTAGCTACCAACAATCTTGAGCATTTTCGACGTATCCCAGAACTACAAATTCAAAATTGGCTACAACTATGACAATGTTTGGTGAGAAAACCGATGACCAACTCTATCCAACCCATGAATGATGCATAACTTTGAGTCGAAGCAATTGCTGTCCTCAAAACAGAAAACGATCCCGATGAACAACTTCGAGAGTGGGCACAGAAACAATTAAAAATTAAAGATGACGCCAATTCAAATCTGAAGCGTACCACCTCTAAAAGCTTCCTCGAAAGGGACTCAAAAGGATAGCCTAGTATTTTACCACAACAACAGGAAATCCTAATGAGCTAGAGGCAGCTTAGCGCAGATGAACGCTTGGAGCTATACCAACTGAAGCAAATGAACCAGTTATCCATCCGAGAGATTGCTCACCCGATGGGACGCTCACACAGCACGATATCGCGTGAACTCAGACGCAATCAAAACCCAAAAGTCCATCCCTCAAGATGGTTCTTGCGTAAGCCCTATAATAGCTTGTTAAATTGGTCACTTTAAGACTGTTGTCCCACGTCACGCTATTTTGCGCTATGTACGTTTTCACAAAAAATGGTGCGGCTTTCAAATTCGCGGCGCGTAGCTCAGTTTTACCAACATTTTAAGCCTTCCAAATTTATGGCGCGAATTTCCCTTGTTTTTCAAATTCGTGGTGTAAGTTCATTCAACATCGTTAGGGGCGTGTCATCCATTCCAGCTAAAACCTGACGATGGCAGCGCGACAGCCCCTAGCCTGTTTTTGAGGGCGGGCGCGATCAAGCTAATGCTGCAAGGTTTGACCATTATTAGTATCAATGGATAACGCGCCCTAAATGGCACTACCGTTTTATAAATTGGTGCCCATTATAATTTCATTTCCATTTCATTTTTCTTCGTTAATCTGGAAGCAGAACAATCATCCGAAATCCAGTACGAGACAACGACTCATGAAACTGAAGAAACCCTCAACTTTGCTCATGCTAGGGAGTGCTGCAACTATCTTCTCTGTTGGGCTTGCTGCCTGCACCAATGCCACGACACCAACTCCTAGCAATGAGCCTTCCAGTAGCGAGCTATCTTCGGCTCAAACGGTTACTCAAAGTCCAAAACCAGGGATGGATGATAACTCAATGCCGGGAATGAACCACGGCGGGATGAGCATGGAGCTTGGGCCGAAAGACGAAGCGTTTGATCTACGGTTTATTGATGCGATGATTCCACATCATCAGGGAGCCGTGATCATGGCACAGGAAGCCCTACAGAAATCGACTCGACCTGAGATCAGGCAGCTTGCCGAGGAAATCATTGCGGCTCAGGAACAGGAAATTACTCAAATGCAGGAATGGCGTAAGGCTTGGTATACGGACGCAGACGACACGCCGATGATGTATGACGCGAGCATGGGGCACATGATGCCCATGACCTCTGAAATGCGTGACAGTATGATGATGGCAGGTGATTTGGGTGCTGCCGATGACCAATTTGATCTGCGCTTCATCAACATGATGATTCCGCATCACCAAGGCGCTGTCGAGATGGCCAATCAGGCAGCAGAGAGAAGCGAGCGTCCTGAAATTCAAACCCTAGCTCAGGAAATCCTCACTAGCCAGCAACAGGAAATCGACGAAATGACGCAGTGGCGAAAGGAATGGTACGGTCAGTAGTCACAGTTATCACAATCAGAGATATCACAATTAGAAAAAACGGAGGCGGGCAGAAGCTAATTTTCTGGAATCTAATGTTCCGTCAATGTAGCTAGTGTCATCAAAACCAAAATAGTAAAGGATTATCAACTCTGTCCCTCTGGTCTCAATTGACTGGAGGGATTGTTTTTTGCGGTGGTATACCAACTCCGTCTGTGGAATAGCAGTATCAAGGAGGGCGAAGCATTCAGCCAAGGGTTTTATAAGGGATAGAGTTGCAGCCCAAATGCTGAGTGCTTCGCACACGCGATGCGAACGTCCGTATGCGAAAAATAGGGATCGTGGATTGCAATCCGTCAACTGGACGGGCGGGTTGAGCAGATCAATGGGCATCCGGCAATCGATTTGACAGCAAAACCCGCCCCTACCCACGATCGACCTGATTGAATTCCCATTCGGTATTTTTTACGAAACGGATCTTGTTCAAATGCTCGTTCAGCTATTTCGATTCGCTATCCAGGGTGATGAGATCACGTCACGATTTGAAAGTCAGATCCAGACAGACTGGGGGCTGCTGTTGATGAGTTGTTGTCACTGTCGATAATGGCAAAAGCGCCTCCTCTGCCAAATCCACTCGCTGAACCATTGGAATTGAAGAATAACCTGCCTGACCCCCGGCTATAGACAATTTGTTTGCTGCTTGTGCTCGCCAACCCATCTCGCCGAACGATGCCAATTTGAGTTGAACTAATCGCGCCGAAACTGGATTTATCTAGCACGATTTTGTCGGTTCCTCTGACAAAGTCGGTGATTCGATCGATGCCAAAGTCAACCGCCGCAAACGTTCGACCTGAATCGAACACAAATGAATCTTTGCCGTCACCCCCTGTCATCATATCGTTACCTGCGCCGCCGTTGAGCAAGTCATCACCAATGCCACCCGCAAGCGTATCGTTGCCGCCGTTGCCATAAATCCGATCGTTGCCGCCTTCACCAGATAGCTGCTCTCCGGCAGAACTGCCAATTAGCTCGTCGTTGCCTGCCAGTGTAGGCGTGGGCGATGGAGTTGGGGCAGGTGTGGGGGTTGGGCTTGGTAAAGAAGAATTGGGGTTGAGATCACCGCTGCCAAATAGCTGCGTCCAGTAGGTTTTGTAGTTCACAGAACCCGTGTCATTGGCGAGATTAAAATAGCCAACGCCAAGTTCAGTGTAGCTGCTGTTGAGCAGGTTGGCCCGGTGTCCGGGGCTATCGATCCACCCTTGAACCACGGCTGCTGCGGTAGTGTAGCCTGCGGCAATGTTTTCGCCCATCGACCGAGCTTCATAGCCAACTACCTTAGCGCGATCCCAAGGCTTAGAGCCATTTTTGCCAATGTGGTCAAAATAGTCTTGCTTCGCCATATCTTCCGAATGGGCATAGGCAGCAGCATTCAACTCTTCGTTGAGTTTTAAGGCTGGTAGACCGTTTTGAGCCCGAAATTCGTTGGTAAGGGACAAAACCTGATTCGCAAACTCGGTTGTTGTTGCCACAATATATCTCCTTCTAATGCTGATTCGCGGGTGATGTATTCAGGGTGCTCAACTGCTTGCGTCATGATGTGATGCAGTAAAACAAGCCTGAATTGATTCAGGGTACAAAAGTTGCAATAAATTCAGGGAAGTTATTGATCAAAAACGGAACACACTATAACTTGCTGAATTAGAATCTGAAGCCTAATTTAGTTTGGGTGGTTTCTGGAATTGCCTCTACGCTAAACCTCAATGTATTAGGAGTCAACAATGAGAACAGGGAGCGAAGCGTAGATTTACAACAAGGATAACTGATAGAAATGGTCAACCACACAAATAAACAAAGAACACTAATCCACAGTACGTCGATCACAACAAAACTCCGGAAAGATTTCTTTAGGATTAATTTCTGCAATCACATTGCTGCATCTGTTCGCAATTTCCAATCATGCTGAATAATCCCGTAGAACTGCTGAAGCGATTTGATTTCGGACAATAACTTCACTCCAAAATGACAAGTAGGTTCCGAATTGATACCGACAAAAACTTCTCAGTAAATAGACAAAGTGAACTGATAAGATGCTCGGCTCCGCTCAACGTGCAACCCTCAGCATTTGATCGGTTGAGCGCAGTCGAACGGCAGGTTGAGCACTGTCGAACGGCGGGTTGAGCGCAGTCGAACAGTGGGTTGAGCGCAGTCGAAACCCGAATTTT
>JAAUQT010000330.1 GCA_012033495.1 Cyanobacteria bacterium RM1_2_2 | reverse complement strand
TGAGTCTGCAGTCAAACGGCGGGGTTGGAGCGCAGTCGAAACCGAATTTCAAGTCCGTTTCATGGAGTTCTTCTACTTAACTGCTCAGCGTGATGCCGAATGTGGTCTTCCATAAAAGTGGCAATGAAGTAGTAGCTGTGATCATAGCCGTCTTGCAGTCGCAGCTTCAGCGGTTGCCCAACTTCAGCACAGGCTTGTTCAAACCGCTGGGGCATGAGTTGTTTTTCTAGAAACGAATCAGCGGTTCCTTGATCAATCAAAATGGTGTGGTTAAGTTGGGTTGTACGAACGAGTTCACTGGCATCATAGGCTTTCCAGCTTGTCTGATCCTGCCCTAGATATGCGCTAAAGGCTTTTTGCCCCCACGGAGCCTGAATCGGAGCGGCAATGGGCGCAAAGGCGGACACCGAGCGATACTGAGTGGGATTCTTCAGCGCGCAAACCAACGCCCCATGCCCCCCCATCGAGTGACCGAAAATGCCCTGCCGATCAGGCATCACCGGAAAGTTGGCGTGGATAAGTGCAGGTAATTCTTGGGTCACATAGCTGTACATTTGATAGTGAGTTCGCCACGGCTCTTGGGTAGCATCGACATAGAACCCTGCTCCTGTGCCGAGATCCGAACTATCGTTTTCACCCGGAATTCCGCGATTGCGCGGACTCGTATCCGGAGCAACCAGCATCAGCCCATATTTTGCAGCAAACTGTTGCGCCCCCGCTTTCACCGTAAAGTTCTCCTCGGTGCAGGTCAATCCTGACAAGTAGTAGAGAATTGGCACTGGTTTTGTGCTGGCTTGAGGCGGCAGGTAAACTGCAAACTTCATGTCGCTCTTACAAGTTTCAGAGGAGTGTTGATAAAAGCCAACGGTTCCTCCAAAACAAAGGGACTGATTGATTAACTGAATTGATGCAACCATAAAAATTTCCGAACGCAACCGTCAGACTTCATTCTAAGCTCAGCAATTCGTTTAACTCTAGAATCAAGGTACTCATTTCAATCTAGTGAGGCTAATGAGGTGGCAAAAATGTTGGTTAAAACAACACTGGTTGAAACTCCAAGACGGAAACACCACTACACGCCGGAAGAATATCCGAAATTAGAGGAAGCAGCAATCTACAAAAGCAAATACCGAGACGGAGAAATTGTTCCGATGTTTGAAGGCATAACGAATCACAATGAAATCGTTGGTAATATTTTTGCTCATTTGAAATTTGGACTTCGAGGCGGAAATCATCGCGTCTACCTTGGCGATATGCGACTGTAGATTCCTTAGTGTCGTCAGTACACTTATCCAAATGTAATGTCTAGATATAACGCCCAAATGTAATACTGATTGAAGGCGAACCTATTTGCACGGGAACCAACACTACAACCTTAATGAATCCAACGTTGATGGTAGAAGTGCTGTCTCAGTCTACTAAAAACTACGATCAGGGCGATAAGTTTCTCTATTATCGGTCAATTGCTGAGTTCAAAGAATATATTTTAATCAGCCCAACTGAGTATCGCGTAATACAATGTGTAAAAACAGTCGAGAAAAAATGGCTATTGACTGAGTATCAATCAGCCGATGAGATGCTGAATCTGGAGGCAGTTGAATTTTAAATCAAACTGGGTGAAATTTACGAGAAGGTGAGTTTCGCAGAAGTTGAGGAATAAAGTTGGAAACATCCTGGAACACTATTACTAAAACGTTAATACTGTTCTAATCCCTTCTCCGTGATGCATCTGGTCAAATGCTTGATTCACTTGCTCAATCGGCATTACGCTGGTAATTAAATCATCAATATTAATTTTACCGTCCATATACCAGTCAACGATTTTAGGTACATCTGTGCGTCCTCTAGCTCCACCAAACGCGGTTCCCTTCCAGACGCGACCGGTGACTAGCTGAAACGGACGAGTGCTGATCTCTTGCCCTGCTGCTGCCACTCCTACAATGATGCTTTCGCCCCAGCCTTTGTGACAACACTCTAGCGCCTGCCGCATCAGGTTAACGTTGCCCACACACTCAAAGCTATAGTCTGCGCCGCCCTTGGTCAAATCAACCAAGTAAGCAACCAAATCGCCTTCCACGTCTTGCGGGTTGACAAAGTGCGTCATGCCCATTTTTTCGGCCAGCGCTTTTTTACTGGGGTTAATATCTACGCCAATGATCATATTAGCTCCCACCATGCGTGCTCCTTGAATCACATTCAAGCCAATGCCGCCCAAGCCAAACACCACTACATTTGCGCCCGGTTCCACTTTAGCGGTATTGATGACTGCCCCAATTCCGGTCGTGACGCCACAGCCAATGTAGCAAACTTTATCAAACGGGGCATCTTCTCGAATTTTGGCAACCGCAATTTCCGGCAAAATCGTGTAGTTGGCAAATGTGGAAGTGCCCATGTAGTGATGGATCATTTCGCCGCCAATCGAAAATCGACTCGTGCCGTCGGGCATCAAACCTTTGCCTTGGGTAGCGCGAATCGCTTGGCATAAGTTCGTTTTGCGGCTGAGGCAATACTCGCAGTTGCGACACTCTGGTGTGTACAGCGGAATCACGTGATCGCCCGGTTTCACCGACTTCACATCTGCCCCCACTTCCACCACAATCCCCGCTCCTTCGTGCCCTAAAATTGCTGGAAACAGCCCTTCTGGGTCTTTCCCCGATAGCGTGTAAGCATCGGTGTGGCAAACCCCTGTTGCCTTAATCTCAACGAGCACTTCTCCGGCTTGCGGTGCTCCAAGCTGCACGGTTTCAAGGCTTAGAGGCTTTCCGGCTTCAAAGGCAACGGCGGCTTTTACATCCATAACGTGTCTCCTGCAATTCAGCGTTGTTGAACGATCCTTCAGGTGTTGACTATCTCACATTTAAGTAGAGTTTCTAGAAGACTTAATTGACATTTAATGAAGCACGTAATGAAGCACGGATGAGGTAAGTAGAAGAACCCCATAAAACGGACTTAAATTCGGGTTTCGACTGCGCTCAACCCACTGTTCGACTGCGCTCAACCCACTGTTCGACTGCGCTCAACCCACTGTTCGACTGCGCTCAACCGATCAAATGCTGAGGGTTGCATCGTTGAGCGGAGCCGAGCATCTTATCAGTTCACTTTGTCTATTTACTGAGAAGTTTTTGTCGGTATCAAT